>DNAS01000014.1 GCA_003485185.1 Phycisphaerales bacterium | reverse complement strand
CGTTGTCGCCGCGGTCGATCTGCCATTCCAGCGGCACTTCAGGCTTGCAGGCCGGCGCGTCGGCCGAGGCGACCATCGCTTCGGCCGGCGCCGGTTCGGCCGCCGGGGGCTCCACGGGCTTGGCGCCGGTAACCTTGTCCAGCCAGTCTTCCAGTTCCCGCATGGCGGCCGGGTCTTCCCGGGGGGCTTCTTCGGACGCCGCGCAGGGGGCTTCCTTTTCCGTCTCGAAGGTCACTTCCGGCGGCAATTCCGGGGCACTTTCTGGCGTTTCCGCGTTCTTTTCCGCCTCAGCCGGATCCATTTCAGGGGCTTTTTCGCCCCCGGCCGGGGGCGTTTCGGGCACTTCTTCCGGCGGGGTTTCCGCCTCCGCGAACGAGCGGTTTTCGCCCGCCGCCGCCTCGCGGACTCGCGCGGCGGCCTCGTCACGCAGGTGATCGACCGCCCGCCGCTCCCCCTCGGCCACCAGGCCGTCGATGCCCTTCCGCACGTTGCCCGCAGGCAGCCGCCAGCGGTCCTCGTGCTCGATCATCTCTCGCGCGAGCGTCTGGTAGTCCTCGGCCGCGTGCGAATCCGGCGCGAACGCCAGGATGCTCTGCCCGCTGGCCGGGCATTCGCGCATGCGGACGTTCTCGCGGATGACCGTCTCGAACACCTTGCCCGGCAGGGCCCGGCGGAGTTCGGCCAGCACCAGCCGGCTCAGGCGCGTCCGCGCGTCGTACCGGCACGCCAGCACGCCGCCCAGGACGATCTCGTGGCCCATCCCGTCGCGCACGTCGTCCAGCGTCGTCAGCAGAATCCGCAGCCCGTCCAACGCGAGAATCGACGTCTCGACGGGCACGATCACATGGGTAGCCGCCAGCAGTGCGTTGCCGATCAGGCGGTTGCCCAGGCTGGGCGGACAGTCGATCAGGATGTAGTCGAACTGCGTCTGCTCGGCGAGCACCTTGCGCAACTGCCCGCCCTGCGTCGGGCGCAGGTCGTGCGACACCGAGTCCAGCTTTCCGCTGCCTGGCGCCAGCGAGACGCCCGGCAGCACGTCGGGAATCGGCGACAGTCCCTTTCCGCGGACGAGGGCGTCGGCCAGCCGGCCGTCCTCTTCCACCCCCAGCCAGCGCGAAGACGCCGCTTGCCCGTCCAGGTCCACCAGGAGAACTTTCTTCCCCAGCGCGCCGAGCGACGCGGACAGACTGACTGCCGTCGTCGTCTTGGCCGTGCCCCCCTTCTCGTTGACGATCGCGATTACCGTTCCGTACTGCATGGTTCCTGCCGTTTTACCGAGGCACTCCAGGGCCGCCCGAAGACAGCGACGCCTGTTCCATTTATCGAGTCGCCAAGGACGCTCCTTGTGCAACGATTCGCGAAAGAATCAGGGATTTCGGCCGATTTCCCGCGCCGGTTGAGGCGCGGGCGGGAACCGCGAAAGATAAGTCTTGTGCGAATCCCGGTTTGGCTTGCGGACCGCGAGCAACCCGCGCACTGGCTCTTCGCCTGCCCTGCTCGCAGCGCGCGCCGCCGGCCGTCGAATGGACGCCCCCGTCGACGCTCCATGGGGAAAGGTAGGATTCCGACCCCGGAAATGCAAAACCCAAGCCGACATCGCCACTTGGGCGAAGCCCGGCCTGGGTTTGCTCAATAGGGACGGTGCGTTACTTTTTCGCCTCGGCCGATTCCACGCCGGGTACGCTTCCGCCGATGACGCGGAGCACGCCGCCGTCTTCCACGGTTGCCGAATCGGTCTTCCCGTTCGCCGGCACGACGGTGCAGTCCGTCAGCGTGACCGTGACCGGCTTGGTGTAGTGCGTGTCGATGTCCACGCCGATGGGATTGTTGCGGAACGTCGAACCGTAGGCGTAGACCGATCCTCGCACGACGTGCAGGCCGGCCGCCGTTCCCGTGCCGCCCCGCTTGACGGCGTCCTGCCCGATGCACTGGACCATCGTCGCTTCCGACCAGAAGCGGTAATTCCGCTTGTTCCGCGCACTGACGCAGTGGATCAGGACCGCATTTTTGGACTTGATGTCCCACCCGCCGTCGGTGTTGTCGAAGGCACGGCAGTTGACGTAGGTCAGGTTGTACGTGTTGCTCTCGGCGCAGAACCCGTCGGCATTCCAGTACTTGTCGGCGCCGGCGTCGTGGTAGTTGCCGCGGGCCTCGCAGTTGACGAACACGATGTCGCGGTCGGCGACGCCCTTGGCCTTGGAATGGGCGTTGCCCTGGACGGCGAACCCCATGGGGAACACCTCGACCGCGTAGTCCTTCCCGCCCGCGTCGACGGTCACGTTGATCACCCGCATCCGGCTGACGCCTTCCAGGATGCGCACGCCGCGCTTGGTGTAGCGGGTGACGGTGGAGTCTCGCAGCACGATATCGCTGGACCCGGCGTCCGGCTCTTCGGCCGTGGCGCCGCCCTCGAACCAGAAGGCGTCGCGGCTGTCCTGCACGTCCACGTGGGCGATCCGCAGGCCGTGGTTCCGCCCGCGCGCCGACAGCACCGTCTTATAGCTGCGAACCTCCAGGTTGCGGATCTCGACGAACGAGACGCCCGCGGGAATGACGATCAGCGCAGGCCCCGCCGAGGGCTTGTCCTTGGTCCAAGTGCCCTGGAAGACGGGACGGCTGGCGCCGCGATCCACGCCGACGAGGCTCTTGGGCCTGTCCAGCCCCGCCCCGCCGGCGGTCAACGTGATGGACGGGTTCTTGTAGACGCCCCCGCCGACATGGACCGTCTTGCCCGGTCCGGCCAGGTCCCAGGCCTTCTGCAATCCGCCGTCATTGCCGGCCAGCGCGTTGGCCCAGTCGGACCCGTCCTTGGCGCCCGCCCCCTCGGGAGTCACGTAGGCGTCCTTGCCCGTTTCCTCCATCGCTTTTTCCTCCTGCTTCAAGGCGAAGGGCTTGGTGGATGTCGATTCCGCCGGCTGGCTCGCTGCGGGCTGGCTCGCCGCCTCGCCCGCGGCCTCCGCCAGCCTCGGATTGGCGAACCACGCCGTCCGGTTCACATAGCCAGAGCTCATCCGGAAGCGGCAGATCACCTGTACGCCCGTCGTGCCAGGCGCGGTGGTGAACTCCTTGGACTGCGTTTCCCACGAGCCGGCGCCGGCGTTCGCCTCCGTCACGAGCCGCGCCGTTTCCGACTTGCCTTCCATGAGCTTGATCTGAACGTACGCCATGCGCTCCCGGGAGGCCTTGACGTCCATCTCCAGCTTGTAGGCGGTGTTGCCCTTGACGGCGATGGTCTGGAGAATCTGCCCGTGGCTGGAGCTGCCGCCATCCGCCGTCACGTCCACACGCAGGGCGGGCTTGCCTTGCGGATTGCCCGCGTCGGCGTCGTTCGAGAGCTTCTGCTTGGTGGACGTCCGATCCGTCCAGCCGTCGATCCGCCCGTCTTTCATCTCGAAGCCCGGATTCTTCACCAGGTTCTCCGCCGCGCCGGCCGACAGGCAAACGCCCGCGACGATTGCCACACACACGGGAATCCTTGTCCACGTCTTCATCGCCTTCTCCTGCTGCCGCGCCCTGACGACAGGACGCGCGCCGTCTTCAATGGATCCTGGGAAATTCGGGCATGGGCCCGGAACTCCGCGCGAAATGGCCGTGGGAACCCCCTTCCCACGGCCGGGTCACGGGGTGGTCTTCCCCCCTCCGCCGGGGTGTCCGAAACAGTAATCGTCGGGCCAGTACGGGTTCATCGCCCGGCAGGTCTCGTGGGGGGTGGTGATCACGCCGTCCTGGTCGGTGAATGCTTCCACGTGCCAGTCGGCGAACAGGCCGTTCAGCCGCCCCTGCTGCTCGAGGGGGTCGTCCGCCGGGCCAAGGTGGCGGTACTTGTATCCGTCCTTCCAGCGGTTGGACGAGAAATACGACCAGTAATAATACCCCGATCCCGTCCACCACCATCCGCCGTCGGCGGCGACGATCATCTTGTACGGCGCCGCCACCCCGCTCCATCCCCGGACGTACGGCGCGGTGCCCACGTAGTTGTTCATGACGTACGTGGCGGCGTTGCCCTTGCCCACCCGGCAGCGCAGCTCAGGCAGGAAATACTGCCCGTCCGAGGCGCTGCCCCCCATGTAGAGTTCGCCCAAGACCCCCTGCCAGGAGCAATCCATGCCGTTCAGGGGGTTGCTGTGGACCTTCATCGCCCGGGTGTTGTATTCGCCGGAATACAACGCCATCGCCGTGCCGATGCCCTTCAGGTGCGCCGCGCATTTCGCGAAGGCGGCCAGGTCCTTGGCCTGTTTCAGGGACGGCAGGAGGATGCTGACCAGCAGCGAAAGGATGGCGACGACCACCAGCAGTTCGATCAATGT
>DNAS01000024.1:21478-26624 GCA_003485185.1 Phycisphaerales bacterium | reverse complement strand
CCACCCAACCGGCCGCCGCGCCCGCCAAAGGGCCCGTCAAGCTCTTCGACGCCGTTCGCGTGAACCTCGCCGCCCGGGAGGTTCTCCTCGACGCCGAGGTCGTCACCGAGTCGGCCGAGCTGGAATTCCTGCTCTGCCAGTCCGGAACCAAGGACTACGAAAGCATCCTCGCGACGCCCGCCAAGCCGTCGCACGTCCACGCGGCGTTGCTGCTTCTTGGGCTCACTCCCGGCCGGCCCGCCCGGTGGATCGAGATCGAGGACGAAGACCCGCGATTCGTCTCCCCCCGCGGCCCGGAGCTGCAAATCTCCTTCCGCTGGACGGGCGCAGACGGCAAACCCCGCACCGCCGACGCAAGCGACTGGCTGGCGCTGACGGGACGCGGAAAGGGCGCCATGCCGAAGAAGTGGATTTTCATCGGATCGGCCGTCCTGCCCGACAACCACTATCTCGCCGACGCCGAGGGCGAGATCATCTCCGTGGCGAATTTCGCCTCGGCGGTCATCGACGTCCCCTTTGAAAGCTCCGACAAGAACGCCATCCTGACGTTCAGCGCCAAGACCGGGACCGTTCCCCCTCGCGGCACGAAGGTCGAGGTCGTGCTCCATCCGCTGGACGGCGCGGAAAAGTCGCCGTACGCCCGCGCCCTGCTGGAGATCGACCGCTTCGGGCGCCTGCAGATCGACAACCAGCCGATCGAGCCGGACGGCCTGGCCGAATGGGCGAGAACCTATCTCAACGCCCACGGGCGCGGACAGGTGGTCATCCGCGCCGATGCCCGCGCCCTGGTCTTCGACGTCGCCCAGGCCGAAAGCGAGCTGCGCCTTGGCGGGGTGCGGGATTTCGACCTCCAGCGCCTCGAACCCGTCGGGCAGGTGCTTCCGCGCGCTCCCCAGCAGGCGACCGCCTACCTGGACGACTGGGCCCGGCGCTTCGCCAATCCCAAGGACTACCTCCACGAGCCCGGCGCCCAGGCCGAAGACGTCCTCCGACAGATCGACTACCAGATCCGGGAACTGGACGCCCGAAAGTCCCTCTGGGAAGAATACGCACGCCACCTCCAGTCGCAGCTCAAGGCGTATCGCGCGACAACCCAGCCTGCCGGCGCCAAGGGCAAGGAACCGTAGCCCCGTGTCCGAAGACCAGGCATCCTCCGACCGGGAGAGCAATCGCCCGGGATTTCTGCGCGCCCTGCTGGCGCGCCACGGGGCGCCCGTGCTGGCTGCTGCCGGGGCGACGCTGGGGATCGTCCTGGGCCTCTACGGACTGGGCCTGTGGGCGGGCGCGGGCGACCGGATGGCGCTGCTGGCTTCACTGGCCGGCGCGACGCTCTGGGTGGCGCTGGCCTCGGGGGTGTTGGCTGCCGGCGCCGAAGACGGCCTCGGCGCTGTCCTGCGCGGGGGCGTGACGGCCGACGCAGCCGCCGTAGCCCTGCTGGTGCTATGGGCCCTGAGCCCTCGTCTGGGATTCGTGCCGGCCCTGGAAGTGTATTGCACGCTGGCGGCTGTCTCCCTGGCGGGCGTGGCGGCATCCAGGCTGGCCTCCCGCCGCTCCGGCAGGCTGGCGGCGGGCGTGGCCGCCGCAATCGTCCTCGCACTCGCCCTGAGCACGCCGTTCTGGATGGGGGGGATTCTCCAGGCCGTCGGAACCGACGCCCAACGCCGCGTGGCCCTGCTGGCAGTATATGGAAACCCGTTCTACTCCGTGGCCTCGGCCGTCGCGGCCGACGCCGACTTCGCCTGGCAGCAGTCCGGAGTCCTCTACCGCATCACGCGCCTGGGGGATTACGTGCCTGTCCCCGCCTGTCCCTGGTATGCCGCGACGGTGATTTACGGCCTGCTGGCGGGCATCCTCGCGGCCGTGGGAGTCCTCACCCGCAAGAGCCGTCACCCGGCCGATGTGATTTGAGATAATCCGCCAGGAGACGGGCGAAGTGGCGCAGCGCCTTTCCGCGATGGCTGAGGGCGTTCTTTTTCTCCGAGGGCAACTCCGCCGTGGTGCACCCCAGCTCGGGCAGGTGGAACAGGGGGTCGTATCCGAAACCGTTGTGTCCGCGCGGTTCGTGCCCGATCCGCCCCTCGACGGAATCGCAGGCCTCGACGAGAATCCGCCGCCCGTCGGACAGCGCCAGGCAGCAGACAAACCGGGCGGTGCGGCGGTCGTCGGGCACGTCGCGGAGTTCGGCCAGCAGGCGGGCGTTGTTGGCGGCGTCGATCACGTCGCGTCCGGCCCCGACGGGACAGCGGTCGACCGCGTAGCGGGCGCTGTGCACGCCCGGCTCGCCGCCGATGGCGTCGACCACCAGGCCCGAATCGTCGGCCAGGCACCACTGCCCGATGGCGCGGGCGTAGTAGGCGGCCTTGTCGCGGGCGTTGGCGGCGAACGTCGGGCCCGTCTCGGGCGGTTCGGGAATGTCGCCGTGCTCTTCCAGTCCGGCGACGGAAAGTCCCAGAGCCCCCAGCACCTCGCGGATCTCGCGGATTTTCCCGGGATTACGGGTGGCCAGAACGATCGTTCGTCGGGAATCCATCGGCGCCTTTCCTGGGAATGCGGATCACGTAGGTCGTCTGGTCGACGTACTCGTATTTTCCCGTGCGGGGGTCCAGCGTGCGCACGCGCTCGCCCGCGCCGTTGACGGCCAGGCGCGGGAAGTCGCGGAGGATCGTGCGAACGCGCTCGTCGCGGATGACGGGTACGGTCTGCTCGCCCTCGCGCGTCTCGCCGACGGCCTCGGCCGGAAACGTGCCGATGGTGACGGCCGACCGCGCCGGACCGTGGAAGAAATACGCGTCGTACCCCGCCTGGCGGAGCTGCTTGCAGTAGTCCGCCGCGAACCGCTTGCGCCCGACGTAGTTCCGCTCCGGCATGTCATAGAACACGGCCACCATCACGGTGTAGACCCCCTCGGCGTTCTCCAGATTCCACTCGCGCGGTCCGACCTCCTTTCCGGGGGTCGGCATGAGGATGGCGCCGAGGAACGGCCGAACGCCCTCCGCCGACACGAACTCCTTGGTCGCCCGCAAGTCCGCCTGGGCGTCCTCGATCGTGCGGTACGAGCCGCGGTACAGGGCGCTGCTGCCTTCCTGGTGGACGACGGTCAGGTCCTTCCAGCCGGTGTTCTTCTCGACGGCGAGCTTCATGGATTTCACTTCGTCGATGTGCCCGATCCGCGCACTCATGTAGAGCAGGATGGTGTAGGCGTCATCGTCGCCGCCGCCGGACGGGGCGAACAGGGGCCCGCCGAGGGGTTTTCCGTCGGCGCAGCCTGCCGACAGCGCCGCCACGCAGAGAAGGATGTTTCGCACGCGGTTCATCGCTTTTTCCTCCCGCCGCGGGTGATCGCTTCACGCTGGGCCCGCACCAGGTGCCGGATGCCCCCTCGGGCCAGGCGCAGCATCCGGTCCATTTCCGCCCCGGCGAAGGGCCTGCCCTCCGCCGTGCCCTGCACTTCGACGTACCGCCCGGCGGACGTCATCGCCACGTTCATGTCCACCTCGGCGGCGGAGTCTTCGGAGTAGTCCAGGTCCAGGAGGGCCCGCCCGTCGAGCATTCCGACGCTGACGGCCGCGACCAGCCCCCGAACCGCGCGGGCGCTGCACTGCCCCTGCGCCGCCGCCCGCGCCACCGCCAGCGACAGCGCCACCTGCGCCCCGGTGATGGCGGCGGTGCGCGTGCCCCCGTCGGCCTCCAGCACGTCGCAGTCCAGGTACAGCGTGTTCTCGCCCAGCGCGGCGAAGTCCACCACGCTACGCAGCACCCGCCCGATGAGCCGCTGGATCTCCACCGCGCGACCGTCGCTCTTGACGCCGGGGCGGCTCTTGCGCCCGCCCGTCGAGGCGGGCAGCATGCCGTACTCAGCCGTCAGCCAGCCCTTGCCGCGCCCCTGGCGCCACTCGGGCACGCCCGGCACGAAACTCGCCGTGCAGATGACCCGCGTGCCGCCCATCTCGATCAGGCAGCTTCCGTCGGCCTTGCTGACGAATCCCGGCGTGATCCGCACCGCCCGCAGCTCGTCGGCCCGCCGGCCGTCCTTGCGATTGTGCTTTGCCATGGGCGATAGTGTATCGCCCCGGCCGCGGCCTGTCCAATCGCCCCGGCCCGCGCCGTGCGCGAAAAAGACCCACGGAAAGCATTCCGTGGGCTGTGAATTTGCGAGACCGCGTCCCTTGGAGTCATTCGGACAGGCTCTTACTTGTACTCGACGTTCACTTTCGCCGCCTGCGTCTTGAGCGAGTCCAGCACCTGCTGGTCGAATCCGTCCTTGGCGCCCTTGGTCTGTTCCATCTGCTTGCGGACATGCTCGTCCCGCTTGGCCGAAAGGTCCTTGATCTGCGAGGCCACTTTCTGACGCCGCTGCTGCTGATCGGTAAGGTATTGCTTGCGCTCCTCCGTCGTCATCTTCTGCATGTTCTCGGGGAGCTTTTCCTTTTCCAGTTTGGCCACGTCCACCTTGCCCGCCTGGGAGTCGGACACCAGGTCGTTGGCCGCCACCTCGCCCGAAGTCACGCGGTAGGAGGCACTGGCCGCCGCGGCGGGGGCGTCGTATTTCTTCGCGCCGTCGTTGAGCTTCTCCTGGGCGACGCGTTCCTTCCGGTCGCCGTAAGCGACGGCCGTCGAAACCAGCTCCGCGTTGAGTTTCGCCAGCTCCTTGTCGTACGGCGTGGCGATGTGCGTCACCCCGCCCGACTGCTCGACCGTCAGGAAATAACCCTCCGCGGCGTCGGCGATTTCCTTCCAGACCCTGGCCGTCTCGGTGTTTCCCCCGCAGAGCACCGCGTTGATGTAGATTCCCTTCTGAATGGCGGCCGCCGCGATCTTGTCGTAGGTCGGCACGTCGGTGTATTCGTTGTGCGGCGGGTAATCGCCCACCAGGTAGATCAGCCGCAGCGTCTTGCGCTCCGGCGACCAGGAAAGCTTGTGCACCGCGTCGTGCAGGGCCTGGTTGACGTTCTCGGGGCCGTCGCCCCCGCCGCCGGCGCGGAAGGTCATCAGGTCGGTGTAGACCTGGTCGAGGTTGTCGGTCAGGTCGAAGACCTTCGTGACGTACTCATCGCCCTTGTCGCGGTAGGGGACCAGGGCGATCCGCACCTTGGGCTTCGGCTGTCCGAGAACGATCTGGTTGGCGATGTGCCAGATTTTCTCCTTG
>DNAS01000024.1:20941-21286 GCA_003485185.1 Phycisphaerales bacterium | reverse complement strand
GAGATCAACCCGCTCATCGAGCCGGTGGTGTCCAGGACGAAGGCAACCTCGACGACCGGCTGGGCCTTGACGGCGGGCAGCGCCTCTCGCGCCGCCGGGGCGGCCGGTTCGGGATTGTCCTTTCGATCGGCGGCCCCCAACACCGCCGCGACGACCAGCGCGAACAACGTGGTCCAGAGGGCTGTGCGTTTCATGGCGTGCTCCTTGCTCTTCGCGAGGCCCCTTTGCCTCGCTTGAGCCCTTGGACGCCCGGCGCGGGCGAAAAGTTCCCCCGCCACCGCGCGTCGGCACGCCGACCGCGCGCAAGAAAAGCCCACGGAAGGCATTCCGTGGGCTGTGAATTTG
>DNAS01000024.1:19831-20803 GCA_003485185.1 Phycisphaerales bacterium | reverse complement strand
GCATTCCGTGGGCTGTGAATTTGCGAAACCGCGCAACGCGAAAGATCGTGCTTCCGGAATCCGCTTCAGATTCCGCCGTCGCCGATCAGCGCGTTGAGCAGCGCCCGCTGGAAGTGCAGGCGGTTCTCCGCCTCGGCGAGGATGGTCTGCGCGTGGGCCTCGAACGCGTCGTCGTCGATCTCGAACCCGCGGTAGGCGGGCAGGCAGTGCAGCACGATCGCCCGGGCGGGGGCCCTGGCGAGCAGCGCGGGGTTCACCTGGAACGCGGCGAAGTCGCGCACGCGCTTTTCCTTCTCCGCCTCCTGCCCCATGGACACCCACGTGTCGGTGTAGATCACGTCGGCGTCGGCCACCGCGCCGGCAGGATCGTTGCATGTGGCGAAACTTCCCGCGCCCTCGATGGCATCCAGCGAGGCGACGAACTCGTTTTCCAGTTCATATCCCGGCGGGCAGGCCAGCACGACGTGCACGCCGAGTTTCCGCCCCGCCTCGGCGAGGCTGCGCGCCACGTTGTTCCCGTCGCCCACGAACACCAGCTTCCGCCCGGCCAGATCGCCGAAGTGCTCCCGCACGGTCATCAGGTCGGCCATCGCCTGGCAGGGGTGCGAATAATCCGTCAGCGCGTTGATGACGGGGACGGTGGTGAACCGCCCCAGGTCCTCGACGAACCGGTGGCTGAACGTCCGCGCCATGATGCCGTCGCACAGGCGTCCCAGGACGCGCGCGATGTCCTGGACGGCCTCGCGGCTGCCCAGGCCGATGTCCTCGCGCGTCAGGTAGATCGCGTGCCCGCCCAGGTGGGTCATGGCCGCCTCGAAGCTGACGCGCGTTCGCAGCGAGGGCTTCTCGAAGATCATCGCCAGCGCGCGGCGCTGGAGAGACGCGGGGAGTTTGCCCTGGAGAAAGAGCGTTTTTTCCGCGATCGCCCGGTCGAGCAGCTTCCGGAGCTGTTCGGCGGTGAAGTCCCGCAGG
>DNAS01000024.1:0-19746 GCA_003485185.1 Phycisphaerales bacterium | reverse complement strand
GGCGGTGAAGTCCCGCAGGTTGATGAAGTTTTTCTGCATGATGGCCGTTCCCGTCGGCGGCGCCGACCGCCGCGCTATTTCTGGATCAGCGTCCCCACGCCGTCCTTGGTGAAGATCTCCAGCAGCAGCGAGTGGGGCAGCTGGCCGTCGATGATGTGCGTCCGGGTCACGCCGCCTTCGATGGCCCGCAGGCAGCTCTCGACCTTCGGGAGCATGCCGAAGGAAATCGTGCCGTCGGCGATCATGCCGCGGATTTCCGCCTCGTTGGCGGACTGGATCCGGCTGTCGGGGTCCTTGACGTCCTTGCGGATTCCGTGGGTGTCGCTGACGACGACGAGCTTTTCCGCCTTCAGCGCGGCGGCCACCTCGCCGGCGGCAGTGTCGGCGTTGCAGTTCAGGCGCGCGCCGGTCCGGTCCCGCGCCAGCGGGGCGATCACGGGAATCGTGTCCGCCTGGCAGAGAAGCTCCAGCAGCTTGGCGTTGACGCTGGTGACCTTGCCCACGAAGCCCAGGTCGATCTTCCGCCCGTCGGCTTCTTCCAGGAAAAGCTTCTCGCCGAACAGCACGCCGCTGCTGAGCGTGTGCAGGCCCATCGCGCTGGAGCCCAGCGCCTCGATCGTCGCGACGATCCCGCGGTTGATCTCGTTGCACAGCACGTGCTCGACGACGGTCAGCGTCCGCTGGTCGGTGTAGCGCCGCCCCTGGACGAACTGCACCTCCAGCCCGCGCTGCTCCATCGCGTTGGAGATCGCTTTCCCGCCCCCGTGCACGATCACCGGGCGCATGCCGACGGTGTTCATGAACACCACGTCGGTCAGCAGGTCGGCCATGGCCTTCTCGTCGTCCATGACCGATCCGCCCATCTTGATGACGATGATCTTGTCGAGGAACCGCTGGATGTACCCCAGCGCCTCGATCAGCGTCGTGGCTTTCGCGATGGCTTTTTCCATGTTCTGCCCTCGAAAGAAACCGCCGACATTACCGCGCCGCGGCGGGCGTGTCAATCGACGCGGGACAGGCGGAACCGGCGGGAGCGCCGTCCGGTGATCTCGATGTCGATCCGCCAGTGCGGGCGGGGCAGGGCAGCGCCCGCGCGGTCCGCCCACTCCACCAGCGCCACCCCGTCGGAGAGCATCTCGTCGAGCCCCAGCGTCTCCAGCTCGGTCGGCGCGTCGGCCAGCCGGTACAGGTCCAGGTGGTACACCGGCACGTCGGCGGGATACTCCTGCGCCAGCACGAACGTCGGGCTGGAGACCATCCGCTCGTCGCGCAGGCCCAGGCCCAGCGCCACCCCGCGCACCAGGGCGGTCTTGCCCGCCCCCAGCGCGCCCACCAGCGCCACGCAGTCGCCCGCGCCGAACCGCCCGGCGAGTTCGCGCCCCAGGGCGTACGTCTCGGTCAGGCTGTGGGTCTCGAATGTTTCCATGGAACTCCGTGCCTCCCGCCCAAACGCCGGCGGGCCGGAATCCTTATACCATCCCGCCCCCCGGGGGCCAAGGAGGGATGAAGAGAGGGAAGAGTGGTGAGAAATTGTCAATTGTCGATTGTCAATTGACAATTGAATCCGGTCCCGAGGCTCGGTCTTCCATCACGTCTCATGTTCCCAGCCGGCCGGCTCGAGTTTTTCCCGTTTTCCTTCGGGGTGCACCAGCATCACCCCGGCGTCGGGGTTGACCGTCTGTCCGATCCGCGTGATGGGCGTGCCCAGCGGCTGGGTGCGGCAGAGTTCTTCCGCCTGGTCGGCAGGGAGGGTGAACAGCAGTTCGTAGTCTTCGCCGTCGCCGAGTGCGGCCTGGAGGGGCGTGATCTTTCGCCCGGCGACGGCGTCGTCGTGGCAGGGGACGGCCTGGGCCTGGACTTCCGCCCCCACGCCTGACGCCTCGCACAGGCGCCACAGGTCCAGCGCCAGCCCGTCGGAGATGTCGATCATCGCGCCGACGTGATACTTGGCCGCCAGCTTGCGGGCCTCGACGATGCGGGGGGAGAACTTTAGGTGGCGGTCGGTCCGCCAGCTTCCGCCCAGCCGCCCGGTCACGCACAGCGCCTCACCGGCGATGGCCCCGCTGCGGAGGATCGGCTTGACCCCGCCGGACGTGCCGAAGACGGTCACGCCGATGGCCAGCGGCCCGGACCAGCTTCCCACGTCGCCGCCGACCATCGGGCAGGCGAACGCGTCGGACACGCTCCGCCGGCCTCGGTACAGCGCCTCGGCGTCGGCGCGGGTAAAGCCCTTGGGCAGCGTGACCGTCGCGACGGCCGCCAGCGGCTTGGCCGCCATCGCCGCCAGGTCCGACAGCGCCCGCGCCATCGCCTTGCGCCCGGCTGCCTCCGCGCCGTCCCGCTTCAGGTCGAAATGCACCCCGTCCAGCAACTGGTCCGTCGAGACCAGCAGCTTTTCACCTCCGCACGCCAGCACCGCGCAGTCGTCGCCGGGGCCCACCACGACGACCGCGGAATCCCCTTCCCGCTGGCTGCGAATCCAGTCGATGAATTCACGTTCCTTCATGGTTTCCCCAATCGAAAGGTTATTCCGGGCGTTCCATACCCGGGATGCAACCTGCCGGTGAGGTCGCGGGAGATCAGGATTCCAAAGCTTTCTTCCAGAAGTCCAGTTGCTTGCGGAGCTGGTCGGCCCCGCCGGCGCCGTCGGGGGCGTAGCGGCGGACGACATGGGCGGCGCCCAGGTGCTCCCGCACGTCCGGGCCGACGCGGTCGCACGCGGCCTGCAGCGTCTCCAGCGGCAGTTCGGCGAGGCTCCGGCCTTCTCGCTCCGCCTGCGCCACCAGCGAGCCGACCACGTGGTGCGCCTGGCGGAACGGAACGCCCTTGAGCGTGAGGTATTCCGCCAGCGACGTGGCGTCCAGGAAGCCCTTGTCCAGCGAGGCGGCAATGCTCTCGGCGCGGAACTTCGTGGTGCCCGCCACGCCGGCCGCCACCGCCAGCGACGCCTGCATGGCGTCGACGGCTGCGAACGCGAACCGCTTGTCGTCCTGGAGGTCCCGGTTGTACGCCAGCGGCAGGCCCTTGAGCAGCGTCAGCAGGCCCGTCAGGTGCGCCACGCCCGCGGCGCTCTTGCCCCGGATCAACTCCAGCGTGTCGGCGTTCTTTTTCTGCGGCATCATCGAGCTGGAGGTGCAGTAGGCGTCGGACAGTTCGAGCAGGGCGAACTCGGTCGTCGAGTAGAGAATCCAGTCTTCCGCCCAGCGGGACAGGTGCACGCCGAGCAGGGCGCAGCAGAAGCACAGTTCGGCCAGGAAGTCGCGGTCGCTGGTGGCGTCGATGCTGTTGCGGGAGAAGCGGGGGAAGCCGAGCAGTTCGGCCGTGCGGGCGCGGTCCAGCGGCAGGCTGGTTCCCGCGACGGCGCCGCTGCCCAGCGGGCAGACGTCGATGCGCGTGCGCGCGTCGGCGAGGCGTTCGGCGTCGCGCTGGAGCATTTCCACGTACGCCAGCACCGCATGGCCCGCGACGATCGGCTGGGCGCGCTGGAGGTGCGTGTAGGCGGGCATGACGATCTGCCCCGACCGCTCCGCCAGGCCCACCAGCGCCTTCTGAAGCGCGACGATCCCCGTGCGAAGCGCGTCGGCGGCGTCGCGCGCCCAGAGACGCAGGTCGAGGGCCACCTGGTCGTTGCGGCTGCGCCCGGTGTGGAGCTTCCCGCCCACGGGCCCGATTCGGTCGATGAGGGCCTTTTCGACGACCATGTGGATGTCTTCGAGTTCGAGGGGCATGTCCAGTTTGCCGGCCTCCAGGTCGTCGGCGACGGACAGGAGCCCGGCGCGGATCTCGGCGAACTCGCCCGTGGTCAGGACGCCCACCTCGCTGAGCATCTGGGCGTGGGCGACGGAGCCGACGATGTCGTAGCGCCAGAGGCGCCGGTCGACGTCGAGGCTGGCGACGAACGCGGCGGTGGCGGCGTCCGTGTCGGCGGCCAGGCGTCCCTGCCACGACTTGCTCGACCCGCCCGGGGAGGTTTTCTGGGCCATGGGATTCTCCTTCATCCGTGCCACGATGGTAGACCCGCCCGCCACGCCTGTCAACGGCTCCGCGGCGGCGCCTTTTGTCGCCGCGCGGGGTACAATCCTCTTGTCCGCGCGGGCGGGGGTCTTATAATCGGGCGGCGGCGCTGCGTGCGCGCGGACCGCAGGGAAAGGAACGATTACGATGGCTAGACCTTCGCTTGTCCCCCGGGAAGTGTTCTTCACCAAGGGCGTCGGGAAGCACCGCAACCGGCTTCAGAGTTTCGAGCTGGCCCTGCGCCACGCGGGAATCGAGAAGGGCAACCTGGTCCGCATCTCCAGCATCCTTCCGCCGAAGTGCAAGATCCTCCCGCGAACCCGCGGGCTCGAACGCCTTCACCCCGGCGAGATCACCTACGTCGTGCTGGCCGAAGCCTCCACCGATGAGCCCTCGCGCCTGGTGGGCGCGGGCATCGGGCTGGCCCAGCCGTCCTCCGGCGACCAGTACGGATACATCAGCGAGCACCACGGGTTCGGAATGACCGAGCAGAAACTCGGCGACTTCGTGGAAGACATGGCCGCCACGATGCTGGCGACGACGCTGGGCATCGAATTCGACCCCGATGTCGCCTACGACGAGCGCAAGGAAATCTACAAGATGTCCGGGAAGATCGTCAGCACGCGGGCCACCGTCCAGACGGCGGAAGGCGACAAGAACGGCCTGTGGACGACCGTGGTGGCGGCGGCGGTCATGATTCTCTAACGCATTCCGCGGAAACGACTTGCATGACGAATTCCCCCCTGGTTTTCCTGGGACTTGGCCCCGAGTTTCGCGACCCGGCGAGCGCCCGCTACGCCGTGCTCCCGATCCCGTTCGAGGGGACGGTGAGCTACAAGACCGGCACGGCCGGCGGGCCGATGGCCATCCTCGACGCCTCGCAGCAGGTCGAGTTGTTCGACGACGAGCTGCACGCGGAGTTCCACCACGCTGGCGTGGTCACGCTGCCGATGATCCAGCCGGCGGCGGGGCCCGACGAGGAGATGCGCCGCGTCCGCAACGCCGCCCGCCCGCCGGTGCAGGAGGGCAAGTTCCTCCTGTCGCTGGGCGGCGAGCACAGCATCACCGCGCCGCTGGTCGAGGTCGTCTCCGAGAAGCACGGGCCTCTCAGCGTTCTCCAGATCGACGCCCATGCCGACCTCCGCGACCGCTACGAGGGCACCCCCCAGTCCCACGCCTCCGTCATGCGCCGCGTGCTGGAGATCACCGACCGAATCGCCCAGGTGGGCATCCGCAACTTCTCGCTGGAAGAATACGAGTCCTGCCGGGCGCAGGTGGACAACTTCATCACGCCGGCCGTCATCGAGAGCGATCCACGCTGGATCGACCGCACCCTGGACCTGCTGGGCGAGACGGTGTACGTCACGATCGACATCGACGGGCTCGACCCCGCCTGCGCGCCGGGCACGGGCACGCCCGAACCCGGCGGGATGAACTGGCGGCAACTGCTGGCGCTGCTGCGGCGCGTCTGCACGGAGCGGCGGGTGGTCGCGGCCGACATCGTCGAGGTCCGCCCCCTGGGCGCCAACCACGTCACGGAGTTCCTGGCGGCAAGGCTGGCCTACAAGCTCGTTGCCTACACCCAGCTCTGAGTGTTGGTAGTGTGCCCGTGAGGGCATAAAAAAAACGCCTGACGGCGTCACTACAAACGGCCCGCGGCGGATTTGCGATTGCGGATTGCCCGGGGCTGTTCTACCATCGCCCGCATGTGCGGATCGTCCCATTCAGCGCGGAATCGCGGCGAATTTCAGGCCGACGTCGTGTCTAACGAGCGGCTCTGCCCCGAGCATTACCTGCTGCGCCTGCGAGCGGCGGAATTCCCGCCGACCCTCGCGGGGCAGTTCGTCCAGCTCCAGTGCCGTCGCCTGGGCGAGCAGGATCCCGCGCGGGAAGTGCCCTGGCCGGCCGCAGGCCCGCCGCGCCTCACCCAGGCCGAACTCGCCGGGCGCGAGCCGTTCCTCCGCCGGCCGTTCAGCCTCGCCGGGCGGCGCGACACGCCGGCGGGCGTCGAACTGGACCTCATCTATCGGACCGTCGGAACGGGCACGCACTGGCTGGCCGAGGTCGTCCGCCCGGGGCAGCGCCTCAGCGTCCTCGGGCCGCTGGGCAACGGCTTTGCCGTCCGCGCAGACAAGCCCCGCGCCGCCCTGATCGGCGGGGGGGTGGGCATCCCGCCGATGATCTACCTGGCCGAGACCCTTGCCCGCGCGGGCAAGCAGTCCGTCGCGTTCCACGGCGCCCGCACCGCGGCGCTGCTTCCGGTAGCGGTCGCCGGCGACGCCGTCAGTCCCGCCGGGCGCCCCACGCCGTGCGTCGAGCCCTTCGCCCGCGCCGACGTGCCGTCCGTCGTGGCGACGGATGACGGCTCGCTCGGGTTTGCGGGCATGGTCAGCCGGGCGTTCGAGAGCTGGCTGGACGCCGAGCGCCTCGACCCAAGCTCGCTGGCGGTCTACAGTTGCGGGCCGGAACCGATGATGCGGGCCGTCGCCGAACTCTGCCTCACCCGCGGAATCGACTGCCAACTCTGCATGGAGCGTCACATGGCCTGCGGGATGGGCACGTGCCAGTCGTGCGTCGTCAAGATTCGCGACGACACGCCGCAAGGCTGGTCCTTCAAGCTCTGCTGCACCGACGGCCCGGTGTTCGAAGCCGGCCGGATCGTCTGGGCGTGACGGACGCGATGATTCCGGCGCGCCGGGCAAGGAAAGGATTCCGACAATGACGGCGCAGGTTCTCGCGACGGCGTTCGGACCACTCGACTGGACGGTCCTCGGGGCGTACCTGCTGGCCGTCGTGGCGCTGGGCTCGTGGTTCTCCCGGCGGGAAAAAAGCACCGACGATTACTTTCTCGCGGGGCGGCGCATCCCGTGGTGGGCAGCCGGACTGAGCATCTTCGGCACCGCGCTCAGCGCGATCACCTACATGGCCGTCCCCGCCAGCGCGTATTCGGGCGACTGGGTGATGATCCTCGCCAGCCTCTCGCCGATGCTGGTCGTGCCGATCGTCACGGGGTTCTACATCCCGTTCTTCCGCCGGCTGAACATCACCACCGCCTACGAGTATCTCCAGAAGCGTTTCAACACGCCGGTCCGCCTGCTGGCCAGCGCGGTGTGGATCCTTTTCCAGTTCGGGCGGATGGCGATCGTGCTGTACCTGCCGTCGCTGGCGCTGGCGGCCGTGACGGACATCAACCTCTACGCCTGCATCCTCCTCATGGGTGTGCTGTGCACCGTCTACACCTACCTGGGCGGCATGGAGGCGGTCATCTGGACCGACGTGCTCCAGGTCGTCGTGCTGATGGGCGGGGCGGGGCTGTGCCTGGTGCTGATCGCCCTGAAGGTCGAGGGCGGCGTGGGCGCGATCATCTCGCAGGGCCTGGAAGCGGGCAAGTTCCACACGTTCAACGCGACGTGGAGCTGGTCGGCGGCGGCAGTCTGGGTGATCGCGCTGGGCGGCGCGGTCAACAACTTCTCCGTCTACACCACGGACCAGGCCCTCGTGCAGCGCTACCTGTCCACGCGGACCGAGAAGCAGGCCCGACAGGCCATCTGGACCAGCGCGCTGGCGGGCGTGCCCACGGCCTTGCTGTTCTTCTCGCTCGGCACGGCGCTGTTCGTGTTCTACCAGCAGCACCCGCAGCTCGTGGGCGACATCGTCCGCGAGAATCCCGACGCGGTGCTGCCGTTCTTCATCATGCAGCAACTGCCGACGGGCATCTCGGGGCTGCTGATCGCGGGCATCTTCGCCGCGGCCATGAGCAGCATCGACAGCAGCATGAACTCGGTGTCGGCGGCCGTCACGACCGACTTCTTCCGCCGCTTCCGCCCGCAGGCGTCGCAGCGCGCGTGCCTGCTGCTGGCCAAAAACCTGACGCTGGCCATCGGCGTCGTGGGCACCGCCGGCGCGGTGGTGCTGGCGACGTGGAACATCCGCTCGCAGTACGAGTTCTTCCTGATGGCGCTGGGGCTGTTCACGGGCGGGCTGGCGGGTGTGTTCGCGCTGGGGATCTTCACGCGCCGCGCCCACGGGGCCGGGGCGCTGTGCGGGGCCGTCGTCAGCGTGGCCGTGCTCGCGACGATTCGCGCGCACCAGGACCTGTTTCCCGTCCACGGAATGCTGCTGGGGTGCGTCGGGCTGGCCGTCTGCGTCGTGGTGGGATACGTGGCGAGCCTCCTGCTGCCCGCGCCGCGAAAAGACCTCACCGGCCTGACCGTCTACACCCTGCCGAAGAGCAGTGAATAGGCTGGGTGCCACGGTCAAGCGATGTTTGCTTGACCGTGCTCGTTCTTCACCCTCAAGCACACGGCGCTTGAGGGTGGCACCCAGTGGGGGAACTTACTCGCCGCTCATGGCGGTGCGGAGGAAGTCTTTGCAACGGCGGAGGCGGCGCCGGGCCTCGACGGCGCAACAGCCGCGGGCGTGCATGACGGCCGCCACCTTCACCGCGCCGCCCGCCTCTGCCAGCAATCGCCTCGCCGCCGGGCGCGGCAGACCCGTCAGTTCCCGCACGATCCTCTCGGCCCGGTCGCGCAGCTTGGCGTTGGTGGCGCGGAGATCCACCATCAGGTTGTCGTGCACCTTCCCGATGCGGATCATCACGCCGGTGGTCAGCGTGTTGAGGACGAGCTTGGTGGCCGTGCCCGCCTTCATGCGCGTCGAACCGGTGACGATCTCCGGGCCGACGACGGGGTTGATCACCACGTCGGCGGCGATGCTCCGGGCGACCTGCGGCGCGCAGGTGACGAAGAGCGTGCGGCAGCCAATGCGCCGCGCCCGCTCGACGGCGCCGCGGACGTAGGGCGTCAGCCCGCAGGCGGCGATCCCGCACACCACGTCGCGCGGGCGTACGCCGCGGGCGTCGAGGGCGGCGGCGCCGTCGTCGGCGGAGTCTTCGGCCCCCTCGGCCGAACGCACCAGCGCCCGGCGTCCGCCGGCGATGATCCCCTGCACCTGCGTGCGCGGGCAGCCGAACGTCGGCGGGCATTCCGAAGCGTCGAGCACGCCCAGGCGCCCGCTCGTGCCCGCGCCCACGTAGAACAGCCTGCCGCCCGCGCGGAACGCCTCAGCGACGATTTCCACGGCCTGTGCGATCCGGCGGCGCTGGCGGGCGACAGCCTGCGCCACCCGCGCATCCTCCGCGCCGATCAGGTCCACGATCTCCAGCGCGCTGCGCCGGTCGAGACCCCGGCTGCGGGGGTTGCGCTTCTCGGTCGTGAGTTTCGAGCGGTCTTTCATGTTCCCGCCGGAATGATTTTTCCCAGCACGACGGCGCGGCGTGCGCCGGTGGCGGACGGGACGTTGCCCGGGTTTCCGCGGATGGTTTCGGCCGCGAGAATCGCGAAGGAGACCGCCTCCTTCGCGTCGGCGTCGATGCCCAACTCGTCCATGAGCAGCACGCGGGCCGGATGCAGCGCCGCCCGCAGCAACTCGACGAGCGTATCGTTGCGGGCCCCTCCGCCGCAGAGGATCACCTCGTCGGGCGGGGCGGGCAGAAACCGCCGGTACGCGTCGGCGACGGTCCGCGCGGTTAGCGCCGTGGCGGTGGCCACGAGATCGGCCCCGGCGAGTTTCCGCCGGCGAGCCCGCGCGATCAGGCGTTCCGCGTAGGCCGCGCCGAACTGCTCGCGCCCGGTGGTCTTGGGCGGGCATCGGCGGAAGTACGGGTGGCGCAGCAGTTCGTCCAGCAAGGCCGGGCACGCGCTGCCTCGCGCCGCCAGGCGACCGCCACGGTCGAATTTCATCCGCCCGGCGGTGACGTGGGCGACCAGCGCGTCGATGACCATGTTGCCCGGCCCGGTGTCGAAGGCGAGCAGGTCGCCGCCGGCCGCCGTTGGCGGCAGGTACGTGACGTTGGCGATTCCGCCGAGGTTCTGCACGGCCCGTCGGCGGGTGCGGTGGGCGAACAACACGCGGTCGGCGTGGGGCACCAGCGGCGCGCCTTGCCCGCCGGCGGCCATGTCGCGCGGGCGGAAATCCGCGACGGTCGTGATGCCCGTCCGCTCGGCGATGACGCACGGTTCGGCGATCTGGAGCGTGGAGCGGACTCGCTGGCCGCCCATCCGCCGCCCGCCCGGCTCGTGCCAGACGGTCTGCCCGTGCGAGCCGACCAGGTCGATGGTCCGGGGGGCGATTCCAGCCCGTCTGGCCGCGCCCAGCAGCGCCTTGGCGAACAATTCGCCCAGCAGGACGTTCAGGCGGCTGAGTCCGGCCGAACCGCCCCGGTCGCCCCGGCAGGCGTCCAGCACCGCCCGGCGGACAGCCGGCGGATACGCAACCGTCTCGAACGCGCGCACGCGAATCCCGCCGGGCGAAAGGTCCACGATGGCCACGTCCACCCCGTCGGCCGACGTGCCCGACATCAGCCCCGCCACGCGGAGCGTACGCTTCCGGGCGATTTGGGCGATTTCCTTCACGCGCGTTTCCTCGACTCGATGCGGGTTCATCCCGGCCGCCGCGTCTTACGCGTTGGCCTCCAGCTTGCGGAACAGATCGCCCAGGATCCCGTCGCGCGAGGCGTGGACGGCCGAGCGGATCAGGTGCCGCCCCGGATCGACGCTCCACGTCAGACCGTCGTTCAGGATCGGGCTATGCTCCAGGACCGTCGGCACCCACTTCGGGTTCACCAGCCAGGCCACCGGCACGAGATCCCAGAGGACCTTGGACCGTGCGAAGTGGTCCGTGAAGTGGTTCCGGTAGATTTCGCAGAGGTAGTCGCCGATCGCGCCGCGGCCCTTGATGTATTGCTCCACCTCGCTGAGGGTGGTGCGGACGTGCTGGGACACGTTGATGCAGGGGACGTGGACGAACGGCACGCCGCAGTCGAACATCAGACGCGAGGCGTGGACGTCCTGCTGGAGGTTGAATTCCCGGGTGTGGGGCCAGTTGACGGGGTTTCCGCCCAGCCAGACCACCACGATGCGCTCGCGGATTCGCGGTTCCATCAGGATGGCCGACGCGACGTTGGTGATGGCGCCGATGGCGACGACGTAGAGCGGCGAGTCGGCGTCGGACATCGCGCGGCGGACGAGGTCTTCGGCCGCCGGGCTGGCGACCGCCCGGTCCGCGCCGCCCAGGTAGCGGTTGCTGCCGCGGAACGCGAATCCCTCGGCCGGGCGGTTCATCCGCTCCAGCAGGCGGAGGATTTCCTCGTAGCTCCGCGCCATTCCGTCGCCGGGGCCGGTCGAGCGGCTGTTGTGGAACGGCGCGGCGTAGATCGCCTCGACGGTGATCCGCTCGGGCGACAGCAGGGAGTAGACGACGGCGAACTGGTCGTCGATCTCGTTGTAGGTATCGGTGTCCAGCACCATTCGGACCGCCCCGGCCGGCGGGGTCAGGCGTTCCAGGCGAGTTACGTCGTCCAGGGCGACATCCATTGCGGATTCCTTTCTGTTGGACAAGGGATACAGGGATACCCCATTTCGCGGAAGAATCAAGACGAATCGCTCCACGGAGCGTCGGGCGGAAGCGGCGGGTTGACAGGCTCGCCGCGCGTCAGTATTCTGCTTCCACCGACCATCTCTTTTGGATTTCGCGCGACGACGCGGAACAGGGGTATGTCAATGGCTTTCAAGGAATGCACACAGGCTGACATTGCGCGGATAGCAGGCGTGTCGCAGAAGACGGTGAACCTCGCGTTGCGAGGCGCGCCGGGCGTCAACGACGAAACGCGCAAACGCATACGCACACTTGCACGCGAGCAGGGCTATCGCGTGAATACGGCCGCCCGCGCCATCCGCAAGGGGCGGTTCGGTGTCGCGGCAATGCTGATCCGGGTGGACCAGGTCTACCTCCCGGCGAGACTGCTGGCCGGCGTGACGCGCGAGCTGACCGAGCACAGCATGCACATGACCCTCGCGGAAGTGCCCGACGAGAAGATGGTCTCCGACGGCTTCGTTCCGCAGATCCTCCGGGAGATGTGCGCCGACGGATTGCTGCTGGACTGCGTGCCCGAGAACCACGTCAGCACGATCAAACTGCTGCAATCGCACGGGATCCCGGCGGTGTGGATCAACTCCCTCCAGGAGACGGACTGCGTCTACCCCAACGATTTTTCCGCGTCCCGCGCGGCGACGGCGGAACTCATCCGGATGGGGCATCGGCGGATCGCGTATTCCGCGGTCCATTATTCCCGGACAGGCATCCACCATTACAGCGAGACGGACCGCCTGGGCGGATACCTGGAGGCGATGCGGGAAGCGGGCCTGTCGCCGAAGACGGTCTCGCTTCTTTGCAGCGGGGCCCAGCGGCGGGGCGGGGCCGACGACGAGCGCGTCGCCGCGGCGCGCGAACTGCTGTCAGGCCCCGAACGCCCGACCACGGTGGTCACGTATACCATCATTTCCGCCGGGCCCGCCGCGCACGCCGCCGACCAGCTCGGACTGCGCATGCCGGAGGACCTGTCGCTGGTGACGTTCCACTCCGACCCGATTACCGAGCACGGCACGGCCATGAAGACCTGGATCATCCCGATGGCCGAAGTCGGGCGCAAGGCCGTCCGGATGCTCCTGGAGAAGATCGAGCGTCCCAACGTCAACCTGCCGCCGGAGGCAGTGGCGTTTACGGAAAGCTGCGGCGACATCGCGCCGCCGCGCGCATAGCACCGCCCGCGACGCTCAGCGCGAACGATCCAGGCGCACTCGTACCGACGCGATCCCGTACGCGCCCAGGCGGACGGAGAATCCGTCGGCGGTCGCCTTGGCCGTCGAAGTCTCGGCGGGGCGCTCCAGCAGGTCCACCTCGACCGCCTCGGCGACGGCGCCGAGGACCTTCGCGTCCACGCGAACCTTCGCGACCGTCGCTTTTCCCGCCGTCTCGAAGAGGCGCACGATCAGCGCGTCGTCATCCTCGGCCTTCTTGACGGCCGACAGCGCCGCGCCCGCCGGCGTCACGGAGAAGCCTTCGGCGTCGGCCGGCAGCGAGCCCTTGTGGATGTTCGTGGAGACGGCCTGGAGGGGGTGGTTGAACGCCGCGCCGGCGTGAATAAGGTCCGCAGTGGCGGCGGATCCGTGCGGGCGGACCCCCAATCGGACGCGGTGTTTCCCGATCTCCGGCAGGGGGTCGGGCTCGTAGCTGGAGCGGAGCAGCGTCACGCGCAGCGTGCCCCCGTCGAGCGAGTGCCCGTACTTGCAATCGTTCAGGACGGCCACACCCGCGCCGTCCTTTTCGCGTACGTCGGCCCAGCGCAGCGCGGGGACTTCCTGTCGGGCGTCGGGCGCGCGGCCGATGGCGCCGAAGGGAATCTCGTACCGCCCGGCGGGATTCTCGACAACGAAGGGGAACTTCATCCGCAGCATCGGCACGCCGATGTCCGGCCCGCCGCGGTGCAGCCAGTCGATGTCCAGGTCGATCTCCAGTTCCCTGGCGCCGGCCTTCAGGGCGTACGTGACGAGGATCGTCGAATCGCCCAGCTTGCAGCGGGCGAGCATGGTGGCCAGGTGCGGGCCCTTGTGCCCGGCCTCGAAGGACACCAGCTCCAGCGGGCAGTCGATCCGCTGGGTCTCGCCGATGGTCCAGGCAGACATCCCGCGCGGGCGCTCCAGCACGTATTCCAGCAGCGCCAGCGGCTTGTCCGGCGAGGCGAAATTCCGCCCGGTGGACTTGTCGACCAGGCCTGTCACGCCGCCGGTCAGCGGGTCGAACGTGACGAGCAGGTGTTCGTTCTCCAGCCCGTGATGTCCGCGGGGGATGTTTTCTCCCCATTTGCCGTAAATTTCGGTGAGATTTTTCACGGCGGAGTCCGTCGCGGAGGCCTCGCCGTGCTCCAGGACGAAACTCGACCAGCCCACCCCCCCGGGCGCGACGGGCACGGCGAGGTCCACGAACCGGTGGCCCCAGTAGTTTCCGTCGCCGATTCGCTGGGCGGGCAGGAGCGCCCCGTCAGGCCGGCGGACGCGGAAGGCCAGTTTGTGTTCGCGGTCGGCGGGATCGACGTCCCAGAGGGTGGCGGTCACCACGGACTGGCGCGGGCCGCCCACGGGGTTGAAGACGACGAAAGGCCACGGGCCCGTCGGCACGTGCGCCGCGGAGGACAGGGCCCCGCCGACGCTGTTGCGCCCCGGTCCGCCACCCATCCCCAGATGGTGCTGGGGGTGGGCCTCCAGCAGATCGCCCGCGTAGCGGGTGTCGATGGCGCCGGCCAGCGCGCGGTACGCGCCTGTGCGCACCTGGGCGGAGTCGGCGGCCGTCTGCTGGAACAGCGCCGACTGGTACTCTCGCGTCGCGCGGACCCCGCTGCCCGGAAGGATGTCGTGGAAATGCCCGAACAGCGTGCGGATCCACGCGCGCCGGCACGTCTCGGAGGGATACTCGCGTCCCAGGATGGCTGTCGCCATCGCGGCGGCGCCTTCCGCCTCCAGGCAGAGGTTCTCCCCGGCGCGGTTCATCTGCTTGATCGCCGCCTGGGAGGTGTAGCAGCCGGTGAATTCGTAGTTCAGCTCGCGGTCGAGCGTCGGCCAGCGGTCACCCTGGGCCTCGAGAATCTCGAAATACCGGCGGGCCGTCGCGAAGCGGAAGCGGGGATAGATCGGCCAGGAGTCCATCTCGACGACGCGCATCAGGTCGCGCCGCGTCGGTCCGCCGCCGTGATCGCCGACGCCGTAGACTTTCATCCAGTCGCGAATGCCCGTCTTCTCGCAGAAGCGGAGCATCGCCATCGCGTTGTGCGGGCCGATGTGGTCGTTGTACCAGGTGGTCTCCAGGTTCACCAGCAGGCGCGAGCCGTCCGGCGCCTTCCACCAGAAGACGGGGGGTTTCTCGAACGCTCCGCCGCGGCACAGGTAGTAGTGCCTCACCCCGCCGCGCGAATCGACCGCGGGGATCGTCCAGGCGTGCCCGAACGTGTCCGGCGACCAGTCGACGGACACGTCTTCCGGCGACAGGCCCAGCAGGTCCCGCAGGTAGCGCCGGGTATAAAGCAGATGCCTTGCCAGTGATTCGCCGGAGGCGAGGTTCTTGTCGCCCTCGACCCAGTGCGAAGCCGCCACTTCCCAGCGCCCCTCGGACACCCGCCGGCGGATCTGCTCCAGCATCGCCGGGGCGTATTCCTCGACGATCGAGTAGACGGACGCCTGGCTCTGCGTGAAGCAGAAGCCCTCGAACTCCTCCATCAGCTTGAGCATCGTGGTGAAGGTGTCGATCGTGACGGAGACGGTTTCCGGCCAGGACCACATCCAGTTCATGTCGATGTGGGCGTGAGCGACGCAGTGCAGCGTGTAGGTCTTGGCGACCTTTCCGATGGGGGCGAGGGTTTTTTCCGCGGTGGCGACGGCGGCGGAAATCGCGGAGGGGTCGCCGTTGGCCAGGACCTTCCGCACGGCTGCGGCGGCCCGCGCGATGCGCTTCCGCCAGTCGGCTTCGTGGTCGGTGTGCAGGCGGCAAAAGCCTTCCGCAAAATCCAACTCCGCCACCAGGCGCTCCAGTGGGCGGCGATGTTCTGCGGAGCATCGGTCCAGTTCGGCCTGTATATTTCCTGCTGCCGTGTCAGCCATGGAAAAATCTCTCCTGTATTGGGGGAGGTTCGCCAAGGGGAAAATTCTGTATTTCCCAAGGGCAAAACGCAATGGCGAGATGTGAAAAAACGCTCCGCGAACCGGCTTTGGGAATGTTCCTCCCCGGCCGTGCTCGGTAGGATGAAGCCAGTTCTAAGGAGACCACCTGATGATCAAAGGTTTGGCGCACGTGTGTTTTACGGTAAGCGATCTGGCGAAGTCGGAGGCGTTTTACCGGGACAGGCTGGGACTCACGACGGCGTTTGATTTCGTCCGCGACGACGGGACGCGATTCGGCGTGTATCTCCACGTCGGCGGGCGATGCTTCCTCGAATTGTTCGAGGGCAAGCTCAGCGCCCGGGCCGAGGGGCAACCTTACCGGCACCTGTGCCTGGAGGTGGACGACATCGAGGGGACCGTTCGCGAGCTTCGCGTCCGCGGCCTGGAGGTCTCAGAGCCGAAACTCGGGTCCGACCAGTCCTGGCAGGCGTGGATTTCCGATCCGGACGGCAACCGCATCGAGCTGCATCACTACACAACTGCCAGCAAGCAGGGGCCGTTTTTGAAGTAGCGCATCCGCGCGAAAAAAGAGCGGCGACCGGTCGGCCGCCGCTCGTGTCCTCGTCAGGGTGGCGTGGTTTGCGAAGCAACCACGTTCGTGATTCCGCGTGGTTTCTCCGCTGCGTTTCGCAGTCTGCGGCGCCCACAGGTTGCTGGTTATTTCTTCGCCAGCAGCTTCTTCATCTCGGCGTAGTACTTCTTGCGCGCGCCCTGTCCACGTCCGGTCGAGCGCTCCTTCTCAAGTTTCGCCAGCAGGCGATCCATTTCCGCGCCGTCCACCGGAAGGGAGATCGGCTTTCCGAGATATCCGGAGAGGTAGGCGGCGTTGGAGATTTCCAGCTCGTTCAGGGCCCCCTCGCCGCATGCGTAGGAGCCCTTGCCGGTCAGGATTTCCTTCGTGAAACCGCGGATGATCTCGATGTGCTGCGTGCGGTTTCCGCGATCGGGAATCTTCACGTCCGTCCAGGTGGTCTGCTGCTTGGGACCGCCGAAGGCCGAAACGATGACGTCCTGTTTCTTCGTGCCGTAGATGTGCTTCGCGACCGGGATCTTCAGCTTGCCCAGACGGATGCCCTGGTGTTCGACGATCATCGTCGCCTTGTCGCCGGAGACGATGATCTGGTCCATGCCGGGCTCTTCGGCCGTGGTGGCGTAGATGTATCCGTGCCTGCCGTCGCCGTAGTCACAGAAGATATTGGCGGTGTCCTCGACCTCGATCTTGTGCTCGCGCGTCGCGAGGAACGAGGTGATCTGTTTCGGCAGGCCCAGGCCGATCCACTGGAACTGGTCGAGGCTGTGCGGCGCCTGGTTGATGAGCACGCCGCCGCCCTCGCCGTCCCACGTGCCGCGCCACGCGCCGCTGTCGTAGTACCCCTGCGAGCGGAACCAGTTCGAGCAGACCATCTGCACGCGGAAAATCTCGCCCAGCGCGCCGCTTCGGACGAGCCGGCGGGCCTCGATGTTTCGCGCGAACGTGCGATGCTGGAGCACGACGCCCAGTTTCACCTTGCGTTTTCGGCACTCGGCGATCATCGCCCGCGCGTGGCTGACGCTGCTGGACAGCGGCTTTTCGCACAGCACGTGGATTCCGCGCCGCGCGGCGTGGACGGCCAGCGGTCCGTGGGCGTAGTGCGGCACGGCGATGATGACCGCGTCGATCAGTCCGGAATCGTACATCGCGCAGGCGTCGGTGAACGAGGGGACCTTCAGTTCCTCGCTGACCTTAGCCGCCTTTTCCCCGGCCAGATCGCACACCGCCGTCAGGCAGAACTGGCGGTTCTTGTCCTCGACAATGTGCCGGGCGTGGGGAACGCCCATGTTGCCCAGTCCGACCACTCCGTACCGAACTTTCTTCATATTGTCCATCTCCCAATCATGCGCCGCCGAGCCCGGCGGCAAGAAGAACCGGCAAGAGTACGCGCCCGAGGGGGCGATTGCAAGTGGCGGCCGGGCGGATTATCATGCCCGCATGCAGCGGGTACGCGTGAAAATCGAGGGCTTGCGGGAGCCGAAGACCGCCTTGAAGATCGCCCAGATGGGCGCCGACGCCATCGGGCTGGTCTTCGCCGCCAGCCCCCGCTGGGTCTCGCCGGAGCAGGCGCGGGCGATCGTGGACGTGCTGCCGCCCTGGGTGGCGACGGTGGGAGTTTTCGTCAACGCCGACGCGGGCACCGTCAACCGCGTCATTGAACGGACGCGGATCGGATACGTGCAACTCCACGGCGACGAGCCGCCGGACATCGTCGGAAAGCTCGCTCGTCCGTGCATCAAGGCCTTCCGCGTGCGCGACGAAAGCTGGCTCGCCGCGGTGCGCGACTGGTTGGCGGGCGTGCAGGCGCGCAGCAATCTCGCCGCCGTCCTGCTCGACGCCTACTGCCCCGACGCCCCCGGCGGAACCGGAAGGCAGTTCAACTGGCGCCTCGTCGCCGACGCCCGGGCGGCGGGCGCCCTGGCTGGAATCGACCCCGTCATCCTCGCCGGCGGGCTCGATGCGCGCAACGTCTCCGGCGCCATCGACCTGGTCAAACCCTGGGCCGTGGATGTCGCCAGCGGCGTCGAAAAGGCCCCCGGCGTCAAGGACCTCCGAAAGGTCGAGGACCTCCTCCGCGCCAGCCGCGAGGGCGACGAGTTGTGCAGCGAGTTCTGGTTGTAGAACCCGGTCCGGCCAATCTCGTTTGCATTGGACCCCCGAAATTCGCACAATAGGGGGCTGATTGGACTTTCCAAACCCCCCGGACGACACAGAAGGGACGCCATGACGACGCTGACTGCCGAGGAGTACAAAATCAGGGATCTTTCGCAGGCTGACTTCGGCCGGAAGGAAATCGCCATCGCCGAGCAGGAGATGCCCGGCCTGATGGCCACGCGCGAGAAGTACGGGCCGTCCAAGCCGCTGACCGGGGCGCGAATCATGGGCAGCTTGCACATGACGATCCAGACGGCCGTGCTCATCGAGACCCTTGTCGAACTGGGCGCTGACGTCCGCTGGGCGAGCTGCAACATCTTCAGTACGCAGGACCACGCGGCCGCTGCCGTCGTCGAAGCCGGGGTGCCCGTCTTCGCCTACAAGGGCGAGAGCCTCGAGGAATACTGGGACTACACCCTGCGGGCGCTGACCTGGCCGAATGGCAGGGGCCCGAACCTCGTCGTCGACGACGGCGGCGATGCCACGCTGCTGATCCACCGCGGCTACTACGCGGAGAAGGACCCCGCGATCCTCGACGAGCCCACCGACAACAAGGAGCTCAAGCTCGTCAACGCGCTGCTGAAAAAGCAGCTCGGAAAGGACAAGCAGTTCTGGCATCGCCTGGTGGGCGAGTGGAAGGGCGTGTCCGAGGAGACCACCACCGGAGTGCACCGCCTCTACCAGATGCAGAAGGAAGGCCAGTTGCTGGTCCCGGCCATCAACGTCAACGACTCGGTGACCAAGAGCAAGTTCGACAACATTTACGGTTGCCGGGAGAGCCTGGTGGACGGCATCAAGCGGGCGACGGACGTGATGGTGGCCGGCAAGGTGGCGATGGTCTGCGGCTACGGCGACGTGGGCAAGGGCTCGGCCGAGACGCTCAAGAACCACCGCGCCCGCGTGTGGATCAGCGAGATCGACCCGATCTGCGCCCTCCAGGCGTGCATGGCGGGTTACCAGGTCGCCACCGTTGAGGACGCGCTGGACCACGCGGACATCTACGTCACCGCCACCGGAAACTGTGACGTGCTCACCGCCGATCACATGAGCCGCATGAAGGACCAGGCCATCGTGTGCAACATCGGGCACTTCGACAACGAGATCCAGGTGGACCGCCTGCGGGCGATGCCCGGCGTGCAGCACACGAACATCAAGCCCGGCACCGACAAGTTCACTTTCCCCGACGGGCACAGCATCTACCTGCTGGCCGAGGGGCGCCTGGTGAACCTCGGCTGCGCCACGGGGCACCCGAGCTTCGTGATGTCCAACAGCTTCACCAACCAGACGCTGGCGCAGCTCGACCTGTGGACGGGCGCGCACCCCGTGGGCGTCTACACGCTCAGCAAGAAGCTCGACGAGGAAGTCGCCCGCCTGCACCTGGGCAAGCTCGGCGCGAAGCTCACGGAGCTCACGCCGAAGCAGGCGGCGTATATCGGCGTGCCCGCGGACGGCCCGTATAAACCCGAGCACTACCGCTACTAGAGCATTTCACGTTCGGAC
>DNAS01000076.1:10477-11271 GCA_003485185.1 Phycisphaerales bacterium | reverse complement strand
TCCGAACGTGAAATGCTCTAGCCAAGATGTTCACTGATGGTTTCAAAAGGGCCAAGATTGAGGGCATAAGGCAGAAGTGGGTACGAGTTCTGACTTCGATGAATCAGAATCAACTTGATGATTTCGCGTCTGCGATTGAATCCAAATATCCGATGCTGCTCCCTGCTGCCAATCTTCTTTTATCGAGATAAAGGGGTTATATCTGCTCTGAGGGAACAGAGGGGCAGGAACCTTTTTTGTCGCATGTGGCAAGGGGCGCGACGAAGCGATACACGAATTGAGGCGGGCATGACGGGTTTAGCTGGCGGGGAAAAGGTTCCTGACCCTTGGGCTTCCCTTGGGCTTCTTTCGCCCCGTCGCAGCCATCGTGGGTTTTGGTAGAGTTCAAGGGAAGGGAGCAGCGCATGGTCAGGCAGGACGGCGGCAATGAGGTGGCGATCCGCGCCAGCCGCCCCGGCGACGCGGAGCGGGCGGTGGCGATTACCACGGAGGTTTTCGGCCCGGTTTCATTGGACGCGATGATCGAGCAGATGCTGGGCCGGGCGGGCGTCTCGTGGCAGGAGATCAAGGCGGAGATGGTCCGCAAGGAGTTCGCCGCCAATCCCGAAGGCTGCTTCCTGGCTGAGATCGGCGGCGAGGTGGTGGGATACATCATCACGGCCGTCCACGGCACGGCCAAGCGCGGTCTGATACCCAACCTGGCCGTCGCCCGCGCGGCCCAGGGCAAGGGAGTGGGGCGGAAGCTCCTGCTGGCGGCCCTGGACTACTTCCGCCGGCAGGGCCTGCGGCAGGGG
>DNAS01000076.1:8489-10205 GCA_003485185.1 Phycisphaerales bacterium | reverse complement strand
TGACCTGCTCTGTAGAAAACATTCGTTCCCGGGATGGGTGGCACGCTTTGCTCGCAAAGCGTGTTGCCTGAATTCGCCCGGAACACGGCTTGCAAGCAAGCCGTGCCACCCTCTCTTTGGGATATTATCTACAGAGCATTCCTGACCCTATGCGCCCCGGGATTTGAATTTCCCCCGCGGGGGTTCATCACTGCGCGGGCGCGGGGTGTTTTCGGCTGCCGTTGAGCAGCTTGAGCAGGTCACCCACGCCTCGCAGCACGCCCGTGCCCAGGTTGCCGCCGGTCCGGGCCGCGCCGGTGAAAAATTCCAACGTCGCCTGCTGGATGTCGCCCAGCGGCTCCTTGGTCACCAGCTTGTCGGACGGGTCGTCCCAGTGCCCGCGCACGTGCAGGCGCGTGAGCCTCTGGGCCACGCTGCCGAACAGCCCGATGATCTGCAGGTGCATCAGCGGCTGGATCTGCTTGAGCGGCACGACGTAGACGTGCATGTCCACGGTGCGCTGGCGGAAGTCGAACGTTCCGCCGGGCTCGGCCTGGAACGCCGAGAGGCGGTTGGCCAGTTGGGCGGGGCTGCCCAGCGTGACGGCGGAATCCTGGTGGACGAACTCGACGTTGACGTCCGAGCGAAGCAGGTCGAACTTCTGCGAGCGGAACAGCTCGGTGATGACGGGGATCCGGACCACCTCGACGTCGTCGACGAAGACGGACCCGCGCCCCAGGACGCCGGGCGGCGCCGCGCCGTCGTGCTTGAAGGCGTAGCGGAAGGTGAGCTTGCCCTTGCTGGCGGACGCCTCGCCGGCCAAGGCGCGCGTCAGCAGGAGCAGGTCGATGCCCTCGCCCTGCGCCTGGCCGCGGCAGGAGAAGGACTCGTCGAAATCGAACGCAGCGGAGGCGTCGAGCGTGCCGTCGCAGACGGTCGCCGCCAGTTGCAGCAGCTCGGCGGAGCGCCCCTGCACGAGGCAGGCGGCGCGCCCGTCGCGGGCGATCTGCCCGTGCGGGCCGAACACGCCCACGTCGGCCAGGTGGATCGTCCCCTTGGGGCGGATGCGGGCCGGGTCGTCCAGCGGACCGTCGAACTTCAGGCGCGCGACCAGCCGGCCGCGTATCTCCCGCACGCCGGGCACGTCGAACGCAGCAAGCATCGTCGAGGTCTGTGCGGCGCTGAGGCGGTGCTCGATGTCCAGCTCGCCCTGCGCCCGCAGGTCGTCGTTGCCGACGCTGACCGTCAGCGCCAGGTTCTCGTCCTGCCCGACGGAGCGCCGCAGCGTCGCGCGGTGCACGGCGCCCTCGCGCCGGCTGGCGAACTGCACGCCGTCCCACCGGTAGGACGCGCCGCTGTCGTCCACGGCCGAGAACGAAATGTCCCGCACCGTCAGCGATTGCAGGTCCACGTACTTCTTCCAGTCGACCGGCTCGCGCGGCGGGGGGGTGAGCAGGGGGGCGGCCAGCCGCCCGGCGTCGAAGTACGCCGTCAGGTTCACCGAGGCGACCTCGACGTCCGTCAGGACGGGGCGCGTGCTGGGCCAGTTCCGCAGGATCACGCGGACCGAGCCCACGCTGGCCCACATCCGCCCGCGCGCGTCGGTCAGGCGGCAATTGCGCAGCTCGATGGGCTCGGACCAGCGGAAGTCGATCTCGCCGATTTCCAGCCGGCCGTCCCAGTAATCCGCCAGCGCGCTGCCCGCCTGCCAGCGGAGAATGGCCGGGATGATCCACG
>DNAS01000076.1:8029-8329 GCA_003485185.1 Phycisphaerales bacterium | reverse complement strand
GATCCACGGCTTGGCTAGCAGCGCGACGATCGCGGCCAGCAACGCCAGCGCCGCGAATGTCTTGACGATCCGGCGGACCCATTTGTGTTTCGGCGATCCCATTCGACGGCGATTCCTCATGAAGTCTTGCCCTGCGGAAGGCGGAGCCTACAATCATTCCCATGAGAGCGTCCGGTTTCAAGGCTGCATTTGCGTTTGCGGCGCTGTTCGCCGGCTGCGCCCCGCCAGCGCCGATCGTCCTGGATGCCGAAGGGGTTCGCCCGTCGCTGGACGTCCGCGACCTGGCGGCCGTGCTGGACG
>DNAS01000076.1:7541-7878 GCA_003485185.1 Phycisphaerales bacterium | reverse complement strand
CGCCGTCGACGAGTCCGGGCGCGTGGAAATCGCCGAGCTTCAGGCCCACGCCGACCGCCTGGACGCCCAGTTGCGGCGGTGGGTCGTCACCGGCCCGCGGAGCACACCCACGCTCTTTCCCACGCCCGAGCACGTGGTGGCTTACTGGTACAACGCCCGCGCCGCCTGGGCGCTGAAGATCGCGCTGGCGTGCGACTGTCCGGCGACGCTCCGCGGCGAGCAGATGGAGCATCGCGAGTTCGTCATCGACGGCCGCACGATGACGCTGGCGAAGATCGACGACCTGCTGGCCGCCGACGGCTGGCGGACACTCGTCGCGTCGCCGGGACTCCGCGTG
>DNAS01000076.1:7012-7371 GCA_003485185.1 Phycisphaerales bacterium | reverse complement strand
CCCGCGCCCGCATGCCCTGCGAGCCGTTCCAGCCGGAGGGAATCCGCCGGGCGATCCGTCAGCGGTTCGAGGAGTTCCTGGACGACGAGGAGCGGTTCGTCATCGACGTGCAGAGCCGGCAAGTGCGGGTTCCGCCGGTGTTGGCGCGATTCTCGCCGTCGCTGATAGCCGACTACGAGCGGCGGTACGGCGCGACGGGCGCCACGCTGACGACGGCGCTGCTTCCGCACACGAGCAGTTCGGCCCAGCGCCGGCTCCAGGACGCCATCGGATACGCCGTGTCGCCCGCGCCGCCCGGAAAGTTCCTGCTGACGACCAAGCCCCACCGCTGAGTCTCAGAACACGGCTTGCAAGCAAGC
>DNAS01000076.1:5683-6871 GCA_003485185.1 Phycisphaerales bacterium | reverse complement strand
AGCAAGCCGTGCCACCCGACTGGGGAAAATTATCCCGGCCGACGGTCGGGCGCGGCGCGGACGTTCCCCTCGGATTTCTGGTGGCGCTTCTCCATCCCCTGGAGAACCTTCTGGGCCTTCTTGACGTCGGCGATCTTGAAGACTGTCGTGCTCTTTCCGCCGCGCGCCCCGCCGGTGATGTAGGCGTACGTGATGTTCACGTGGTTGTCGGCCAGCTCCTGCGCCACCGCGGAGAACGAGCCCGGCTCGTTGTCCAGCTCCATCGTGAGCACCTCGGTCTCCGTCCAGCGGTCGTGCGTCTTCCCGAGCACCTTGCGGGTCTTCTCGGGGTCGTCGCAGACGATCCGCAGCGTTCCGTGCTCTCCGCTGTCCATCAGCGCCAGGGCCATGATGTTGACGTGCGCCTTGGCCAGCGCTCCGGTGACGGCCGCCAGAACGCCCGGCTTGTTGATCAGGTAAATCGAAAACTGGGTCTGAACCTGCATGGGGAGTCCCTTTCCATTGTGTCGCCCGGTTCATGGTATCCGGCGGGGGGAGGGGTTGTCCAGCGTTGCCCGTCGCGGCGGTCTCAGGCGTTTGGCCCGTGGCGCTGCTCCCAGAGGCGCACGGCCTCGGGGTGGCGCGTGTAGAGGGGCAGGAGGTGGTGGTACTCGGTGAATTGCCCTTCGGCAGCCAGCCGGTGCCCGACGCGCCACACGCCTTCGGGCGTGGGCAGGTGGAGCGACACATCCAGCAGCGTGACGCCATCGCCGCGCAGATCATGGTAGCCCAGGCCCTCGCCCGTGAGTGTCAGGGGGCGCGGCGTGGCGGCGAAGAACTCGGCGACGGTGCAGACGACGGGCTCGGCCGCGGGGACGATCCGCCCGTCGCGGCGGGCGAACTGCACGGCGTAGACCAGGTCGTCCTTGGAGTCGAACACGACGCCCAGGCGCTGCCACGGCAGGTCGCGGGCGTTTTCGGCGACGGCCTGCGCCGTCGGAACCGCCACGCACCGCAGGTGGGGCGCCGCCTGGGCGAGCGTGCGGGCGACGGTGATCCCGACGCGCAGCCCGGTGAAGCTTCCCGGCCCGGCCGAGACGTAGATCTCGTCGAGCTCCTCCGCGCGCAGATCCGCGTCGCGCAGCATCGCGTCGAGGCGCGCGACCAGTTGCACGGCGTGGCGGGCGGAGGCGTCGAACGGGATGACGT
>DNAS01000076.1:0-5598 GCA_003485185.1 Phycisphaerales bacterium | reverse complement strand
TCGAACGGGATGACGGCGAGCAGCTCGTCCCCGCGCCCCAGCGCCACCCCGCCGATGCGGCAGGAGGTTTCAATCGCGATGGATACCGGTGGTTTCATGCGGATCTCGGAGCGATATTGTAGGGTCGACGAGCCCGCACGCCAAGCGCCTTCGCGCAATCGGGTTTGACAGGCGGCGGTCGGGGTCGATAGCATAGCCGCTTCGGATCGGCGGCGGAAACCGCCTGGGCTGGGTGCGCCTTCGTCGTGCGCCCGCTCCTGCCGCTTCGCCGACGCGGGAAGACGAACCGGACATGATAGCGATCATCAGCGACATCCACGCGAACGTCGAGGCCCTGACGGCTGTCATGGACGACATCGCCGCGCGCAACGTCGAGCAGATCATCTGCCTGGGCGACGTGGTGGGCTACGGCCCGGAGCCCGGCGAGTGCCTGGACCTGGTGATTTCGCGGGTGGCCGTCACGCTGATGGGCAACCACGACTACGCGGTGCTGTACGAGCCGGTGAAGTTCAACGTAGGGGCGGAAGCCGCCTGCTACTGGACCCGCCAGCGGCTCGAAAATGAACCCGACGCCGACCGCCGGAAGGCCCGGTGGGAGTTCTTCGGAAGCCTCCAGGTCAAGCACACCCTCGACGCCGAGCACCTCAACCTCGGCACGCTGGCGTTCGTGCACGGCAGTCCCCGCCGGCCGGTCAACGAATACATCTTCCCCGACGATATCTACAACGCCCCCGGAAAGGTGCAGGGCCTGTTTGACCGGTTCAGCCACCTGTGCTTCGTCGGGCACACGCACGTGCCGGGCGTGTTCCTGGAGACGCCGGATTTCTACAGCCCCGACGAGCTGGACGGCGTCTACGAGGTGGACCCCGGGCGCAAGGCGCTGATCAACGTCGGGTCGGTGGGCCAGCCGCGGGACCACGACCCGCGCGCCAGCTACGTGCTGGTCGAGCCCGGGCTGGTGCGGTTCGTGCGGGTGGCGTACCCCATCGAACCGGTGGTCGAAAAGGTCAAGGCGACGCCCGAGCTGGACGACTATCTCGGGACGCGCCTGCTGGAAGGACGATGAGGAGCCGCGAGTGAACGTTCGCAGATTGTCCGTTGTGGTGCTGGTGTTCGCCGCCGTGCTGCTGGCGCTGTGGTGGCAGGCGCAGAAGGATCGCGCGCAGGGCGTTCCGGAAACCCAGCCGGCGTCCGCGCCGGCGTCGGCCCCGGCTGAGACGCAACCGGCCACGGCGCCCGCTCCCGCACCCGTCGCCGCAACGCCCGCGGCAGAGCCGGCGCCAACGCCTGTGCCGGAACCGGCCCAGACGGCGTCCGGCGTCGCGGCCTGGCTGGAGGAAGTCCAGCGCCGCACCCAGTGGTACAAGATCGGAGGGCTGGAACTGGCGAGCGAGGGGAAAAAGGACTTCCTCTTCCAGGTGGAAGTTTCCACCCGCGGCGGCGCCGTGGACACCCTCAAGCTGGCGAACTTCTTTGCCACGGTCGATGACAAGCGCCTCGCCCACAAGGGCGAGGAATACGCGCAAGCCCGGCGTGAGCAGCCGGAAAAATACCGCGGGAACTACAGCCTGCTGAATCCCGTCCGCAACGAGGGGCGGGACTACCTCCCGATGGCCAGCCAGCGCCTCGTCGTGCGCGACGCTTCCGGAAAGACGCTCTGGGAGGGCGACCTGTCGCAGAAGGACTGGTGCCTGGGAGAGCGCCGTGCCGCGGAAGACGAGCAGTCGGTGACGCTGTACTGGTCGCTCTATCGCGACGTGCCGGCCGGGGCGTCGCTGGCGGCCGCCGCGCCGTTCCGCTTTTTGACCGTTCACAAGACCTACACCGTCCGGCGCGACGACTACACGGTGCGCCTGTCCGTCGAGGTGGAAAACCACTCGTCCGCGCCGGTCTCCGTCGAGTTGGTGCAGTACGGGGCCGCGGGCGTGCCGCGCGAGAACATCAAGGAGGACATGCGACACCTTGCCTACGGCTACGTCCGCTCGTCGGACAAGTCGGTGCAGGTGATGCTCAAGGCCCGCGCCGAGCTGGACAAGTGGAAGCTCGGGGAGGCCCGCAAACTCGGCGGAAGCGACGACGCCGAGCCGATCATCTGGCTGGGCGAGACGAACCAGTTTTTCGGCGCGATGATGCACCTGGCGGCCCCGTCTGAGGGCGAGGCGCCCGCGCCCGTGGTGTGGTTCCAGGCGGCGGCGGTGCGCGAATCGCCCACCTCGTCGATCTTCCTGCCGATGGCGACGATGCCCGCGCTGGCCCTGAAAGCCGGGCAGAGCGCGCGGATCGACTTCGACGTCTTCACCGGGCCCAAGGACCGCGACGTCTTCGTCAACGACGCCTTCCCCTATTTCCGCGAGGACTACCGCAGGCTCAACTACGTCAGCACCATCAACGTCGGCTCGTGCTTCTGCGCCGCCGACTGGCTGGTGCTGGGGCTGATGTGGCTGCTCCAGGTCTTCGCCAAGGTCGCCCTGGGCAACTACGGCGTGGCGATCATCATCCTCGTGCTGCTGGTCCGCGTGGTGCTGCACCCGCTCACCAAGCGCGGGCAGGTGTCGATGAGCAAGATGCAGAAGCTCCAGCCGGCGATGCAGAAGCTCAAGGAGAAGTACGCCGACGACAAGGACACCCTCAACCGCGAGATGATGAAGTTCTACAAGGAGCAGGGCACCACGCCGCTGCTGGGGTGCCTTCCGATGTTCCTCCAGATGCCGATCTGGATCGCCCTGTGGACGGCGCTGCGGGCGTCGGTGGGGCTGCGCCACGCGGCGTTCCTTCCGTTCTGGCTGACGGACCTGGCGGCGCCGGACCAGGTGTTCTCCTGGAGCCGCCCGCTGCCGCTGATCGGCAGCAGCCTGCACCTGTTGCCGATCCTCGTGGCGATCTCGATGTACCTCCAGAGCAAGCTCAACCCGCAGATGGCGGGGCAGGCGCCGGCCGCCACCGAAGACCAGGCCCGCCAGCAGAAAATGATGCGCATCATGATGCCCATCATGATGCTGGTGATCTTCTACGACATGCCCTCGGGGCTGAACCTCTACATCATGACCTCGACGTTCGGCGGCGTGCTGGAGCAATACGTCATCCGCCGGCACATCGAGGCCCGCGAGGCCGAAGCCGCCAGCCGCGAAACCACCGTCGCCCTGCCCGGACGCGCCCCGCGCGACAACCGCCCCAAGAAGCCCAAGGGACCGTTCCGGTTCATGAAAAGCTGAAGAAGAAAACGGAAAGCTGAAACAGGCACTCGTGCGGCGGCTGTCTTTGGTTTTCAGCTTTCAGCTTTTCGCTTTCCGTTTTTCTCCGCTTCGACGTAGCGGGTGGGGTCGGCGGCGCCGGCTGCGACGAATCCCGCGCGGCGCAGGCGGCAGGCGTCGCAGTGCCCGCAGGCCCGCCCGTCGGCCGACGGATCGTAGCAACTGTGCGTCAGCGAGTAGTCTACCCCCAGTTCCAGCCCCGCGCGGATGATCTGCCCCTTGGTCATGCCGATCAGCGGCGCGTGGACGGCGAACCGCCCCTTGCCCTCGACGGCAGCCGCCGTCGCCAGGTTCGCCAAGCGCTCGAACGCCTCCACGAACTCCGGGCGGCAGTCGGGATACCCGCTGTAATCCACCGCGTTGACGCCCAGGAAGATGTCGAACGCGCCGAGCACCTCGGCGTAGCCCAGCGCGATTGACAGGAAAATCGTGTTCCGCGCCGGCACGTAGGTGACGGGGATTTTCGATTGCTTGCCCTGAGCGAAGTCGAAGGGCGGATTGTCCGTTGGGAAGGGTTGGTTCTCCAGGGGGCGGTCTTTCGGAACGGAGATTTCGTCGGTCAGGGCGCTGTGTCCGAAGCCGCCGCTGGCCGACAGGTCGATCCGCACCACGCGATGCTCGATCGCGCCCAGCGCCGCGGCCACCCGTTTGGCGGCCGCCAGCTCGAACTTGTGCCGCTGCCCGTAGTCGAAGCTCAGCGCGTGGCAGGCGAACCCCCGCGAGCGGGCGATCGCCAGCGTGGTGGCGGAGTCCAGCCCGCCGGACAGGAGCACGACGGCCGGTTGCGTTTGCGCCAAAGCCATGTCCTCCAGCGTAGCGGGCTTTCCACGGGCGTGCAATCGTTGTATGATCGAAGCCGCAAAACGCCCCCCGCGGGGCCGGGAAACGAGACCATGGCCGACAAGAAACTCCTCGAAACGTTCGACAACCCGCACCCCGGGCGCGATTACGTCATCCGCCACGTCGCGCCGGAGTTCACCAGCGTCTGCCCGAAGACCGCCCAGCCGGACTTCGGGACCCTCGAGATCGAATACGTCGCCGACCGCCTGTGCGTCGAGCTCAAGAGCCTCAAGTTCTACCTCCAGGGCTTCCGCAACGTCGGCGTGTTTTACGAAGACGTGGTCAACCACATCCTGGACGACCTAGTGAGCGTGCTGCACCCGCGCCGGATGACCGTGACGGGGCGGTTCACCCCGCGCGGCGGAATGCACTCGATCATTGTCGCGGAATACCCCGGCGGGCGCTGATCGCCAGAAAGGCACGGAACCCATGTCCGCCCAGAGCATGGCCGACGAAGTGCTGGAGATGGCCCTGGCGATGGAACGCCTGGGGCGGGATTTTTACGGGTCGCTGGCGGGCGCGTGCGGCCGGACCGAGATGTGCAAGCTCTTCCGCCGGCTGGCCAACCAGGAAACGGACCACGAGAAGCTTTTCCTCCAGTATCGCGCTGAGTGGGCGCGTTCGGGAGGGGCTGCCGGGCTGACCGAGGCGCAAAAGACCCGCGCCGCCGCGATGGTCCGCGCGAGCCTGATCCCCGCGCCGGAGAAGGTCAAACAGGTGGCGTTGGGCGGAAACCTCCGGGCCGCCCTGGAGATGGCGGTCCAGATGGAGCGCGACGCGATCCGGTTCTACACCGAGCTGATCGAGGTGGTTCCCCTGGCGGGCGGGACGGTCGGAAAGATCGTCCGCGAGGAGCGAGCGCACCTCCGCGACCTGCTGGGCGCCGCAGAAGGCGCCTGAACGAAGGACGGATGCGGGCATGAACGCAAAGCGGATTCTCGGCATGGTCGTCATGGCGGTGGTGGCGGCGCTGGCGGCAACGGGGCTGTGGATGAGCCGCGGGCGCGACGCGCTGCTGATTACCCGCGACAGTCGGCCCGAGGCCGTCATGGGCACGCAGACGCACCTGCTGGCCGTCGTGGAGGCGGATCGCGACGAGGAGGCCGACGAGGCGCTCCAAGCCGCCGAGGATGAGCTGCGCAACGTCGAACTCCAGATGAGCCGGCGGATCGAGCTTTCCGACGTCTCGAAACTCAACGCCGCGCCCGCGGGGCAACTCGTCGAACTATCCCCGCAGACCGTCGAGGTGCTCCGCGCCTCGCGCCGCCTCTGGGAGCAGAGCGACGGCGCGTTCGACGTGACGATCCGCCCGCTGATCCTGCTGTGGATGCAGGCGGGGCGGGACGGCGCGCCGCCGACGGCCCAGCGCCTTGCCGCGGCCAGGGAAGAATCGCGATGGTCCGACCTGGAGCTGCACGACGACGGGGCGGTCAAGCACAAGGCGACGGCCGCTGTGGACCTCGGGGGCATTGCCAAGGGATACGGCATCGACCGCGCCGTCGAGGCG
>DNAS01000103.1:84921-86893 GCA_003485185.1 Phycisphaerales bacterium | reverse complement strand
GCAGGTAGCCCACCCCCGCCAGCACGCCCCCGGCGAGGTAGAACGCCGCGTACCCCACGTGCCCGAACTTGTCGTTCACCGCGTTGCCGAAAACCCACAGGAACACCATGTTGCCCAGCAGGTGCGCCAGGTTGGCGTGGAGGAACACCGACGAGAAGAACTGCTCCAACTGGGGGTTGTCCGGCTGGAGCATCCACGCGTCGATGCGCATGCGGTTGAGGGGCGCGGCGCCGTTGAAACCCAGGAAAAAAATCGCCACGTTTGCCACGATGATCGCGACGTTCATCCAGGGGATGCGGTTCAGTCGGTAATCGGTTCGTATCGGAATCATGTTCGTCCGCCAGGCCGCCGGATGGCGACGCAGCCTGCGTAGTGTACCGGCTGGGCGCGCCCGATGGTAGCTCCCGCGCGATTTTGCGCCGCCACGGGGACGGTTGGCGGGAGGGTTCCAAACGGCTATAATCGTCGAGGTCCAGCAGGGAGCCCCGATGGCACGCAGCGCATGGAGGCCGGATTCGCGACGATGGGTGGTCGCCCCCCCGTTCGACGGGGCGGGCGCGCTGGCCCGCGCCGCCGGCATTCCGCCGCTGGTGGCGAGCCTGCTGCACAACCGGGGCGTCGCCGACCCCGAATCCGCCCGCGCCTTTTTATCCCCCCGACTGACCGACCTGCACGACCCCGAGCTGCTGGGCGGGGCGCAGGCGGCGGCCGAACGAATCGCCCGCGCCGTCGCTGAACGGCGGCGCATCGTCCTCTACGGCGACTACGACGTCGACGGCATCACCGCCGTCGCCATCCTCCATTCCGTGCTCACCATGGTCGGCGCGGACGTGCACTACTACGTGCCCCACCGCCTGGAGGAAGGCTACGGCGTGAACCTCCAGGCCATGCGCAAGTGCATCGCCGACGGCGCCAGGCTGATGATCACCGTGGACTGCGGGATCGGGGCGTTCGAGCCGATCGCCGAGGCGCGGGCGGCCGGTGTGGACGTCATCGTCACCGACCACCACACCCCCGGCGAGACGCTGCCCGACGCCTGCGAGATCGTCCACCCCTGCCTGCCCGCCGGGCAGTACCCCAACGCCCACCTGTCCGGGGCGGGCGTGGCGTTCAAGCTCGCCTGGCAGGTGGCGCGAGCCGTCTGCGGAAACCACCGCGTCAACGAGCCGATGAAGGAATTCCTGCTCGAGGCGACGTGCCTGGCCGCCCTGGGGACCATCGCCGACGTGGTGCCCCTGGTGGGCGAGAACCGCGCCATCGCGATGCACGGGCTGCGCGGGCTGCCTGCCGTCCGCCGGGCGGGCGTCCGCGCGCTGATCGAGTCGGCCGGGCTTACCGGGGAAAAGATCGACGCCTACCACGTGGGGTTCGTCCTCGCACCGCGCCTCAACGCCTGCGGACGGATGGGGCACGCCCGGCTGGCCGTCGAACTGCTCACCGACGCGCCCGAGTCCCGCTGCCAGAAGATCGCCGCCTACCTGAACGCCCAGAACGCCGAGCGCCAGCGCGTGGAGCGGGCCATCGCCGACGAGGCGGTTCAACTCGTCCGCGATCGCGGCATGGACACTCCCGAACACCGCGTGCTGGTGCTCGCCGGGGACGACTGGCACAGCGGCGTGGTGGGCATCGTCGCCTCGAGGCTCGTCCGCGAGTTCTCGCGCCCGGCGATCCTCATCGCCGTCAACGGCGACGGCGTGGGACAGGGCAGCGCCCGCAGCATCCCGGGCTTCCACATGCGCGACGCGCTGGCTGCCTGCGCCGAGCACCTGCTGAGCTTCGGGGGGCACGCGATGGCCGGCGGGCTGCGCATCGACCGCGCGAACATCGAGGCGTTCACCCGCGCGATGGCGGCTGTGGGAGCCGAATGCATCGCTCCCGAGCAACTCACGCCCGCCCTGGAGATCGACGCGGAAACCACGCTGTCGCAACTGACGCCGCCGGCCGTCGCCTGCATCGAGCGGATGGCGCCGTT
>DNAS01000103.1:82807-84829 GCA_003485185.1 Phycisphaerales bacterium | reverse complement strand
TTGTGGCGCCGTTCGGGCAGGGCAACCCCGCGCCGCGCCTGGCGATCCGCAACTGCCGCATCCTCGTACCCCCGAAACGAATTGGGCGCACCGGCTCCACCGTGAGCCTGTTTCTGGGACAGGGCGAATCGAGCCTCCGCGCGGTGGGCTTTCAGATGGGCGAGCTGGTCGACGCGCTGGCCGGGGCGAAGGCGGCGGACGTCGTTGGCAGGCCCATGCTTAACCGTTACGCCGGGCAGACCACCGTCGAGTTGCACCTCGAAGACGCCCGCCGACTCGAATGAAGCTCAGGTTTGGGTCCGCTTGAGGCGGTCCCGCACGAGCAGCCAGCCCCAGCCGATCGGCCCGGACAGCGCGTAGAAGACGGTCACCGCCGCCAGCGTCTCCAAAGGCTTGAGGAACGCCACCAGCAGCACGACCACGATCTTGACGAGGTAGCTGAACGGACGCCGCCCCCGCACGTACTGGTTGATGACGTGCGGATAGCGGAATCGCGAGACCATCAGCAGTGCGACGATCAGGGTGATGACGGGCATGGTGATTCCCGCGACCGGGCTGAGCCAGTCGCCGACCTGATCGGCGTGCAGGCGTGCGAACAGCAGGACGAGCCCGACGACGGCGGCCGCCGCCCCCGGCGAGGGCAGCCCGACAAAGTTCATGTGGGCCGACTCGTCCGGCTCGTTTTCCACGTTGAATCGCGCCAGCCTCAGCGCCGCGCAGGCGACATACACGCCCGCCGCCGGCCAGACCAAGCGCTCCGCGCCGGCGTGCCGCACGGCCATCCCCCCCACCGCCAGCGCCACGGCGCGGAGCATGAGCATCGCCGGCGCCACGCCGAAGCTGATGACGTCGCACAGGCTGTCCAACTGCCCGCCGAAATCGCTGGTCCGCCGGGTCATCCGGGCCACGCGTCCGTCAAGCATGTCGCAGACCATCGCCAGGAAGATCAGCCAGCCGGCGATCTGAAGATCGGCGGCTGCGGTTTCCCCCACGGCGGCGCGGGAGGCGTAGTGGACAGCGCCGAACCCCGCCAGGCCGTTTCCGAGGGTGAACAGTGCGGGCAGGGCTGCCGTCGCCCGCAGGACGCGCCGCCGAGCATGCCCCCGCCTGCGGTGGAAGCGTCCCAGCAGCCGGCCTCGCGGCGGGGCTTGCGGTTCGCCCGCCGATTCCGTCGATTCTTCGTGGTTCATCCCGCTCATTCTACAAATTCCGCCCCGCCTCGGCGAGAACCGTCTGCCCGGCGCGGACCTTTTGCCCCACCGAAACGCGAATCTCCGCGGCCAGGCTCTCCGGCAGCAGTAGCTCCAGACGCGAGCCGAACTTGATCATTCCGATCCGCTGCCCGCGGCGCAGGGTTTGCCCCGCCGCCAGGTCCGTCACGATCCGCCGGGCCACCAGCCCGGCAATCTGGCGCACCACGACCGGGTATGCCTGCCCGCCATGCGAGTGCCGCAGGTGGATGGCGGTCGATTCGTTCCGCTCGGACGCGTGCGGGTCGCGCACGTCCAAAAACGCCCCGTCGCGGTGCGTGACGGAGACCACCTCGCCGTCGCACGGCGCGCGGTTCACGTGCACGTTGAAGACGTTCATGAACACGCCGATCTGTATGCCGGGGCAGCCCAGCAGGCTGTCGGCGCCCAGGGGGGTGATGTCGGAGACGCGTCCGTCGGCCGGACTGACGAACAGCCCGTCGCCCGGCGGGGCCAGCCGCTCCGGGTCGCGGAAGAACGCCAGCACCCAGGCCCACACTGCCAGGTCGCACGCCGCCAGCGCCCACAGCCAGGGCGAGAACCGCGCCGCCGCCCACGCCGACACGGCCACGCCCGTGCCCAGCGCCAACGTGCCGATCGCCAGCTCGCGCGCCCCGTATTTCGTCAATAAGGCCAAGGGAGTCTCCGTTTCCGGTTCGTCTGCGTCCACCGTACCGCCCCGACGCAGGCGAGTCAATCATCGCACGCTTGTTGTCGGTCCGTCCAGGCTCTGTCTGAAAACACCAAATCGGGGGTGCCACGGCTTGCTTGT
>DNAS01000103.1:76146-82652 GCA_003485185.1 Phycisphaerales bacterium | reverse complement strand
ACGGCTTGCTTGTCAAGCCGTGTAGCGGAAAGAACACTGCTTGCAGGCAAGCAGTGCCACCCGGGAAGGCGCCGACGAGTCCATTACCAACCCGATGCCTCGCGCGTATACTTAGGCCATGAAGAACCAGCAGATCGCCGACCTCTTTTCCGCGATGGCGGACCTCCTGGAGATCCTGGGCGAGAGCCTCTTTCGCGTCAACAGCTACCGCAAGGCGGCGCGGGTGCTGGAGGAGTTGGCGGAGGACATCGAGGCCGTCGCGGCAGCTGACAGGCTCACCGAGATCGAGGGCATCGGCGACTCGACGGCAGGCAAGATTCGCCAGTATCTCGCCGAGGGGCGCATCGAACAGTACGACAAGCTCAAGGCGCAGGTGCCGCCGGACCTTCCGGGCCTGCTGGACGTGCCGGGCCTGGGCCCCAAGACCGTGGCGAAGCTCTGGAAGCAGGCGTCCGTCACGAGCGTCGCGGAGCTGCGCGCGGCGCTGGACAAGTCGCCCGAGCGCCTGCTGGCCGTCGAGGGCCTGGGCCCAAAGAAGCTCGACCAGATCCGCCAGTCGCTGGCGTTCCAGGCCGAGGCGGGCGGGCGCATCCGCCTGAACACCGCGCGCGAACTGGCGGAACGCCTGCTGGCCGACGTCCGCCGCGCGCCGGGGGCGCAGCGGGCGACGTTCGCCGGGAGCCTGCGCCGCGGAAAGGAGACCATCGGCGACATCGACCTGCTCTGCCAGGCCGACGCGAACCGCGCGGCGAAGATCATCCAGCGGTTCGCCGCCTCCGAAGGCGTCGAGCGCGTGCTGGCGGCAGGGGCGACCAAGGGCAGCGTCGTGCTGACCGGCGGGGTCCAGGCGGACCTTCGCGTGGTCGAGCCCGCCAGTTATCCCGCCGCCCTGATGTATTTCACCGGCTCCAAGGAGCATAACATCCGCCTGCGCGAGCTGGCGGTCCAGAAGGGCTGGAAGCTCAACGAGTACGGCCTGTTCGACGGCGAGAAACGCTTCAAGGCCGGCGAGGAGGCGGACCTGTACGCCCGGCTGGGCCTGGCGTACGTGCCGCCTGAGCTGCGCGAGGACCGCGGCGAGGTGGAGGCCGCCCGCGACGCAGCGCTGCCCGAACTGCTCGAGGACGGAGACCTCCGCGGCGATTTGCACATGCACACCACCGCCAGCGACGGGCACAACTCCATCGACGAGATGATCGACGCCTGCCGCGCCAAGGGCTACAAGTACCTGGCCATCTGCGACCATTCCAAGAGCCAGGTGCAGGCGCACGGGCTGGACGAGAAGCGCCTGGCCGCGCACGTCGAGGCGATCCGCAAGTCCGCGCGCCGCCACAAGGACATCCTCGTGCTGACGGGCGTGGAGGTGGACATCTTCAAGGACGGCTCGCTGGACTTCTCCGACGACGTGCTGGCGGGGCTGGACTTCGTGACGGCCTCGGCGCACTCGGCGCTGGCGATGTCCGGACCGGAGGCGACGAAACGCCTCATCCGCGCCGCCGAGCATCCCTGCGTGCACTGCATCGGGCATCCGACGGGGCGGATGATCAACAGCCGGCCGGGCATGGAGATCGACGTCGCCGAGTTGGCCCGCGCGGCGGCTGCCAACGGCGTGGCGCTGGAGATCAACGCTCACCCCGTTCGCCTGGACCTGCGCGACGTGCACGTGCGGGCGGCGGTCGAAGCCGGGGCGAAGCTCGTCATCAACACCGACGCGCACTCGACCGACCAGCTCGACCTGATGGGCTACGGCGTGACGACCGCCCGCCGCGGCTGGGCGCGCAAGGGCGACGTGCTCAACACCCTCACGCCGGCGCAGCTGCGGAAGTGGTTGGGCACAAAACGCAAATGAAAGGCCCGCGGAAGGCGTCCCGCGGGCCTGGTGCGTCACAGGGATTGTCGCGCCGCCTCATTTCGTCGGCGGCATGGGTTCCGGGCCCATCTCGGTGTCCGGCACAACGGTGTCCACGATGAACCGCTGGGTCATCGCGAGCATGATCCGCTCGCCCGTCTGGGACACGCCGACGATCCGCAGGCGGCAGTCCTTGCTCGTGACGGACGGCACGGTCCACTTGACCTTCTCGCCGACCTTCATGTCGCCGGCGATCATCCGCCAGGTCAGCCCGTTGTTGGCGGTGAACTGGAGTTCGAGCTGCGCGTAGTCCCGTGCGGAATCGGGCGTCCAGTTCAGCACGCGCGCGGTTCCGCCGCGGAGCATCGCGCCGGGCATCGGCCAGCCGGGCTTCTCTTCCTCGCCCGCCTCGGCGACGGTCTCGAAGACGCCGGCCGATCCGATCGCCGGCCGAGTCGCCGCGCCGGGAACGGTGCGGACCTGCATCACGTCCGTCAGCGCCATGCCGACGTTTCCGGCCTTGTCGGTCGCCTCCATGCGGAAGCGCAGCCCGCCGTCGCCGGCGGCCTCGGGCGGAATGTCCACTTTCATCGTGCCGCGCGGGGGCAGCGGCTGGTGGAATTGGCTCCACACCAGGTTGTGCGGGAACTTCGCAAAGCACGTTCCCATTTTGACCGTGCCATCCTGGAGGTTCGCGTCGGAGACCGACCAGTTCAGCGTCACCGTCTCGCCGGTCTTGTAGAGGTAGGGTTCCTTCTTCTCGTCGTCTTTCCACGGCGCGGGAGTGACGGTCAGCACGATCGTCGGCGGACGGCGGTCCACGATATAGATGCGGTGCGGCATGCCGGGCGGAACCTCCGCCACGCCCTGGCCCGGACCGACGAAGCGAATCCAGTGCGGACCGTCCTTCTCCGCCTTGAACAGGAAGTGCGTCTGCTCCACGCCGTAATAGCCGCTCTTGGCCCAGTTCTTTCCGTCGTCCGTCGAGCACCACACCGCCACGCGCGGCTCGCCGATGACCTGGTAGCCGTTGGGATGGCGGAGGAAGAAGTATTCGCTCCGGCTGTAGTAGACGCCGATCCCGTGCCCGACGGTTTCCTTCGCCTGCAAGTCCTCCGACGGGCGGTAATAGATCGGGCCGTCATACGCCCAGCCGGGATAATCGGCGGCGGGGCGCCAGTGAGGGTTTTCGTCCTGTTGGGTGCAGCCGATGGAAAGCCACAGAACCGGTAGAATCCAAAGAAGTGTTGTTTTGCGCATATAACATCCCTTCCTCGGTGGCCACGGTTGCGAACGCTCGTGGCGCATTGTATCCCCTTCATCGGCCGAATGGTACGCGCCTTTTCGGGGAATTTTACCCGTTCAGGTACACAAATGCACGTTCGAAAAATATCCGCCCGTCGGCGCGGGCGACGTTTCCACGCGTCCAGCGGGGATGCTGGGTGACCTCCACGAACCGTTCCGGATGCGGCATCAGGCCCATGACGCGACCCGTCGGGTCGCACAGGCCGGCGATGTCGTCCATGCTTCCGTTGGGGTTGACGGGGTATCCGCCGGGCTGTCCGGCCGGGTCCACGTACCGGACGGCCACCTGATCGTTTTCCCGCAGTTTCGCCAAGACACTCTCGTCCCGCGCGACAAATTTCCCCTCGCCGTGGGCGATCGGCAGCGCCAGCAGTTCGCCGGGCGGAAGGAAGACGCATTTTTCGCTGGAGGCCTTCAGGTACACCCAGCGGTCCTCAAACCGCCCGCAATCGTTCCAGGCGAGCGTCGCATCGCGATGCGCCTCGGCTGCGTCCACCCGCCCCCATGGCAGCAGCCCGGACTTGATCATCACCTGGAATCCGTTGCAGATGCCCAGCGCCAGCTTTCCGTCGGCGACGAACTCGTTGAGCGGACCGGCCAGGCGGTGCAGCATCTGGTTGGCCAGGATCTTGCCCGAGGCGATGTCGTCGCCGTAGCTGAATCCGCCCGGGATGACGAGGAACTGGAACTCCTTCAGCCGCGCGGGGGTCTCCATCAGCCGGAACACGTGGACGCGCTCGGCCTCGAAGCCCGCCTGCTCCAGCGCGTGCTGCGTCTCCCGGTCGCAGTTCGTTCCGGCCGCCCTCAACACCAATGCCTTCGGTTTCGCCATGATTCAACCTTCATTTATCCGCAGAAACATTACAGACGCATATGCCCGCAGGAGGCGCTGCCACCAGGCGCTCAATGCCGCGCCGAGAAGCACGCCAATCAATCCGACCAAGGCCGTTTCCATCGCAAGCCTCTTTTATTCTTCGGCCCGAAGGGCCGGCCGGAGGGTAGCCGGGGGCGCAAGCCCCCGGTAGGCGGCTCCCCAAAGGCCAAGCCCCGAAGGGGCGTTGGAAATCCTTCACAGGTACTTTTCATCAAACTCGATTCCGTGGTTTTTCAACAGCCAGGCCAGCTCGTCCCGGAAAGAAACCTTTTTGTGATGCTCTTGCTGGTTCTTCACGTATTGGACCACCTTGGACAGCACCGACGGGGAAACCGTGAACGCTGAATATCCGTCCTGCCAGGCGAAATCCCTCAGGCCCGGGAAGGTCTCGTGGATCCAGTTGGTGCTGTTGGGCTTCAAATCGCGCAGGCAGTCCGCCAAGGCAAGGGTCGGGCTGACGGACGCGACAATGTGAATGTGATCCTCCGGGCCATTGATTTCAATCGAATGTCCGCCCTGGGTTTTGATCATGCCGCCCAGATACTCGCAGAGCCTGGGCATAAGTTCCGGTGTAAGGAAGGGGCGGCGTTCTTTCGTGGAAAACACAATATGGTATTTCAGCCATGTGTAGGACATCGTTGTGTTCTCCGACGCCCCTTCGGGGCTGGCCGGTTGTTGCCACTCCTTCCGTGGGCTCGCGCCCACGGCTACCATCCCACGGGCCTTCGGCCCTGATAACAGAGGCAATCCGACATCAACATCGGAAGCAGTTTGTGTCGATACTGGAAACCACTTCCTGTTTCTTTCTTTGCGTCCTTTGTGGTGAACAGCTGTTTCTCGCCCTACAGCCGGAACGTCCCCTGCCAGGCGGCCTTGGCGTCGGCGAGGGGCAGGTCGATCCGCGTCTTTCCGCCGGATCGCAGGACGATCCGCCCGCTGTCGGTCACGCGACCCAATTCGCCGAAGGGCACATCGCGGACGCAGCGGAGGAAGGCGTCGTACCGGTCGGGGGCGACCTCGACGAGGAACCGCCCTGCCGCCTCGCCGAAGAGTTTTGCGGCCTCGGACGGTTCGCCCTCGCAGGGCAGGGCGCGGAGGTCCAGATCGACGCCCAGAGCGCCGGCGAAGGCCATTTCGGCCGCTGCGACGGCCAGCCCCCCTTCCGACAGGTCGTGGCAGGCGCGGATCGCGCCGGCCTGGATGGCCGACTGCACCGCCCGCATCACCTTCAGGCTTCCGGACAGGTCCACCGGCGGCACGTCATTTCCGCTCTCGACGCCCTCGACGAGCAGGTAGTGGCTGCCGCCCAGTTGTCCGCCCGTGCGCCCCAGGACGAACAGGTAGTTGCCCGCTTCCTTGGCGTCGGACGTCACGCAGCGCGACACGTCGTCGATCACGCTGATCGCGGAGATCAGCAGCGTCGGCGGGATGGCGATGGTCTGCCCGTCGCGGGTCTGGAACTCGTTGTTGAGCGAGTCCTTTCCGCTGACGAAGGGGGTTCCGTAGGCCTTGGCGGCGTCGTAGCAGCTCTTGGCGCTCTGGACGAGGCTGCCCATGCGGTCGGGCTTGTTGCAGTTGCCCCAGCAGAAGTTGTCGAGGATGGCGGTGCGGTCGAGGTTTCCGCCGACGGCGACGCAGTTGCGCAGCGCCTCGTCCACCGCGTGCAGGGCGCTCTGGTAGGGATCGAGCGGGCCGAGGCGCGGATTCATGCCGCAGGAGATGGCCACCCCGCGCGGGCTGCCCAGCACGGGGCGGACGACGGCCGCGTCGCCCGGACCGTCCTCCGTCGCGCCCACCAGCGGCTTGATCGCACTGCCCCCCTGCACCTCGTGGTCGTACTGGCGGATGATCCATTCCTTGCTGGCGACGTTCGGCGACGCGAGAATCTTCCGCAGCGCCTCGTTGTAGTCCCCGCGCGGCGGAACGGCAGGGCTCGGGCGCGGCGTGAAGTCCCACAGCGCCTCCTTCGTCGGGCGCGGCAGGCCATTGTGCAGGAACTCCATGTCCAGTTCGCAGACCTGCCGGCCGGCGTAGAACAGCTTGAGCTTCCGCCCCTCCACGCCGTAGTGCCCGATGACCGTCGCCTCGACGTCCTCGTCGGCGAAGATCTTCAGGATGCGCTCGACGTTTTCCGGCGGGACGGCCAGCACCATGCGCTCCTGCGCCTCGGAGATCCAGATTTCGGCGTAGCTGAGCCCGGCGTACTTGAGGGGCACGCGGTCGAGGTGCACCTCCGCGCCGAGCTGCTCGCCCATCTCGCCGACGGCGCTGGACAGCCCGCCCGCGCCGCAGTCGGTGATGCAGGAGTAGAGCCCCTGCGCCTGGGCCTGAAGGAGAGTGTCGAGTGTTTTCTTCTCGGTGATGGCGTTTCCGATCTGCACCGCGTGGGAGAACTCGGTCTCGTGCTGGTGGGTCAGTTCGCCGGAACTGAAGGTCGCGCCGTGGATTCCGTCGCGGCCGGTCTTGGACCCGACGTAG
>DNAS01000103.1:75588-75989 GCA_003485185.1 Phycisphaerales bacterium | reverse complement strand
GCGCCCGGTTCGCCCGCCGACACAGACGATCGCGTCGCCCGCGCGGGCCTCCTTGAAGCACTTGTCGCGGTCGAGCAGGCCCACCGTCCCGCAGAAGACCAGCGGGTTGCCCAGGTAGTTCTCGTCGAAATAGACCGCGCCGTTGACGGTGGGGATTCCCATGCGGTTTCCGTAGTCGCGCACGCCCGCCACCACGCCTCGCATCACCCGCCGGGGGTGGAGCACGCCCTTGGGCACGTCGTCGGCGGGCAGGTCCGGCGGTCCGAAGCAGAACACGTCGGTGTTCGCCACCGGGCGGGCGCCCAGGCCCGTGCCCAGCGGGTCGCGAATCACCCCGCCGATGCCCGTGCTCGCCCCGCCGTACGGCTCGATCGCGCTGGGGTGGTTGTGCGTCTCGACCT
>DNAS01000103.1:75193-75425 GCA_003485185.1 Phycisphaerales bacterium | reverse complement strand
TGGTTGTGCGTCTCGACCTTGAAGCACACCGCGTGCGACTCGTCGAACTCGATGACGCCCGCGTTGTCCTGGAACACGCTGATGCACCAGGGCTTGTCCAACTCCTGCGTCGCCCGGAAGATCGTGTTCTTGATGAGGTTGGGAATCTCCTCGACCACCTTTCCGGAGGCGTCTTTCACCCGCACGTCGGAGCGGAACGTCTTGTGGACGCAGTGCTCGCTCCAGGTCTGGG
>DNAS01000103.1:72367-75070 GCA_003485185.1 Phycisphaerales bacterium | reverse complement strand
AGATCTTGTGCTTGCAGTGCTCGCTCCAGGTCTGGGCGATCATCTCCAGCTCGACGTCGCGCGGCTCGCGCCCCAGCGAACGGAAATAGTCCCGGATCGCCCGCATCTCGGCGAGGTTCAGGAACAGATCGCCCTCGCGGCTGAGCTTCTCCAGTCCGGCGTCGTCCAGGTCGCGCAGCGGAACCTCCGTCACGCGGAAATGGTATTCGTGCCCGTGCGTCTCGGGCGGGATATGCGCGGCGAAATGCACATCCTCGATCACCGCGTTGGCCAGCAGGCGCCGCGCGATGCTCTCGCGGTCGGACTCGCCGACCGCGCCGCCCAGCTCGTAGCGCCGGGCGGTCTGGACGGCCGAGATGGCAAAACCCATGTCGCGGATCGCTCGCTCGGTGGAGGCAGCCACCGGGTCCATCACGCCCGGCTTGAGGTGCACCTCCACGACCGCGCCGGCCGGCGCCTCCGCGCCGCCTTCGCCCGCCGACAGGCGGTACTCCTCGACCACCGGGTCGATGAGCAGGTCCTCGGCCACCTTGCGGGCCTGATCGTCCGTCAGGTCGCCGTACAGGAAAAAGAGCCTGGCCGACCGGACGGCTGTGACCGACTCGATGCCCAGCTCGCGCAGCTGGTGCAGGACACCGTCGGCGTGCGGATCGCCGAAACCTTCCTTGGGTCGGATTTCCACGCGATACGTCATGGCAGTTATTCCTCGTAGTTTGGAACTGGCTTCACCACTTCGCCTTGCGGCCTGGGGAAACAGTGAAACCCGTCCGAGGGAAAGGGGCATTGTACTGGGCGCGGACCGCGCGGACAATTGTGAAAGCCGGCATGGGACCGGCCGGGGGAGGAAAAGCCCGCCGTCAGCCTACGAGGCGGCGGAAGGTCTCGAAATAGTCCCGCCAGCGTTTCTTTTCGAGGGAGGTTCCCACGCAGACGCGGTCACAGCGGACCAGTTCGGCGCGGGCCTTTCGGGCGGCCGGCGAGCGCCACATCTCCGCCAGGTCGCCGGAGGCGATGTTCCCGATCTTCGCCCCGCCGAACCGGCAGAAGGTCACGTCGCCCTCGACGGAGATATACAGGTTCCGCAGCGCCACCACGCAGGGCCCGTCGCGCGGGGGAACGGGGCGGCTGCGGAAATAGTCGCCCCACCACCGGATCGACGGCCCGGAATTCAGGATCGGCGCGCCCGCGCGGCGCATCGCCAGCAGGCGCTCGATCTGCGAATCCAGCAGCGCCAGGTCCACGTGGAACATCTCCCCCGCCTCGTCGGTGGCGCGGGAGATTGGCTGAAAGTTGATCCCCGCCGCCCCGATCCGCCCGGCGTATTCGACCAGCTCGCACAGGCCGGAGAGGTTCTCCCGGCAGACGAGCGGGCGGAGGAGGACGCGGGTGCGCCCGCCCGCGCGGCGCGCTTCAGCCGCCAGCGCCTCCACGTTCGCCAGCACCCGCGGCAGGATGCCCGGCACGCCGCGAATCCGCTCATGCACGTGCGGGTCCAGGCTGTCGATGGAGACGTTGACGTTCAGCACCCCCGCTGACAGCAGCCGGGTGATGTTGCCGCCGTTGAGCAATTGCCCGTTGGTCGTGATGCCGCAGGAGATTCCCACGTCGCGGCAGAAGTCCAGCACCTCGAAGAGCTCCTCGTTCCGCAGCAGCGGCTCGACCGCGCAGAGCTGGAGGTGGAACCGCCGGCTGAGGCGGCGGAGCGATTCCAGCGCGGCGATCCACACTGCGGGCGGCAGTTCCCGCTTTTCCGGCTGGCGCCAGTAGTTGCACATCAGGCAGCGGGCGTTGCAGCGGGCGTTGAACTCGCCGTAAACCTGCATGGGGCGGGTCCAATCGACGCCGCTGCGCAGGTACAGCCACTCGGCGAACTTGTTGCGGACGTTCGCCGCCGCCAGCGCCAGCAGTTGGAATTTCCCGCGCATCCGCGCCATGGGCGTCTTCCGGATTGTCCGGGCGCATTGTACCGCACGGCGCGCCCGGACGGAAAAAACCAGCCCACGGAATGCGATCCGTGGGCTGGGGAATACGGCGCTTTTCGCTTACGCCAGGTACTGCTCATCGACTTTGGAGAAGCGGCGGATTCTCCGGCCGATCTTCTCGTACCCTTCGCGCTTCATCAGCCCGAAGGTCGCCTGCTTGCCCAGCTCGACGGCCGGCTGGTCGTACGCGTTGATGTCCAGCAGTTCGCCCATCAGGCTGGTGGTGAACTCGTACAGGTAGATAAACTGCCCGACCGTCGCGGGACTGATTTCCGGGAAGCGGATCGTCGCCGTCGGGCGTTTGGAGTAGGCCATCGCGTATTCGGTGGCCTGTTTTTCCGCCGTCAGGAGCTTGCTGAGCTTTTTGCGACGGAGATACGCCAGCCCGGGCACGTCGGAAAAGACGTCGGGGACGCGCGTCTCGCCGGGGTGCGCCTCGACTTCCAGGAAGACGGTGAATTTATCGTTGGGACCTTCGCGGTAGAGCTGGATCTGGCTGTGCTGGTCGGTCGCGCCGAGCGCCTTGATGGGCGTGGGCCCGGTGAAGATCTCATTGCCCTTCCGGTCGACGGCCTTGCCCAGCGATTCCGCCCAGAGCTGGCGATACCAGTCCGCCAGCAGGTACAAGCGGTTGGAGTAGGGCATCATCACGTGCATGGGCTTTTTCTTGGCGGTGAACATGACGTACTTGATGGCCGCCAGCACGCACGCGGGATTCTGG
>DNAS01000103.1:64230-72170 GCA_003485185.1 Phycisphaerales bacterium | reverse complement strand
CAGCTCGTCGATGTCGATGCCGCACATCGCCGCGCTGAACAGCCCCACCGGCGACAGGACGCTGAATCGCCCGCCCACGTCGCCGGGCACGGGCAGCATGGCGTACCCGTCGGCGCGGGCAATGTCGTGCAGCGTGCCCTTTTCCATGTCGGTCGTCGCGACGATCCGCTCGGCCCAGTTGCCGGGAATCTTCCGGCGGAGCAGCTCGCGGACGATCATGAACTGGCTGGCGGTTTCAGCCGTCTCGCCGCTCTTGGAAATCACGTTGAACACGGTCGTCGGCAAGCGGCGGGTCAGGCCCTTGAGCGTCTCGGAGATTAGGGCGGGGTCCACGTTGTCCAGCACGTGCAGGCGCGGGCCCTTGCGGACGCGGTCGGTCAGGGCGTTGTAGTTCGACGGGTTCAAGGCCGCCTGGAGCGCCAGGTTGCCTAGGGCGCTGCCGCCGATGCCCAGCACCACCAGGTCGGTGGCGACTTGGCGATAGCGGTCGACCAGCGCGCGGACCTGCTGCTTGTAGTCGTCGCGAACGGGGAGTTTGGCGTATCCGAGCTTGCCCGCGCGGACCTGCGCAACGACGGCCTGGTGCGCCGACCGGATCTGCGCGTCCACCTTCTCCATGTCGCCGGGGGACATTCCGTGACGGGCGCCGACGGCGGCGGCGGTGGCGTTCTTCCAATACAGTTGAATCATTCCTCGGCTCCTTGCTGCCTGCGAAATTCCAGGTCAGGACCCACGAAGCTTAGCGACTTGCCCCTCCGCTGGCAACGCCCGACCTTTCCGTTCGGTCTCCCGCACGGAGTTCGACCCGGAAGTGATGCTTCGACGACGATTTCTGCCGCGGCGAAAAAATTGTGCGGTTTTTGGTCCGGTAAAAACCTGAAGACTATAATAACCAAGGTTGTCTTCAAGGATTGTAACCTGCGGGAACAAAGAACGTTGCATTTTTCCCGGCAAAACGTGCGACCTTGGGATTGCAGCCGTTCGCCCGCGCAGCGCGATGGACTGCTGGGGACAATTTTGATGAACGATGCCGCCACAGGAAAGCCACGGTTCTTCCCCAACCCGTCTTGCGCCCATCTGGTCGCGTATGCAGCCGTCGCGCTGGCGTGCACGGCCGTGTCGCTGTTGTGCGCCGCGTGGGGTTCCATCCGGTCGTCGGCGACAATTATCCTGTTCGTTCCGCTGCTGTGGGGATTCATGATCTTCCGGCCGGCCGGGATGATCGTCTGCGGACTGCTGGTGGGAGCGATGCGCGTGTCGGTTGAGGCGATCCACCGCTACGTCGGAACGGGGCAGATTTCGGTGGGCCAGGCCGCGGCGGAAGTGGCGTTCGTCCTGGCGCTGTACCTGGCGCTGGGATTGGCGTTCTACCTCTACCGCCATCGCCAGGCCCTGCTCACCGAACGCCTGCTCCGCATTCAAGCCAAGGAACTTGCCGCCGACCTCTCCCAGCGTCTCGCGCATGACCTGAACAACGTATTCACCGTCGCCAGCGGGACGGTAGAGATGCTGCCCCCCGAGCAGCCGGGCAATCCGCAATACGCCATGGACGTGGAGACCATCCGCAACGCCTGCCGGCACGGCATCGACCTGGTCCGCCAGTTCCGCAACAGCTACTCCCTGGGCGGCGGGCAGAGGGCGGAGACGGACCTGTCGAAAACGGTGGACCAGCAGCTTCAGGTGATTCGAGGGGCGCTGGCGGGGGAGATCGAAGTGCAGTGCCGCTACTGCCCGGTGCCCCTGCCGGTGCATCTGGACGTGGCGCAGTTCCGGCGGGTGCTGATGAACCTGTGCGTCAACGCGCGCGATGCCATGCCGGAAGGGGGAACGCTCACGCTGGCCACCGAGCGCCAGACCGTGGGGGCCAAGGAATTCGCCTTGCTGAGCGTCTCGGACACCGGAAAGGGAATCGACCCAAAGCATCTGCCGCGCATCTTCGAGCCGTTCTTCACCACGCGGGAAGACCGGGGCGGCACCGGACTGGGGCTGAGCATCTGCCGGGCGATCATCGAGGAGTGCGACGGGCACATCGACATCACCAGCCGTTTCGGCCTGGGAACCACCGTCGTGGTCCTGGTTCCGCTTTCGGTCCCCGCCGACGACGCGCCCGTCTCGCCGGCCTCAACCCCCGCTTGATTCACCGCCGCCAAGTCCTATAATCAGGATTTCGGCGGCGGGGAGCCCCGGAGATGATCATGCGCGTGTGCATCAACGGCCAGTGGCAGGACCGGACGGAATCGACGGTGGCGGAGCTGCTGGCCGCCCTGCGGTTCGAGTCGCGCCGCTGCGCCGTGGAACGCAACCGGCGGCTCGTTCCCCGCGCCCAACACGCCGAGACGGGCCTGCAAGAAAATGACGAGCTGGAAATCGTCACGCTGGTCGGCGGCGGCTGAGCCTCCCCCGGCAAGGACCTCCTGATGAACGCGAAGATCGAACCGCTGAAAATCGGAAGTTTCGAGATCCATAACCGCCTGTTCGTCGGCACGGGCAAGTACGCGACGTACGAGCTGATGGCTGAGGCGCTGGCCGAGTCAGCCTGCGAGGTGGTCACGGTGGCCGTCCGTCGCGAACGGATGACCGACCCGTCCGGTCGCAACATCCTGGACTTCCTCGATCCGGAAAAATACACGCTGCTGCCGAACACGGCGGGCTGCTTTTCCGCCGATGACGCCGTCCGCACCGCGCTGCTGGGGCGGGAGCTGCTGGACGGACTGGGCAACCGCGGTGCGGGCTGGGTGAAGCTGGAAGTCCTGGGCGACCGCAAGACGCTCCTCCCGGACCCCGTGGGCACGCTGGAGGCCCTCAAGACGCTCAAGGCCGAGGGCCTGTGCGTGCTGTGCTACACCTCGGACGATCCTGTCATGGCGCAGCGTCTGAAGGAGGCCGGGGCGGATTCCGTCATGCCGGCCGGCGCCCCCATCGGCAGCGGGCAGGGAATCCTCAACGAGTACAACATCCGCATCATCCTCGAACAGCTCAAGGCGGACGACCCGGACTTCCCGATCATCGTGGACGCCGGGGTCGGCACCGCCAGCGACGTGACCAAGGCGATGGAACTCGGCGCCGACGGCGTGCTGCTGAACACGGGAATCGCCGGCGCGTCCGATCCGGTGCGCATGGCGCGGGCGATGCGCCAGGCGATGGAGTCGGGCTACTGGGCCCGCCGCGCGGGGCGGATTCCCCGCAAGCTCTACGCCACCGCCTCCAGCCCGCTGGAAGGCGTCATCGGCGTGAGCCAATGACCGAGGAACTGACGGACCCGACAACCAGCGACCGTTTCTTCGACAGGACTTCGTCCATGGACCGCCAGACGAGAATCTGCACGTGGATCATCCTGATCGGGCTGGCCAATTTCCTGGCCTACACGATCGTCTACATGTTCATCGGCGGCGAGGCGGTCTTCGGATACCTCGAGAAATACACCGCCACCGGCGAGGTGCGCTACTTCCTCCAGTCCGGCCACCAGGTCTCGCGCGGCACATACCTGTACAGCGGGGCGCACTCGATCAGCGTGTGGGTGACGGTGGCGGCCGTCATGCTCGCCATGCTCACGCTGGCCAAGGAGCGGATCGCCTCGTCGATGCGGAGCGCGATCATTCGCGGGCGGACGTTCATCACCGTCCTGGCGACGGTCATCACGCTGATCACCATCGTCATCACCATCTGGTTCGCGCTGCACTTCGCGCGGTCGTTCGCCACGCCGCGGATCGACCCGGTTCCCTACCCGCCGCACTCTTCCGCCAGGACATGAGCCCGACCGTCGAGGACATCCTCGCCCCGGGCGGGCTCGTCAGCCGGGAGCTGGACCGCTACGAGCATCGCCCCGAGCAGCTGGAGATGGCGCGGGCGGTTGCCGCGGCGTTCGCGGAAAACGAGCACCTGATCGTGGAGGCCGGCACCGGCGTCGGAAAGAGCTTCGCCTATCTCGTGCCCGCCCTGCTCCGCGCCGCGCTCGAACGCCAGCGCGTGGTCGTGTCCACCTACACCATCGCGCTCCAGGAGCAGCTCGTTCACAAGGACCTGCCCTTCCTCCAGCGCGTCCTGCCCGACCCGTTCAGCGCGGTGCTGGGCAAGGGGCGCAGCAACTACCTGTGCTTCCGCCGGCTGGCGCTGGTCATCAAGAACCGCCGCAAGCTGTTCACCTCCGAGCGCGAGATGGACCATCTGACCCGCCTGGCTGAGTGGGCCATGCAGACCGACATCGGCTCGCTCCAGGACATCGACTTTCCGCTGGCGCCGGAGGTCTGGGAGAAGGTCCGCAGCGAGACGGGCATCTGCCACGGTTCCAAGTGCGAGCACTACGGAAAGTGCCACCTCCAGGCCGCCCGCAAGCGCATGCAGGGGGCCGACCTGGTGGTGGTCAACCACGCGCTGTTCTTCTCGGACCTGGCGCTGGACAGCGAGCAGTCTCGCCTGCTGGGCGATTATGATCTGGTGGTGCTGGACGAGGCGCACACCGTCGAGCAGGTGGCCAGCGACCATTTCGGGCGGAATGTGACCTCGGCCGGCGTGCAATTCCTGCTGCGCGAGCTGTACAACGACCGCACGGACCGCGGCCTGTTGGCGCTGACCGCGCAGCAAGGGGCGATCCAGGCGGTCAACCGCGCCGCCAACGCAGCCGAAGCGTTCTTCGACGCGCTGGCGGGTTGCGGCGCCCCGGCCGTCACGTCCAGCGGGAGAATCTGCCAGGCGGGCATTGTGCCCAACCAGCTCTCGCCCGCCCTGCGCGAGCTGGCGGGAGAGCTCAAGAAAATCCGCCGCGGCGCCGCCGAGGAGCAGGTCTTCGAGATCATCGGATACGAGATGCGAGCGGCCGAGCTGGCCGACCGCGTCGAGGCGCTGATCGTGCAGGCGGACCCGTCGCACGCGTACTGGGTCAGCGCGCGGGCGGCGCGGGGTCGGCCCCTTGTCACGCTCGCCTCGGCCCCCATCGACGTGGCCCCCATCGTGCGCAAGACGGTCTTCAACGCGGTCAACTCCGTCGTGCTGACCAGCGCCACGCTGGCCACCGCGCGCGGCGGGACGCACGGGTTCGATTACATCCGCCGGCGGCTCGGTTTGGAAGGCGGGCGCGAGCTGCTGCTGAGCAGCCCGTTCGATTACCGCCGGCAGGCAAGGCTCTACCTGGAAACCCGCCTAGGCGACCCGAACCGCCTGGACGAGTTCGCCCCGGCCGCCGCCGGCGCCGTCCGACACTACGTCGAAAAATCCCAGGGGCGGTGCTTCGTCCTGTTCACCAGCTACCGGATGCTCCAGGCCGTCGAGGAACTGCTGGCGGACTTCTGCGAGCGCAACGACTACCAGTTGCTCGCCCAGGGCGGCACGCTGCCGCGCGGCGTGATGCTCAATCGCTTCCGCAGCCGGGGCCGGAGCATCCTGCTGGGCACGATGAGTTTCTGGCAGGGCGTGGACGTCGCGGGCGAGGCGCTGTCCAACGTCATCATCGCCAAGCTGCCGTTCGCCGTGCCGGACGACCCGGTGGTCGAGGCCCGCATGGAAGCCATCCGCGCCGCGGGAGGCAATCCCTTCGCCGATTACCAGTTGCCCGAGGCGATCATCCGCTTCAAGCAGGGGTTCGGGCGGCTGATCCGCTCGACGACCGACACCGGCTTCGTGGTCGTGCTGGACCCGCGGATCGTGACGAAGGCGTACGGCAGGCAGTTCCTTTCCGCCCTGCCGGACCTGGAGATCGTCCGCGACGAATACTCTCGCTCGGCCGACGACGATCCGCCCGGCGACGCCCCCGGCGAACTGTGGGAACACACCTGAAGCTGCGGCCGGAACACGGGCTGCAAGCAGCCCGTGCCACCCTCCATTGTGGGAACCTACCTGAGGCACTTCAGGCGTTTGTGATGCGTTGGTAGACGGCTTCGATCTGCTCGACCATGCGGCGGTGGTCGAAGCGTTCGCGGCAGAGTTGCCGCCCGGCCTGTCCGAGGCGCTCGCGCAGCGCCGGCGTGCGGGCGAGGGTTTCGACGGCCAGCGCCAGCCCTTCCACGTCCCGCGGCGGAAGGAGGATGCCCGTCTCGGGCGTGACGACCTCGCGGGCGCCGTCGACGTCGTAGCTGACGACGGGCCTGGCGGCGAGCATCGCCTGCGGCAGCGCGCGGGCCAGGCCTTCGCGCAGCGAGCAGTGCACCACGATGTCGCTGGCGTGCATGACGGCGGGGATTTGCGCCGGGTCGAGCAGGCCGGTCAGGCGGAACCGCCCGGCGAGCCCGCGCCGACCGATCTCCGCCTCGATCCGCCGCCGCAGTTTGCCGTCGCCCACGAAGCAGAAATGCACCCGCGGGTCGGCGATCCGCATCGCCGCGTCCAGGATGTATTCGTGCCCCTTGAGTTCGGCCAGGCGCGAGACCTGCGTGACCAGCACCGCGTCGTTCGGCAGGCGCAGGGCGGCGCGGAACTCGTCGGCTTCGCGCGGGCGCGAAAGGAAGGTCTCGACCTCCATGCCGCTATAGATGGTGGTGTACTGCCCCGGCCGGCCCACGCCGGCGGCCAGCGCCTGGGCGGTCATCGCGTCGGCCACCGAGATCAGCGCGTCGGTGGTCCGGGCCGCGCGACGCTCCAGCGCGATATACAGGCGGTTCTTCCACCACTTCTCGTAGGGGTGGAACGCCAGGCCGTGAATGGTGTGGACGATCTTCGTTTCGCCCAGCGCCGCGGCCGCCTTGCGGGCGAGGATGCCCGCCTTGGACGAATGCGTGTGCACCACGTCGGGGCGCAGCTCGGCCAGCAGGCGCTTCAGGGCGGCGCAGGCCCGCGCGTCGCGCAAGGGGCGGATCTCCCGGCGCAGGTCGTCCAGGACGACCACGCGGTACCCGTCCGCCCGCGCGCGGTTCATCAGCTCGCCCTCGGGGCCCAGGGCCGGACCGGTCGCCAGCGTCACCTCGTGCCCGCGCGCGTGCAGACCCTCGCAGGTCAGCAGCGTGTTCTCCTGTGCGCCGCCCAGGATCATCCGTGTGATGATGTGACAGACGTTCACGCCGTCATCGTCGAGCCCGCCGCCCGCGCCGTCAAGACCCAACCGCCGCGGACCCGGCGAGGATCCAAAAACTTGCAGGGATAAACAGGATAAAAGGGATGAAAGATTGTGTAACAGCTCTTTCTTTTGAATCCATGCAATCCGTGGAATCCGTGTTCTTCTCGCCGGCTGGCGCCGCGCCTGTCGCGCAGCGCGGCCGGGGCAGGGGCTTCCGCTTTGGCCTTGTTGGGCGCATAATCCCCCGCGTGGACGAGAAGGCACAGAGCGAGCATCGGGAGCGCGAGCACTTTTTCGGGGCGGCGAAGGTCATCGCCGCGCTGACGCTCGGCTCGCGCGTGCTGGGCATGGTCCGCTCGATGGCGATCACCTGGCTGGGCGCGTCGCGCGCGACGGACGCGTTCCAGCTGGCGTTCGTGATCCCGAACCTGTTCCGCCGGCTGTTCGGCGAGGGGGCGCTGAGCGGGGCGTTCGTGCCCGTGCTGACGGAAACGGCTGAGACCGGCGGATTCGACAAGGCCCGCGCCCTGCTGTCCAACGCGCTGGGCATCCTGACGGCGTTCCTGATGGCCTTGCTGGCGCTGCTGCTGGGCGGGCTGCTGCTCTGGTGGAAATTGTCGCCGGGCGAGTGGGACCGCCAGCTCCTGCTGACGCTTATCGCCGTCATGCTGCCGTACATGGTCTTCGTCTGCCTGCTGGCGCTGGGGGCGGCCGCCCTCAACTGCCAGGGGCGGTTCTGGTATCCCGCCTTCTCGCCGATCCTGCTCAACGTGTTCATGATCGCCGCGGCGATGGGAATGAAGCGACTCGCAGCCGGCGACGTGCCGGTGCAGCTGGAAGTCATCGCCGCCAGCGTGGTGGCGGCGGGCATCGTGCAGCTCGCCGGGGTGCTCTGGCTGCTGCGGCGGACCGGGTTCTCCGTCCGCCCGACGCTGCGCCCGATCCAGCCGGGCGTGAA
>DNAS01000103.1:63609-64099 GCA_003485185.1 Phycisphaerales bacterium | reverse complement strand
CGGGCGTGAAGAGCATCCTCAAGCTCATGGCCCCGCTGCTGCTGGGCCTGGGGTTCCTCCAGCTGACCAGCCTGTTCGACTACCTGGCCGGGTGGACCCTGACGGCCACCGAGCACAGCCCGACGTTCACGCTGCTGGGGCACGTCGTGGAGCGCCCGCTGCGCTCGGGCGTGCTGGTGCGCCTCAACGCCGCCAACACCCTCTACCAGTTCCCGATGGGCGTGCTGGCGCTGTCGCTGGGGGTGGCGGTTTTTCCGCTGCTGAGCCGCTACGCCGCCCGCGGCGACTGGCCCAACCTGCGCGACGCGCTGAATCGCGCCCTGCGCCTGTCGATCATGGAAGGGCTCGCCACCGGCGTGGGGCTGCTGACCCTGGGCGAGCCCATCATCGCCCTGATCTTCCAGCACGGCGATTTTCGCGCGGCCGACACCGCAGCCACCGTCCACATCCTCCGCTTTTACGCAATGACGCTCTGGGCGTTCTGCTCGTA
>DNAS01000103.1:63064-63408 GCA_003485185.1 Phycisphaerales bacterium | reverse complement strand
CCCATCTTCATGCGGGCGTTCTATTCCCTCCAGCGCCCCACCACCCCGCTGAAGGTCTCGTGCGCGCTGGCGGTGGTCTACATGGCGCTGGTGTTGTCGCTGGTGTGGGCGCCATCGATCGGGGCGGCGGCGTTCAGCATCGCGGCGGCAGTCACGTTCAGCCTGAACGTCGTGATCCTCGCGGCGCTGCTCCGCAGGCAGGTGGGGCGCTTCGGCGGGCGCAAGCTCGCCGTCAGCGCGCTGCGGTCTCTGACGGCATCGGGCGTGATGGGCGCGGTGGTGCTGGCGGTCCGCTGGCTGCTGGCGGGGCGGTCCAGCGGCTTGCTCGTCGCCGTCGGGGGGAG
>DNAS01000103.1:62637-62878 GCA_003485185.1 Phycisphaerales bacterium | reverse complement strand
CGTGCTGGTCGCCTGGGCCCTGCGCGCGCCGGAACTCGGCGAGTTCCTCGGCGCCCTGCGAAAACGCCGAACCGAGGAGAATCCTTCTTCGCTAGAATGAAGTAGTGGAGCCCGTGATGCCCGCGACCGACGAAATGCCCGAATCCTACGCGAAACTGCCCGACGACGAACTGGCGCGGCGCGTCACCGCGCGCAAACGCGAGCTGGGCGACGCGCTGGTGATCCTCGGCCACCACTACCA
>DNAS01000103.1:51741-62502 GCA_003485185.1 Phycisphaerales bacterium | reverse complement strand
GTGATCCTCGGCCACCACTACCAGTCCGACGCGGTGATCCAGTTCGCCGATTTCACCGGCGACAGCCTGAAGCTCTCCCAGCTCGCCGCCGCCCAGACCCGGGCGCGGTACATCGTCTTCTGCGGCGTGCACTTCATGGCCGAGTCCGCCGACGTGCTGTCGTCGCCCGAGCAGGCGGTGATCCTGCCGACGCTCTCGGCCGGGTGCGCGATGGCCGACATGGCCGAAGCGCCCGACGTCGAGCTGGCGCTGACGGAGCTTCGGGCGATGACCGACGCGCGGATCGTTCCGGTGACGTACGTCAACTCGACGGCCGCCATTAAGGCCATCACCGCCCGCGCGGGCGGCGCCTGCTGCACCTCCAGCAACGTGCGGAACGTCTTCGAGTGGGCCTTCCGCCCGCAAGCCGAGGGCGGCGCGGGGGCCGGGAAGATCCTCGCCATCCCCGACCGCCACCTGGCCATGAACACGGCAGAGGCCATGGGCTACACCCCCGACGACTGGGCGATCTGGAACCCCCACGAGCCCGACGGCGGCTTGACGCGCCCGCAGGTCGCCCGCGCGAAGTTCCTGCTCTGGCTGGGGCAGTGCTACGTGCACCAGCTCTTCAAACCCGCCCACGTGGAGGCGATCCGCAAGCAGGATCCGGCGATCCGCGTGATCGTCCACCCGGAATGCCCGCGCGAGGTGGTTCACCTGGCCGACGCGTCCGGAAGCACCGAGCAGATCATCCGCGCGGTCTCGGCCGCGCCGGCCGGCAGCAAGTGGGCCGTCGGCACCGAGAGCAATCTCGTCAACCGCCTGGCCAAACAGCACCCCGACCAGTCCATCCGCGTGCTGTCCAATGCCGCGGCGCTGTGCGTGCAGATGGCCCGCATCGACCTGCCACACCTGCTGTGGGCGCTGGACAATCTCGCCAACGGACGCGTGGTCAACCGCGTGCGGGTGGACGCGGCGGTGGCCGCCGACGCGCGGGTGGCGCTCCAGCGCATGATCGACATCAAGGCCGTCCGCGACGCCACCGAACGCCGCTGATCGCCCGTTTCCCCCGCGAATCGCAACGTCCGCACGATGGAACGTTGCGGCAGTTTCCCCCTTGCGGCAAAAGAAAAATTCCCGCGCCGCGCGCGGAGATTGTCACTTATGTCGCCCCCGCCGCGAGCCGATATATCCACTGGCTGAAGCCCCCGACGCCTCAGCCGGCCGATGGCCTAAGGAGCCAAATTATGTCCATGAAAGTCATGATCGTCGATCCCGACTGGCGGTTTGCCCAGCAGGCGATCGAGCACCTGGAATCCCACGCCCACCTGGCCGTCCACGAACTGTCCGCCCCGTGCGCCCTGGAGCGCGCCAAGAGCTGGAAGCCGGACCTCGTGATCGTCGCGTCGGAGGTCGCCGAATCGGTCATCGAGCAACTCTACGACATCGACCCGCGCCCTGCCATCCTCCTGACCAGTTGGATGGACACGTACGACCTGGCCTGGCGGGCCTGGCAGAAGGGCGGCGACGAACTGCTGATGAAACCGGTGTTCAGCAGCGAGGAACTCCAGGCCGCGATCCTGACGACGATGGAGAACGCCGCAGCCGGCGTCCGGCTGCGCAAGACCCACGCCGCCTGACCGCGAAGCGACAAACTGTCCTTGTTTCCTTCTTCCGGCCGCCCGCGCGGCCGGTTTTTTTCGCGCCGGGGATGATTACCTCGCTGGTAACAGAATCCGAACTTGCCCATTGCTCCCATTGCGAGTTTCAGTAAAATGACAATCGTCGTCGCGGCGTGACGTGTGCGACGCCTATCGGCCATGGGAACGATGAAACGCATCGCTTCAACATACTCTCCCGCCAACAAGATCACCGTTTTCGAAGGAAGCTGTCTCGACCTGCTCGCTTCCATGCCGGACGAATCGATGCAACTGGTCGTCACGTCGCCGCCTTACAACCTGGGCAAGGAATACGAGAAGCGCCTCCATCTCGACGACTATCTCGCGCAGCAACGAGAAGTCATCCGGGAGTGCGTACGGGTTCTTCGCCCGGAGGGCAGCATCTGCTGGCAGGTCGGAAATTACGTCGAGAAGGGAGCGATCATCCCTCTCGACACGATTCTCTACCCGGTTTTCACCGGCCTCGGCCTGAAGATGCGCAATCGAATCGTTTGGCATTTCGGGCACGGTCTTCACTGCACCAACCGCTTTTCCGGCCGATACGAAACGATTGCCTGGTTCACAAAGACGGATCGGTATCACTTCGACGTGGACCCCGTGCGCGTGCCGCAGAAATATCCCGGAAAGCGTCATTTCAAGGGGCCCAAGGCGGGGGAGTTTTCGTGCAACCCCTTGGGAAAGAATCCTGGCGATGTCTGGACGATTCCCAACGTCAAGAGCAATCACGTCGAGAAAACGGTTCACCCCTGCCAGTTCCCCGTGGAACTCGTCGAACGGCTTGTCCTCGCCATGACGCGCCCCGGCGATTCCGTGCTGGATCCTTTTCTGGGGGTCGGCACAACCATTGTGGCGGCGGTTCGGAACGGGCGCCGTGCGCACGGGGCGGAAATCCTGCCGAAATACGCCGAGATCGCGAAAGATCGCATCCAAGCGGCGGTGAAGGGCCTGCTGCCCGTCCGTCCGCGCGGCAAGCCGGTGTTCGATCCGCAAGACGCGGGACGCGCGCTCACCACCACGCCCTGGCTCTTCCGGGACAGAGAGGCCGGGATTCGTTGACCTTCCGGAGAAACGCGCCATGCACATAGGGGAAACGTATTCACATCTCAACGGACTGGAATGGCTGCTGGTTCACGAGCCGAACATTCTCCGGCAAATCAAGGAAGTCGTCCGCCTCATCGACGCCGACGAGTGCAGGAGCAAGGTCAGCCGGGAAAAGGGGATGAAAGGCCGGAAGCTGCTTTCCCCCATCGAACTCAACAAGCGTTTCAAGCGCGAGTTCGCCCAACGGGGATGGGGTGAGAGCCGAACGAGTTATTGGGTCACCTCCGACTACTCGCTCATTCGGAAAACCATGCACCTGCCGCCCGCCGAACAAAAGCGGGAAATCGAAGCCGCCGGGCTCCGCCCCATCTTCTCGTACAACCAAACAGACTTCACCAAGAAACGCGTCGCGGTTGAAGTTCAACTCGGCAAGTACAGTTTCATCGCCTATGACCTCTTCGTGAAACATCTGGCGTTTTTCGTGGGCGACGCGATCGACGTGGGCGTGGAGATTCTTCCCATGAAGGAAATGCAACAGGACATGTCGTCGGGGCCTGGATATTACGAAGGGGCCCTTTACGATCTGGCGAGACAGGGGCGGGGCGTTCCGGCGGTGCCCCTCGTCCTGTTCGGCATCCTTCCCTGAGCCGCGCGATTATCGCGCGGATTTGCGCTCGGCGGACGTTCAACTTTCCCCCGCTTTGGGCTTGTGCGGGTTCGCGCGCGGCCCTACACTCCCCCGCCAGGAGATTGCCGGCATGACGGGCGTGATCCTCATCTGTGTCGGGGCGGGCTTGATGCTCTTCGGCGCGGTCATGCTGACCGGCTGGGCCAACGGGAAGAGCCGCTGGTTCAACCCCGACGTGTACGATCGCGAGGGGTCCAGCAAGGTCGATCGCCAACTGCTGGATTTGTACTTCTTCGCGATCATCATCACGCCGCTGCTGTGCGGGGCGCTGCTGATCGTCTTCGGAATCCGCCAGCTCCAGTAGCACTCTTTCAACGGCGATTCTGTGAGTTGAACAGGAGAACAGGAGACCGCAGGCTCGATTCCGTCTTTCTCCTGTTCACCTGCTCCACTGCTCGCCTGCTCTGTGGTCCCGCGGGCGTTGACAACCGCCCCGCCGGCTGCTATGCTTCCCTAATCGCCGCCCAGGCGGCTGCACGGTGGATGTAGCTCAGTTGGTTAGAGCATCTGGTTGTGGTCCAGAGGGTCGTGGGTTCGAATCCCATCATCCACCCTTTCCCCCTTTTCTTCTTCAGGACGCGCGTTTCCGCGCGGATTGTTCACCCCAGCTGCGCCGCCAGCGGGCGGTCCTTCATCGCGTCGCAGAGGCTTTCGAAGCTCGGGCGATTCGACCGCCAATACACGCCGATGGGGATTTGTTCCCCCCACGTGAAGGCGAGCTTCAGCGCCGCGTCGCGGTCGTGGGGGTCGTGGGCGGCCGGCACGGGGCGTACGCGGTCCTTGTACCACTTGAACGTGTTGGTTCGGTTGAACGTCACGCACGGCTGGAGGATGTCCAGCAGGGCGAACCCGTCGGCCGCCAGCGCCAGCTTCATCATCTCCACGAGGTGCTCCCCGTCGCCGCTGAAGGACCGCGCGACGAACGACGCCTCCTCGACGATGGCGATCGCCAGCGGGTTCATCGGCAGCGAGACCACGCCGTGCGTCTGGACCTTGGTGACGAAGCCCAGGTCGCTGGTGGGCGAGGCCTGCCCCTTGGTCAGTCCGTAAACCTGGTTGTTGTGGACGAACGCCTTGACGCCGATGTTTCGGCGGACGGCGTGAAGCAGGTGGTTCCCGCCCTCGCCGTACATGTCGCCGTCACCGCTGGCGACGACGACGGTCAACTCGTGGTTGGCGAGCCTGATTCCGGTGGCGGCGGGCAGGGCGCGCCCGTGCAGGCCGTTGAACACGTTCGCGGGTCGCGCGACGTAGTGCGGCAGCTTGGCCGCCTGCCCGATCCCGCTGACCACCACGAGCTTCCGCCCGTCCAGGCCCGCCTCGGCCACGGCGCGGTCGAAGGCCTTGAGGATCGCGTAATTCCCGCAACCCGGGCACCAGGCCGGGCGCGTGTCCGCCTGGCAAAGGTTCATCGGCGCACCCTTTCCATGATGTATTCGGCGGTGAAGGGCAGCCCGTCGTACCGCAGGCAGGTCTCCACGGGCCCGATCACCCCGTGCTCCTTGAGGATGCCGGCGAACTGGGCGGTCTGGTTGCCCTCGACGACGATGACGCGCTGGCGCCACCCCAGCAGCGCGCTGACGGCCGGGGCGTGGATCGGCCAGACCTGCGGGAAGTGCATCATCTCGTACGACCCGCCGAAGTCGTTGAGGCGGTCGACGGCCTCTCGGCACGGGCCGTACGTGCTGCCCCAGCAGATCAGCAGCGTCTGGGCGTCGCCCGGGCCGTACAGCGCGGGCGGCAGGGCCTCTGCCGTCAGGGCGCGGAGCTTGCGCAGGCGCTTTTCGGTCTGGGCGAGGTGGGCGTCGAGGTCTTCGGTGATGTGCCCGTCGGGCGTGTGCTCGTCGCTGTCGCAGACGACGAAGGCGTCTCCGCCCGGCACGGCCCGCGGCGAGACGCCCGAGTCCGTCACGGCGTAGCGCTGGTAACCCGCCCCGCCGGTCGCCAGGCAGCGGTCGATCGGGCGCGGCGACTCGTCCAGCGGCTCGATGTTCTTCTGCACGTCCTGGAGGTACTGGTCGGTCAGGATCAGCGCGGGCGTCTGGAACCGGTGCGCGGTCTCCAGCGCCCTGCGGGTCAGCTCGAAGCACTGCGCGTGCGTGCCGGGGGCGTAGATCGCGCGGGCAAACTCCCCGTGTCCGGCGTGTACGGCGAACCGCAGGTCCTGCTGGGCGGTGCGCGTGGGCAGCCCGGTGGCGGGCCCGGGCCGCTGGGCGATCACCACGACCGCAGGCAGCTCCATCATGCCCGCCAGCGACAGCCCCTCGACCATCAGCGCGAACCCCCCGCCGCTGGTGGTCGCCAGGGCGGGCGCGCCGGCGTAGACCGCGCCGCAGACCATGTTGATGGCGGCGATCTCGTCTTCCGCCTGCTCGACGACGATCCCGTAGCGGTCGGCGCGGGCGGCCAGGTCGGTCAGCACGGCCGTCCCGGGCGTCATCGGGTAGGCGGCGACGACCTTCACGCCGGCCGTCGCGGCGCCCAGTCCGATGGCCGACGCCCCGCTGACCACCGACTGCGGGCTGCGCCTCGCGCGGGGTGCGGCCAGCTTGCTGGCCAGCCCTTCGGCCAGCTCCGCGCCGCGGGCGGCGCAGCGGAGGTTCTTCTCAACGATCTCGTCGCCCTTTTTGGCGAAGAGTTTCCGCAGGTGTCCGGCGAGGGATTCGAGGTCGTACCCGAGCACGCGGTAGACGGCCCCCGCGGCGACGGTGTTGGCCATGACGGCCGACTGTGCCAGCTCCTTCGCGACGGCCGTGAAGGGAATCGCCGTGGCGCCCCCGGCCTGCTCGCCGTCGAAAATCGCCAGCCCGTGAGACGTCAACTCCCCGCCCAGCACGCGCAGCGCCGCGTCGGTCAGGGCAACCAGCAGGTCGGCCTTGTCGCGCGGGCCGTGCAACTCGGAATCGCCCACGCGCACGTCGAACCAGTTCAGCCCGCCGCGAATCCGCGACATGTAGCTCTGCGAGGCCAGCACGTGCAGCCCCTGGGCCGCCAGCGCCCCGACCAGCAGGCCGCCGACGCTCTGGACCCCCTGCCCCGCCTCGCCCGCAATGCGAATGTTGATGTCCATGCCGTCTCCCTGACGAGCGGTCCGCGGACATTATAGGGGCCCGCGCGGTTCCAATGAAGCAATTTGGGAGAAGCAGGCTACAGGCCTAAGGCTACAGGCTGAAGGAACCCCCTGCCCGGGGCGCCCTGATGCCTGATGCCTGAAGCCTGAGGTCTGAAGCCTGAAGCCTGAGGTCTGAGGTCTGTAGCCTGAGGTCTGTAGCCTGAAGCCTTTCTTGCATGCCCCGTTCCCGCCGGTATCATCAGGGGCCCGGACCGCCATGAAAATATACCTGGAAACGCTGGGTTGTCAGATGAACCGCCTGGACAGCGAGCTGCTGGCCGGGGCGCTGTGCGCCGCGGGGCATGAGATGACCGACGACCCTCGCCAGGCCGACGCGGTGCTCTACAACACCTGCTCCGTCCGCCGGCACGCCGAGCAGAAGGTGCTCTCGCGCCTCGGGGCCGACGCCCAGCGTAAGGGTGCGGGGCGGAAACTCATCGTCGCGGTCCTGGGGTGCATGGCCCAGCGGATGGGCGAAAAACTCCCCCAGCGCTACCCCGCGGTGGACATCGTCTGCGGGCCGGGACAATTGTACGCCCTTCCGGAGATGCTCGCCGAAGCGGCGCTAGGCCGGCGCGTGGTGGCCGTGGACCCCGGCCGGAAGGACCCCCGCGACGCTGACGCCGAGGCGCGGATGGAGCAGCTCGACCTGGCCCGCGCCGCCGAGGCTTGCCCCAGCGGCGCGCAGGCGTTCGTGCGCGTGGCGCGCGGGTGCGACAACTTCTGCACGTACTGCGTGGTTCCGTTCGTTCGCGGCCCGGAGCGAAGCCGCCCCCCGGAGCACATCGTCGCCGAGGCGCGGCGCCTGGTGAACGCCGGGCGAAGCGAGATCACCCTCCTCGGCCAGACCGTTAACCGCTACCGCTGGACCGGCGGCGGGGCGACGGTGCGCTTCAGCGACCTGCTGGCCCGCGTGGCCGAGGTGCCGGGCCTGCGCCGCCTGCGGTTCGTCACCAGCCACCCGCTGGACTTCACCGACGACATCCTCCAGGCGATGCGCGACCTGCCCAACGTCTGCGAATACATCCACTGCCCCGCCCAGAGCGGCAGCGACCGGATTCTCCAGGCCATGAACCGCCGCTACACCCGCGCCGAGTACGACGATCTGCTGGCCCGCGCGCGGGCGATCGTCCCGGGCGTGGTGCTGGCGGGCGATTTCATCGTGGGGTTCCCGACGGAGACGGAAGCGGACCACGCGGCCTCGGCCGACCTGATCCGCCGGGCGGGCTACAAGAACTCGTTCATCTTCAAGTACTCGCCGCGTCCCGGCACGGCCGCCGCCCGCACGATGGAAGACGACGTGCCGACGGACGTCAAGAAGCGCCGCAACAACGAACTGCTGGCCGTGCAGGAGCAGGTCGGCCTGGCGCACCACCGCGCGTACGTCGGGCAGTCCGTGGAGGTGCTGGTGGAAGGCCCGTCGCCCCGCGCGGCGCGGACCGCCGCCGCCCAGCTCGTCGGGCGGACGCGGGGAGACCACATCGTGGTCTTCGACGGCCCGGAAACGCTCGCCGGGCGGTACGTGCAGGTCCGAATCTCCGACGCGACCAGCCTGACGCTCTTCGGGGAATTGTGCGAAGGGGATGAGTAACCTTTTACGGGTGCCACGGCCTGTCCCGATGTTGTGGATCGGGACTGGCTGTGCGAACACCCTCAATCACTTCATCCACAGGCGGAGGACGTCCGTCGCGGGCAGCGGCGCGAAGATCAGCCAGGCGATGTTCAGCCCCGTGATGAGGTCGTACGGCACGGTCATTCGCGGCCAGCGCCACAGGCGGATCTTCAGCCACCACGGACCCTCGCGCACATCCTCGATGACGCGCTTTCCCTCGATGACGCGCTTGGTGTGGAAAATCCGCCGCAGCGCGGTGAACAGGGGCGAGAGCGCCTGCTGGACGACCAGCGCGGGGATGTTGAAGCTGAACGTGGCGATGAGGATGGCGGCCGACCGCTCGCCGCGCTGCCAGTAGCCCACGCGGCAGCGGGCGATGAGGTCTTCGGCGCGGGCGCGGGCGTAGGAGATCATGAACGCGTTGAAGAACGCCAGCATGCACAGCAGGATGAAGGTGACGTTGGCGGGCTCGACGAGCGCGTAGTGGGCGGCGATTCCGGCGTAGACGGCGAAGTCGCTGTATCGGTCGAGCGTGCTGTCGAGGAACGCCCCGAAGACGGTTCCGCGGTTGCCCAGTCGGGCGACGGCGCCGTCGAGCATGTCGCAGGCGGAAGCGAGGATCAGCAGCGCCCCGGCCAGGAGCAGGTATCCGTTGGCCCAGTCGTTGTGGCCCCAGGGGTTGGCGAACCGGCTGCCGGAGCCGAGCGCATAGCAGACGGCGGCGGCGGCCGTGAACGCCATGCCCGTCAGCGTGAGCATGTTGGGCGTGACGCCCAGGCGCAGCAGCCCGCGCGCGACGAAATCCCGCGCGGCGACGAATCCGGCTCCGACGGCCTTTCCGATCATGCCCGGCAGCGTACCGCAAGCGCCCCGCGCACGCAACGGGCCGGCGAGGCAGGGCTTTCGGCCTTGACAAGCCTTCGCGCCAAAGCCCATCATTCCCGTGCGCCCTTTCCGGGGCCCGCAGCGGTTGCGCGCCCCGCCACGACACGTTCCGCCGGGAGCCCTCCATGAAACGACACGTCCTGCTGTCCGTCGCCGCGATCCTTCTGCTGTCGCGCCCGGCCTGGGCGGCGCCGGCCGCGACCGCCCCCGCCACGCAGGCGCAATCGGCCCCGGCCGAAAGCGTGCAGGTCCGGTTCGACGCCTGGCCGAAGGACCACCTCTTCGAGACCGACGCGCTGGAGCTTCCGACGCGGCTGGTGAACCGGTCCGACCGACCGCTGCGGGGTTCCGTGCGGATCACGCTGGCGGAGTACCGCCCCAACGAGGACGGCGCGACCATCGAGACGCGCCAGCAGGAGGTGGCGCCGCCCGCGGGGGCCTCCGTGGACGTGCCGGCGACGTTTCGCCCCAAGCAGCCCGGCCCCTACGAATTCCGCCTGGAGCTGACCGCGGGCGGGACCGTCGTCCGGCGCATCGAGACGGCGCTGCTGTACCAACCGAGCCGCTGGACGCTGCCGGACCTGGAGCCGAAGGACTTCGACGAGTTCTGGGCGCGGACGCTGGCGGAGATGCGCAAGAGCCCGCTGGACGCGAAATACAGCGAGCCGAAGGACCGCAGGCTGATTCCCGAACCGTTCCGGGAAGTGAGCTTCAACGGTCTGGGCGGCCGGCGCATCCGCGGATACCTGGGCATCCCGCCGGGGCTGCGGGCGGGGCAGAAGGCCCCGGCCATCCTTTCCCTGCCCAGCGCGGGGTATCATTCGGCGGCGGTGCAGGCGTCGGCGCTGGAGCGCGGATACGTGTTCATGGCCATCAGCATTCACGACCTGCCGTTCGGGGGCGAGTCGGGGCGGACGCACCCCCGCGAGCACTGGTTCGCGGAGGAGTACCAGGGCATCGGCCGGCAGGACAAGGAGACGTACTACTACCGCGCCGCCTACGCAGCCGGGCCGCGCGCGGTGGATTTCCTGCGGTCGCTGCCGGAAGTGGACCCGGCGCGGATCGTCGTCACGGGGTTCAGTCAGGGCGGGTCGCTGGCGCTGGCGACGGCCGGCCTCGTGCGCGACGTGGCGCTGGCAGAGGCGTCCATCGCCGGGCGAAGCCGCATGGACCTGCTGACGTTCGCCTACAAGGCCAACATGACCCTCGCCCCGCCGCCCGGAATGACCGCGCGGGAGATGTTCGAAAAGACGCTGGCGTACTACGACGTGAGCTACTTCGCGCGGCGGATCCGCTGCCCGATCGTCATGCGGATCAGCCTGGACGACCCGATCAATCCGGGCCCGCTCCAGTACTGGGCGTTCACGCGGATCGCGCACAGCTCCGACGCCCGCGCGATCGTCGCGCCCTGGCTGAAGCACCGCAGCCCGCCGGACTCCCAGGGCGTCGTCGAAGCCATGCGCCGCAAGTACGTCACGGGCGACGCCGCGACGCGCCCGGCGAAATGACGCGCCCGGCGGCCCGTTGCGTGGCGAACGCCCTGCCGGTACACTCGCCCCGGCAGTTCAGCACGGGGAGACCGACATGGACCGGCGCGTCGACGAACGGATCGGGCAGCTCGGCGAGGAACTGGCGAGCCTCAAGCGTCTGCTGGCGGACCTGGAGAAGCGTCTCGGCGCGCTGAGCGCCGAGTCGCGCCCGGCGGCGACGCCGCCCCCGCTCCCGGCCGGGTACGTCAAGCCGCCGGCGCCGCAGACCCCGCAGC
>DNAS01000103.1:51357-51696 GCA_003485185.1 Phycisphaerales bacterium | reverse complement strand
ACCGCAGACCCCGCAGCCGGCGGCAGGCGCGACGCCCCCGCCAATGGCGCCCCAACCCGCGCCGATTCCGGACCAGCCGCGCCCGGGCACGGCGCCGCTTCCGCCGCTGCGCCAGCCGCCGCTGGAGAAAGCCCCCTCCATGCTCCGCCCGCCGGGCGCGCCGAAGGCCGCGCCGCCCAAGCCGGCCGGCGTCTCCCTCGAACAGCGACTCGGCGCCAGCTGGCTCAACAAGATCGGAATCGTCGTGCTGCTGCTGGGCGCGGTGTTCTTCTTCCAGTACGCCGCGCAGAAAGGGTGGATCAACCCGACCCTTCGCGTGCTGATCGTCGCGCTGGGCGG
>DNAS01000103.1:50840-51217 GCA_003485185.1 Phycisphaerales bacterium | reverse complement strand
GTGCTGATCGTCGCGCTGGGCGGGGCGGCGCTGCTGGGCGCGGGCGAGTGGACGCTCCGCAAGGCGATGCGCGTTTTCGCGGCCGGGGCCACCGGCGGCGGAATCGCCCTGCTCTACGCCGCCGCCTACGCCGCCAGCCCGAAGTTCTACGCGCTGGTCCCCACGCCCGTCGCGTTCGCCCTGATGTGCGCGGTGACGGTCCTCGGCGCGGCCTTGAGCGTCCGCAGCCGGATGCTCTCGACGACCGTCCTCGTCCAGATCGGCGCGTACCTGACGCCGCTGCTGCTGAGCACCGGGCGGAACGAGCAGGTCGTGCTCATGTGCTACCTGCTGGTGGCGGGGGCGGGCTTCCTCGCCGTCGGGGCGATCCGCAACTG
>DNAS01000103.1:34650-50668 GCA_003485185.1 Phycisphaerales bacterium | reverse complement strand
CGATCCGCAACTGGACCGCCCCGTCGCTTCTGGCGCTGATCGGCGCGATCCTGCTGACGGCGGGCTGGTGCGGCGCGCACTACAGCGCCACGCAGTTGGCCGTCACGCTGACGTTCGCGTGGATCCTGACCGTGATGTTCCTGGCCTACGCCGTCGTCATGGCCGGGCGGGGGCGGATGAACGTCTTTTTGGCCCTGGCGATGACCGTCGTCGCGGGCGGGGCGCTGATGGAACTGCTGGGCTTCACCCTCAACGACATTCCCGGCCACGGGCTGTTCGTCCACCTGCTCGCGCTGGGCGCGGCGTTGTTGGCCGTCGGGGCGATCCGCAACTGGACCGCCCCGCCGCTGCTGGCCGTCGGCGGCACGGTGATGCTGGTATCGAGCTGGTGCGGCGCGCACTACAGCGACCCGCAGGCGACGGCCACCCTGGCGTTCGCGTGGAGCCTGTTCGCGCTGTTCGTGGGTTTCGCGGCCGGGGCGACGCGGTTCGGGCGCGCCCACGTCCACGCGGGCATCGCGATGGCGACTGCCTGCGCCGTCGCGATGTCCCTGCTGTTGCTGGTAACCCTCGAATCCATGGGCCGCCACGCAACGCTGACCCACCTGTTCCTGATGGACGCCGTGCTGCTGGGCGTTTGCCTGTGGCGGCGCTGGCACTGGCTGCGCATGGGCCTGCTGGTCTGCTCGTATTCCGTGATTATGGTGACGATGGAAAGGGGATTTCTCGCGAACATCGGAGAACTCGCTTCGTCGGTGTGGATCTGGGCGTTCTACGCGCTGCTGACGGGCGACGTGCTCCTGCGGGCGTGGCGGAAATCGTTCGCCACGCGCGAGAAACTCGACGCCGCGCTGGCCTCGCTGGCGACGGCCATGATGTTCTGGAACACCTATGGCTTGTTGTTGTCCGCGGGGTATCAGCCGTGGATGGGCGCGTATACGGCGCTGCTGGCGGCAGGAGCGATCGGGCTGTCCGTCTTCCTGCTCCGCGGCGGGCGGGCGATCCTGGGCAACGCGTACCTGGCCTGCGGGCTGGTGCTGGCGGCGCTGTTCGCGCCGATCCAGTTCGACCGCGCGACGGTCACCTACGCGTGGGCGATCCAGGCGGCCGTCACGATGCTCATCGCCCGGCGGCTCGCCAGCCGGATGCTCCTGGCCAAGTCCTTCGCCGTGCTGCTGCTGGCGATCACGCACTACGTCCACCTGGACGTGCCGTACGACCAGCGGCTGGCGGCAACGATGCTGACCTTTGCCGGCACGGCCGTGCCGTGGCGACTGCTGCTGGCCGCGACGCTCGCCGTCTCGGGCGTCGTCTCGGCGGGGCTCCTCCGCGCGGGCCCGGCCATCGAGAACCTCCGCGCGGAGCGGACGCTGGCGGGCGTGATGCTCTGGCTGGGCATGGGCGTCTGGGCGGTGGAGACCTGCCTGCTGCTGCCCGCGCCCGGGGCGACGTGGGCCTGGCTGGCGCTGGCGTGCGGCGTGTCCGCCGTCGCCCTGGCGCGCCGAAGCGTCTGGGCGAGCGCCAGCGGCGCGATCCTGATCCTTTTGACGACGGCGAAGCTCCTCGCCTACGACACGCTGTCGCTCCGCCTGGACGGTCCGCCGGTGGGCGTTTCGGTGGCCGTCAACTGGCAGTTCGGCTCGGCGCTAGCCGTCGCCGGCGCGGGCCTGCTGTGCGCGCGGGCCCTGGCCAGGCGCCTGCCGGGCGGCGCACTGCCCGCGACGCTGCGCCATCTGCTGATCCTCCCGGCCGCAGGCGCGATCGTCTGGGCGGGCAGCTTCGAGATCGACCGCTACTTCCACTTCCACGGGCAGTCCTTCGCCAACGTCGCCCAGGCGCGGCAGGTGGGCTACTCGATCTGGTGGGCGGTCTACGCAGCCGTCGTCCTGGCGGCGGGCTTCCTCGCCCGATACGCCCCGGTGCGATACCTCGCGCTGGCGCTGTTCGCGATCACGCTGGGCAAGGTGCTGCTGGTGGACATGTCCGACGTGGAAGCGGGATACCGTATCGCGTCGTTCGTGGCGCTGGGGGGGCTGCTGGTGGGCGCGTCGCTGCTGTACCAGAAATACTTCCGCGAGGCCCTGGCGAACTGGGACCGCCCCCCGCGCGAAAAGCTTTGATGACTACCAAACAGTCAGCAGGGATGAACACAGATCAACGCCGATAAAAATTGGATACGAATTCCAGAATCCGCGTTTATCCGTTTGTATCCCTGCCATTTTTGGGGGTGTTCCGCCCCGTAACTCCTGCGCCGCCATGGACAAAGGGCCCCAAAAATCCCTCTTGACGCCCTGCGGAAGTAAGGTAAACTCTGTAGCTTATTGCTCAGCGTTCGTGGCCGCACGGCAGAGGGCCGCGCGGAGGTTGCTCGCCACAAAATCGTGCTCAGCAGTGCATTCGTGCAAGAGAGGATTCGTACCATGTGTAGGCTCATTGTTTCTGTGGTGGTTGGGGTCTGTCTTGGCCTGGCGGGTGCGGCACAGGCGGGGGAATTGTCCTTCGAGATCGTCCAGAGTCCGATGGGATACCGCGCGGGAATCAACGTCATGCAGGACGGCGTGACCGGCGCGCAGATCAGCCCGTCCGGCGCGGGAATGTGGGATTCCTTCGACGGAGAGGACAACGATTTCTGGACCAACTCGGACTGGTATGACACGCTGTCGGACCTGGGTGACGAACTCAATGGCAGCTTCGACCTGCTGATCAGCCGCGGCGCGGAGCAGTCCCTCTACACGTTCAACCTGACCGCGCCGGCGGAATCGGCGTTCGCCCCGCTGCCGCAACTGACCGCCCCCCTGACCTCCCCGGTCGGCCAGAGCGTGAATTTCACCTGGACCTGGTCGCCCGCCGGCGCTTATACGTGGGACATGCTGGCCGGCCTCTTCGTGGACGCCTGGCAGGAAGATTCGGACTTCTCCAACTCCTCGTTCGCCTTCATGGGCGGCACGATGAGCAAGACCGACACCGCCTGGCACGTGGACTTCGCCGGAACCGGCGAGTCGGAGATGACGGTCGGATACGTCACGATGGTGGACGGCGTGGTGACCGACCTGACCTTCGTGGCCGGCTCGAGTGACTTCCAGGCCTTCGATTTCGCCTCGGGCGACGACGACTTCTACCAGATCACGATCGCGGGCGACGGCACGCAGTTCGAAGTCGTCCCCGAACCGGCGACGCTGGCGCTGCTGGCGATGGGCGGACTGGCCATCCTCCGCCGGGCCAAATCGGCACGACGGTAGACCGAAAAAAGGAACCCGGAACCAAGGAACCGGGGAACCCGGGAAAAACGGACCGGATTGTCATGTCCCCACGGGCGTGACAATCCGGTCTTTGTTTTCGGCCTTTTGGTTAACTGGTGGACTGGTCGATCGGTCAGGTTGCAGACCTCAGGCTACGGGCTACAGGCTTCAGACCTCAGGCTACAGACATCAGGTGTCAGGACGCCGCAGGCAGGCTGTTCCTGAAGCCTTGAGCCTGAAGCCCGTTTTCCCTCAGTCCTCAGTCCTTTCTTCCTTCGTGTACTTCGTGCAATTCGTGGACTGTTTTTCCCCCGGCACGATCCACAGCAAGAACTCCGTGTTTCCGCCCTTGCCGCGCAGGACGGAACGCATGGCGGCGCGGAGGGTGAAACCAGCTTCGCCCAGGCGCTCGCAGATCTCACGGCAGATGTGTTCGGCCTGTCCGGGCGCCAGCGGGCCGGGGGGCTTGCGCCCGCGCAGCTTGGACAGCTCGTAGTGCGGTTTGAGCAGCGAGACGATCCGCCCGCCGTCTTTCAGCCATCGCGCCGCGGCCGGGACGATCCGCTCCTGCGGCGTCCAGGCGACGTCGCAGACGACCAGGTCGGCCGGCTCGGGACAGTCGGCGTGCAGGGCGTTGGTCCGCTCCAGGACGACCACCCGCGCGTCGGTGCGGAGTTTCCACGCCAGCTCGCCGTATCCGGTGTCCACCGCGTAGACTTTCCGCGCGCCGCGGCGCAGCAGGCAGTCGGTGAACCCGCCGACGTTGCAACCGAAGTCGGCGCAGACCATCCCGCGCACGTCCAGGCCGAACGCGTCCAGCGCGGCGTCGAGTTTTTCACCGGCCCGGCTGGCGAAAGGGCCTTGAGGTTTCGTCATGGCCGGATTGTACCCCCGCGCCACGGCGCAGAAAAAGCCCACGGACGTTTGCCCGTGGGCGGGGAGACGAGGGAAAACGCCAGCGCTACGCCTTGGCGGCGAGCTTGTTGACCCGCTTGGCCAGGCGGGACTTCTTGCGGGAAACGGCGTTCTTGTGGATCAGGCCCTTCGCGGCCACCTTGTCGAGCGTCTTGGTGACGGCCTGGAGCTGCTCGGCCGCCTTGGCCTGGTCGTTGGTCTGGACGGCCTGGTCGAAGTCCTTGAGGACCTGCTTGACCTGGTCGCGGCGCCAGCGATTTCTCGCGCGGTGCTTGGCGTTCTGCCGGATGCGCTTCTTTGCCGAAAGCGAATGTGCCACGAAAATTCTCCTGTAGGATCCTTGTGCTGCGTGCTTGCGTGCTGCCTGACTTTGGAAACGCCGCATTATACGCCCTGGGAAGCATTGAGCAAGCCCAATTTCGGGCGATTTGCGGCGAAAAACAGTCCACGAATTGCGAGAAGAAGGACTGAGGGCCGAGGACTGGGGACGGAGGGGAGGCGGGCTACAGGCTAAAGGCTAAAGGCTTCAGGAACAGCCTGCCTGCGGCGTCCTGACGCCTGATGTCTGTAGCCTGAGGTCTGAAGCCTGTAGCCTGAGCCGGTCCAGCGAGCAAGCAAGTTGCTCGCCCTACTCACTAACCGTTGTCGTCCTGGCCATGTCCAGATATGCTTGTTGGCAATATGGGTCAAGCCTCAAACGACAGCGGGGGCGATGACGCAGAGCGGTTTGTAGCCGATCACTGCCAGCAATCTTTCCTTTCTCTCTGGACGTACGCGAATCCCAGGGGCAAGAAAGACCAGGAGTTGTGTGATGTCATGGTCGTGTGCGATTCGGATATCATCGTCTTGTCTGTCAAGCATATTGAGTTCAAGGATACCGGGAATCCCAACGTGGATATCCCACGCTGGCAGCGTAAAGCGGTTGACGGATCGGTCAAGCAAGTATTCGGTGCAGAGCGAGTGCTCAGTCTTGACGGCACCGGACTTCACGTGGTCGGCAAGCCAGGCGAACGGGGGCTGACGCTACCTCCTTCCGGGACGCGTCGAGTTCATCGAATCGCCGTTGCACTTGGAGGCGAAGGGAAGATCGGTCTGTCATCTGGATGGTTTGATAACAAGAAGCAGAGAAAATACGTGCATGTGTTAGACAGTCCTGCGTTCATTGCCACCATACGAGAATTGGACACAATCTCGGACTTTGTGGCATATCTGTTGGCCAAGGAAAGCCTACAAGCCGAAGTAATCGTTGAAGGCGGTGAGGAAGATCTTCTGGCTATGTATCTCCAGAATGGACGTCAGTTCCCGGACAATGACTTGATCTGTCTTGGCGAGGGTGTCTGGCAGGCATTCTCGACTGGCGAGCAGTACCTCGGCAAGAAGCGTCAAGATGAAATCAGCTATGTGTGGGATCGACTGATAGAGACGTTCTGCCAAGACCATCGAGCTGGCCTCCTACTCGGCGAGCAGGATACCGACGGAGTGGAGCAAGCTTTGCGCACCATGGCCCGAGAAGACCGGTTCACTCGCCGAGGATTGGGCAAGAGCTTCTCGGGATTCCTGGAGGCAAACAAGCTGGGGCAATCCCGGTCTCGCATTCATCCGTATCCCGGCCTTGCTACGTATGTGTTTCTGGGTTGTCCCGTTGACTTGCCTCGTGAGGACCGAATCGCGGAGTTGAAGGCACGCTGCCTAATCGCACGTTGGCTTCATCCAGACAAGCCACAGGTGGTGGGTATCGCGACGGAAACGCCCAAAGTCGGCCAGGGCTTCTCGTTGGACTTACTGAGCCTCACGATCCCCCGGCTTTCGAGGGAACAAGCGGCGTTGGCCCAGCAATGGCAGGAGGAGTTCGGCTTCTTCAAGAACCTCCGATACCAGTGACAGCATGAGGAGGAGTACCCAGCGTAGCCCGAATCCTTGTACGAAAGCTTACACGTGTTTCTGGACAGGTGGTGTGGTCTGTCTCGCTGGTGTGTGGCCGACCCGATGCACGACGCGGCGTACATGCTATTCCCCCTCAGCGCACGTGGCTGAGCCAACGCACTACCACTTCTTTCTTCGTGCAATTCGTGTAATTCGTGGACTCTTTTTTCTCGCACGTCCCGGTGACCGCTCCCTCACGGTCGCGGCTCTGTTGCTCCCCACTATTGCCTATTGCGGCAATCGGCCCCGCACTCACACAGGCGGGAGGGATTCGACGCGGAGGGCGGCGCGGAACTCGGCGACGGTTTGGGACTCGAACTCGGCCGGGGCAATGATGCAGGCGCTGGCGGTGGCGGCGGCGACGGCGTCGGCGAAGGCGTCGGGCATGGCGCGCCCGCGCCACAGCCCGGCCAGGAACGCGCCCAGCAGCACGTCGCCGCAGCCGACGGTGTTCCGCACGCGCGCGGGGTCCATCTCCGCGCGGGCGTGCAGGGCGAGCCGGTCGGTGAACAGGTAGGCCCCTTGCGCCCCGCGGGTGAACAGGACGATCTTGACGCGCTTCGTCAGCTCGCGGGCGGCGCGGAGCTCGTCGTCCAGGCCGTGCAGTTCGCGCCCGGCCAGGCGGGCCAGCTCGTGCGCGTTGGGCTTGACCAGCCAGAGCGGCTGGTCGGCGACGGCGTCCAGCGCCTCACCGGTGGTGTCGACGGCGACGTGCGCCCCGGCCGAGCGGCAGATGTCGATGAGCGTCACGAAGTCCTTGCCCTCGACGCCGGGCGGCAGCGAGCCGCTGAAGACGACGAAGTGCCCCTGCCGGCAGACGAGGTTGAGCTTGGTGGCCAGGCGCTTGAGGCTGCGCGGATCGACGGTCAGGCCGGGGTTGCGGATGTGCGTCTCCTGGTTGGTCTTCGGGTCGGCGATGGTGATGTTCTCCCGCGTCCTGCCGGGCAGGAGGAAGAACTCGTCGCCGACGAGATGCCCGGACAGCACGCTGTCGAACTCGTGTCGGGTGTCCCGGCCGAGGAAGCCCGTGGCGATGCTGCGGACGCCCAGCGCCTTGAGCACGCGCGAGACGTTGACGGCCTTGCCGCCGGGGATGCGCATGATCTCGTGGCCGACCTGGTGTTCGCCGAGGGCGAAGTTCTCCACCTCGATGACGCGGTCGATGGCGGGGTTCAGACTGACGGTGACGATGGTGCGGGCGTCGGGCATGGAGGCATTATACCGCCGGCGCGGCCGAAGGAAAGCCGCCGGCGGCAGCGCGCGGCGCGGGGCGCGAAAGCGGTCAGGAGCGCGGCGCGGTGCGCGCCAGCCAGCCCGCGCGGTTTTCGTGAAGCGACTTCAGCATCGCCTCCAGGTCGGCCTTTTCACGCGGGGAGAGGGTCGGGTTGTGCACCGCGGCCTCGGCCAGCGCGGCCGCGGGCGACGCGCCTTCGGCCACCACGCGATACGCGGCCACCATCGCCCCCGTCCGCGAGCGGCCCATCTCGCAGTGGACCAACGTGGCGGCTGGATTCGCGCGGATGACCCGCAGGAACTCGGCGATCTGCGCGTCGGTGGGCAAGGCCGTCACGACGGGAATGTTCACCATCGTCGCGCCGCGCTGGGCGCAGGCGGATTTTTCCCAGTCGAAGGTCGGCGGGTCTTCCTCCCGCGTGCGCAGGTTGACGACCAGGCGGATGTTGCGCCGGGCCAGGCCGTCGAGGTTCTCCGCGTCCGGCTGGCGGGAGCGGTAGAGCACGCCGCGCGCGACGCGCGAGAAATGATGCCGCCCTTCCTCGTGTTCGACGCAGGCCCACACGGCCACGCCGCCGGCCAGGACCGCCGGCAGGATCACGGGGAGAAAAAACCGCCGAACTTTTCCGGTTCGAGAAGAAATCATCCGTCCATTATAGGCCCCGGGCGGGGGCGGAAAAACCCCGTTTCGGGCCCGTTTTTTGGGCGCGAAAAAGGGAAAAAAAGAGCGCCAAAAGCGCGGAAAAGCGCACGATTTCGACGGAAAGGGGGGCGGAAAGGTCAGCTTTTCGCGGCGGTTTGGAGCTCCAGGTGGATCACCTTGCCCATCCGCCGCCACCGGTCGTAGCGCCGCCGGAGAAGCTCGTCGGGACCGAGGCGCTTCAGGTCGCGCAGGGTGCGGACGAGGAATCGCTCCAAGTTGGTCGCCGCCTCGGCCGGGCTGCGGTGCGCGCCGCCAAGGGGTTCGGGGACGATCTCGTCGACGACGTCCAGTTCCTTGAGGTGGCGCGCGGTAAGCTTGAGGGCCTCGGCCGCCTCGGACGCCTTCTCGCCGGTGCGCCAGAGGATGCTGGCGCAGCCTTCGGGCGAAATGACGGAATAGTATGCGAATTCGAGGATTGCGATTCGGTCGCCCACGCCTACGCCCAGCGCCCCGCCGCTGCCGCCCTCGCCGATGATCACGCACAGGATCGGCGTCCGCAGGCGGCTCATCTCCAGCAGGTTCCGGGCGATCGCCTCGGCCACGCCGCGCTCCTCCGAACCGACGCCCGGGTACGCGCCTTGCGTGTCGATGAGCGTGACGACCGGCAGGTGGAACTTCTCCGCCAACTTCATGACCCGCAAGGCCTTGCGATATCCCTCGGGATGCGCGCAGCCGAAGTTGCAGGCGATTTTTTCCTTGGTGTCGCGCCCCTTGTGCTGGACGATCAGGGCGACTTTCTCCGTGCCAATCCGCCCCAGGCCGCAGCGGATCGCCCGGTCGTCGGCGAAGCGCCGGTCCCCGTGCAACTCCACGAAGCTCTTGACGATCCGGTCGATGTACTCGCACCCCAGCGGGCGCTTGGGATGCCGCGCGACGAGCACCGTCTCCCACGGCGTGAGGCTCTGGTAGGTCTTTTTCAGCAACGAGACGTACTGCGCCCGCAGCTTGCGGATCTCGCTGGAGAAGTCGCGCCCCGACTCCGCCTGCGAGCCTTCCAGCTCCGCGATCTGCCGTTCCAGGCGGAAGATCGGCTTCTCGAAGGGAAGCTGATACCCGCCCGCAGGACCGTTGCCGTTGTCTTTGGCCATCGCCGTGTTGCCCGCCAATACCAAGAAAGGACGCCCCGGGCGTCCTTGGCTTTCGATGCCGGATATGCTAAGGCCCCGACGGGGGCGTTTTCAAGCCCATTTTGCCTTCCGTCCCGGCCGGCGGAAGGCGAACCGGCGCCCCTACTTGCTTTCTTCCGCTTCGCCCTGGAGCTTCTTGCGGACCGTCTCCAGACGGTCGCGGACGTCCCGGTAGTTGAACTCCATCTGCGCGACCTGCGAGAACTGGTCCCGGGCCTTCTGAAGCTCGCCCATCTGCTCCAGCACGTCGCCGAAGTGGTAGCGGATTTCCTTGACGCGGTCCTCGGGCATCTCGTTGGCCAGCGCCCGCTCGAACGTCTCGGCCGCCTCGCGCAGCCAGCCCTTGCGGGCGAACGCCTGGCCGAGGTAGTTCATCGCCTGGGTGGCCCGGCGGGGCTCGCGCTGCGCCTGCTGGAGGGCGCCGATCGCTTCGTCGTACTTGCCCGCCAGCAACAGCCGGCGCCCCAGCTCGAACTTCAGCGACAGGTCCGTCGGGTAGTTCTCCGCCCGCTCGGCGTATTCCTGGATCTCGAACTTCAACTGCTCCAGACCATGCTCGCGGGCGGCTTCCTTGTCGCCGGCCGCGACGAGCTTGCGGTACCGCCGCGTCATCTGCCGGATGCGGATGTCGCCCACGCGCATCTTGAACTGGGGGGCGCCGGTGTCCTTGTGGGCCTTGTGCAGGATGTCCACCGCCTCGTTCTCGTACGACTCGTCCTCGAACTTCAGCAGCGCGTCGACCAGGGCGTTGACCTTGCCGGGCACGGTGGGCGTTTGCTGATACTCCTCGCGGGCGCGCTCGATCTGCTGCTTGAGGTAATCTTCGCTCTGGATCATGTAGTCCTTCTGGATCAGCTCCTGCTGCCTGCTGAGATCCTTGACGCCCTTGGTGAAGCTCCCTTCCTGGTCGTACTTGCCCTTCTTGATCGTGTACTTGGCGCCCAGTTCCTGGATGGCGTCGTGAAGGACGGGATCGTTCGGCGTCAGTTGCCGGGCCATCTCGCACGCCTGGATCGCCAGCCCGTACTCCGTCAGGTCGTTGTACGCCTGCGTCAGCGCCAGCAGCACCCGCTTGTTGGGCTTGGGCGTCTGCCGCTGCGATTCCAGCAGGATGTCGCAGACCCACTTGGCCAGTTCGTCGAGCTTGAGCGCCTGGGCGGCCGTGAGCAACTGCTCCATGTAGGGCACCGACCCCGGCTCCTTGGCCAGCAGGTAGGCGGCGTTGGCGAGATTCTCCGCGGGGTCCTTTCCGGGGCGGCGCTTCAGGCCTTCCATCATGCCCGGGCCCTTGCCGCCCTGGGCCTTGCGCTTCATCGCCGTTTCGCGCAGGGGCTTGTGCCCGCGGTCGAGGTTGCCCGGCTCGCGCTTGAGCCCCTCGATATACATCTCGATGGCGAAGTCCCAGTTGCCGGTGTCCGCCACCTGGTCGGCCCGATCGAAAAAGGCCTTGCCCTTGCCTGCCGCGTCCTGTGGTGTGTTCTCTGCCATGCCTTGCCTGTAACCTTCGTTTCACTCTTGCCGGCGCGCTCCCGGCCGTCTCGCGGACCCGCGCCGGCACAAACACTTACTCTACCGTGCCCACCGGACGGGAGCAAGCGAACTTGCCGCGGGACGGCGACAGGTCGGAGGTCGAAGATCGGAGATCGAAGTTCGGAGGTCGGAGATCGAAGGTCGTCCCGGCCGGCCTTGCCGCGCCCGCGTCTTTCCGGTACGCTAGCGGCGTTTCCCGGCGCGTCCGCCCGCCGCAACACGATCCGCCTTTCGGGGGCAGACTCTTGACGGGCCGACGGCCGGGGGCGACGAAAGGCCGCCCATGAGCAAGACATTCGACCGGGGCAAGGACGAAATCGCCAAGCTGTGCCAGTACTTCGCAACAAACCGGGAAGCGTTCTTCGCCCCCGGAGTCAAGGAAGCACACGTTCGCCAATCCCTTATCGATCCCTTCTTCGAAGCCCTTGGCTGGGATGTCCGCAATACCGCGATGGTCGCGCCCCAGTACCGCGAAGTCATCCCCGAAGACAGCCTGGACATCGAAGGCCAGCAGAAGGCCCCGGACTACACCTTCCGCGTCGGAACGCTGCCCAAGTTCTACGTCGAGGCCAAGAAGTGCGGCGTCAACATCAACGCCGACGTCAAGCCCGCCTACCAGCTCCGCCGCTACGGCTGGAGCGCCAAGGTCGCCCTGTCGATTCTGACCGACTTCGAGGAACTGGGCGTTTACGACTGCACCTTCCGCCCGCGCGAGAGCGACAAGGCCAGCCGCGCCCGAATCCAGTACTTCCGCTCTGAAGAATACCCCGACCGTTGGCGGGAACTTTGGGACGTGTTTTCCCGCGAAGCGGTTTGGTCCGGCGCGTTCGACCAGTACGCCGCCTCCAAGCGCAAGCGGGGAACGTCCGAGGTGGACGTGGAATTCCTCAAGGAAATCGAGTCCTGGCGCGACGCCCTCGCCCGGAACCTCGCCCTGCGCAACAAGGACCTGTCTTCCGACGACCTCAACGCCGCCGTCCAGCTCACCATCGACCGCGTGGTGTTCCTGCGCATGGCCGAGGACCGGGGGCTGGAATCCTTCGAGCAGCTTCTGGGCCTGTCCCAACAGGGGAACGTGTACCCGAACTTCATGAAGCTGTGCCGCCGGGCCGACGAGAAGTACAACTCCGGGCTGTTCCATTTCCAGAAGGAAGCCGCCGTATCCGAAGCCCCCGACCGCATCACGCCGCGACTTTCCGTCGATGACAAGGTCTTCCGCCCCATCCTGCAAAGCCTCTACTTCCAGCACGGAAGCCCCTATCACTTCGGCGTCCTGCCCGTCGAGATCCTCGGCACGGTCTACGAGCGCTTCCTGGGCAAGGTCATCCGCCTGACGCCCGCCCACCAGGCGAAGATCGAGGAGAAGCCCGAAGTCCGCAAGGCCGGCGGCGTCTACTACACCCCGGCGTACATCGTCGAGTACATCGTCAAGCAAACCGTCGGCCGGCAGATCGAGGGCAAGAGCCCGGCGCAACTGGCCGGAAAGGGAAAGGCCCAGTCGCTGCGCGTGCTGGACATGGCTTGCGGGAGCGGATCGTTCCTGCTGGGCGCGTACCAGTGCCTGCTGGACCACTGCCTGAAGTGGTACCTGGACAACGGCCCGGAAAAGTTCCCCAAGGCCGTCTGCGCCGCCGGCGATAACGAATGGCGATTGACCATCGCGGAGAAGAAGCGCATTCTCCTGACCCACCTGTTCGGCGTGGACATCGACCCGCAGGCCGTGGAAGTGTCCAAGCTGTCCCTGCTGCTGAAGGTGCTCGAAGGCGAGTCGGACCAGACTGTCGGAAACGCCATGCGCCTGTTCCACGAGCGGGCGCTGCCCAACCTGGCCGAAAACATCAAGTGCGGCAATTCCCTCATCGGCCCGGACTATTTCACAGGCAAGCTGATCCCCGACGCCGACGAGATGAAACGCGTCAACCCGTTCGATTGGGCGCAGGGCTTCCCCGACGCCATGCAGGCCGGTGGCTTCGATTGCATCATCGGAAACCCGCCATATATTCGCATTCAGACGATGAAGGAATGGGCGCCGCTGGAAGTCGAAATCTACAAGGAACTGTTCCGCGCCGGGCGAACCGGGAATTATGACATTTACGTTGTCTTCATCGAACAAGGCTTGAAGCTGTTGAATGCCAAGGGGCAGCTTGGCTTCATTTGCCCGCACAAGTTCTTTACCACTGATTACGGCGAATCTCTCCGGGGGCTTCTTACCGAGCGGAAGGCTCTGTCCGAAGTGGTTGATTTTGGCGCTGCCCAAGTATTCGAGAACGCTACAACCTATACATGCCTTCTTTTCCTGTCGGCAGCTCCCGTGTCGACCTTGTCATACGTGAAAGTGGCAACGCCTTCTTTGTTGGCGACGTTGCCCCTATCACCTACTGCTATGGCAGCCACAAGCTTCACCATGAAACCGTGGTCTTTTGCTACGAACCGGGAGAAAGGCATTGCCGACAAACTGGGCCGGTTGACCGTGCCCCTGGGCGAACTGCCAGCCCGAATCGGGCGGGGTTCAAGCACGGGCAACGACGATGTTTTCATGCTTGTGGAGCGTGACGGAAGCTTCTTTACGCGCCGGGGGGAGAAGACGGAAATTGAAAGGGCAATCCTGCGAATCCCAGTTTACGCGACGGATTTCAATCGGTACTCATTTGCCCCGCGATCGGGCGAACTAGTCATATTCCCTTATGACGTACAACAGTCCGGTTATGAGTTGAAGACAGAATCGGCCTTGAAGAAGCAATTCCCGAAAGCTTACAGCTATTTGCGAGGAAGAAAGTCAGAGTTAGAGAGCCGCAAGCAGTTTAAGGCTTGGTACGGATACAGCGCTCCAAGGAATCTTGAAGTACACGACAGCGCACAAATACTTGTGCCCCTCTTGGCTGACAAGGGATTGTACTGCCGTCTGCCCCAGGATGCGAATAGGTACTGCCTAATGGCAAGTGGCGGTTTTAGCATCACGGCATCAAATACGATCCCCATGTCGCCAAACTACATTTTGGGTCTTCTCAATTCGCGATTGCTTTACTGGCGGTTGCGGGCCATCAGCAATGTTTTCCGGGCGGGATGGATCACCTGTACAAAGCAGTATGTCGAAACTCTGCCCATACGCAAGGTTGACCTTGGCGACGCCCGTGATAGGGCCGCCCATGATTGGATAGTTGGGCTTGTCGATTCGATGCTGGCGTTGCACAAGCAGCTTTCGGCCGCGGATTCGGAATCGCGGAAGGAAGTGACCCAGCGCCAGATCGACGCGACGGACCGGGAGATTGACCGGCTGGTGTACGACCTGTACGGCCTGACGGAAGACGAGATCGCCATTGTGGAAGGCAGCGCCCAATGAGCGACGACGAATGACCCCAGGGGGGAGCGGTAAGGACAAAGGGACCCGGAACCAAGGAACTGTGAGGAACCGGGGAAGACAAATCCGGCCGGCGGTCTTTCAATTGTCAATCGACAATTGCCAATTACTCTCCCCTACGCGAAGTACTCCGGCAGTTCGCGCTGGGCGCGCTGGTAGTCTTCCGGCACGCCGATGTCCACGAAGTACCCGTCGCTGACGAACGCGCCGAGATGCAGCTCGTTTGCGCGGCGCTCGAAGACGTCGCGTTCCAAGCTGAACGCCTCGGGCAAGTCCGGCCCGGCCAGCAGCTCGCGGCGGAACAGGTACACCCCGCCGTTGATCAGCCCGCGGGCGCAGGGCGCTTTTTCGCGGAACGCGACGATCCGCCCGTCGCGGACCTCGACGATGCCGTAGCGGTCGAAGTTTCGCAGCTCCTTCAGCGCGAGCGTGGCGTCGGCCTGCGACTGCCCGTGCGCGCGGGCCAGCGCCGCCAGGGGCACGTCGAACATCGTGTCGCCGTTGAGCAGCAGGACATTGGGCGCGTCGAGTCGTTCCAGGGCCTCGCGGGCCGCCCCGCCCGTACCCAGCGGCGCGTCCTCCACACAGTAGTCGATCTCCACCGGCCCGAACGACCGCCCGAAGTGCCGCTCGATGGCCTCCCATCGGTAGCCGACGGAAAGGACCACGCGCCGCACCGACTGCCCGCCCAGCCAGGCCAGCAGGTGCTCCAGGAACGGCCTGCCGCGCAGCGGCGCCATGGGCTTGGGCAGGTCGGGCACGGCTTGGCGAAGCCGTTTGCCCAGCCCCCCGGCCAGCACCACGGCGGGAATGTCCGCCATTTTTTTCATGCGTCTTCGCTCCGGAAAAATTCACCGCAGAGGTCACGGAAACCGCAGAGTAAGGAATTCATTTTGTTTTTATTCCTCCGCGCCCTCTGCGGTTTCTGTTCTTCTTATTCTTCCACAACGCACACCGTCCCGGGCGGGGCGTCCACGAGCACCGTCAGCAAGTCCAGCGGGTGCGCCGGCTCGTTCGGCAGGGCGCGGACGGTCAGCGTCGCCGGGGCCGCGCCCGGGCCTCCGTCGGTCTCGAAGGGCGTCAACCCGTTGTCCGGCCGGAAACTCCCGCGATAAATCGCCTTGCCCGGCACGTTCGAGGATCGCACGTCCACGCCCAGCCCCTCGTCCGAGCCGTCCGGAATGTCCGGGCGGTAGCCCATCCAGAGGCGCACCGCCCGCTCGCCGTCGCGCGGAAGGTCGATCCGCAACCGCTGGGCGGGTTCGGTCAGGTGGAACGCGCGCAGGGTCCGCGCCGGATCCCGCGCGAGGCGCATCAGCAGCACTCGCCGGCCGGGACTGACGAATCGCGGGCGGACGGGGCGCATCTCGACGATCCGGAAGGCGAACCGGTCAAACGCCCGCACCGCGTCGCCGAACGAGTCCCACTCGACGGCTGCGTACAATGGCGCGTCGCCCAGCGCCGCCAGGCGCTGCTCGAAAACCTTCCGCCCGGGCGGGCTGAAGTTCGCGCACTCCAGGCCGAACATCGGCACGTCCGGCCGGATGAGAACCTCGTATCCGCTGCTCGCGCAGGGGTTGATCCATGCGCCGATCGCGCCGGCGTCGACGCCGCTGTCGTGGTCGCGCCCCACCAGCCGCCACTGCCGGGCAAAGGGGAATTGCTTGTGTTTGAGCGAGTAGAAATCGCGCCAGGACCAGTCCATCTTGCGAACGAAGACGTAGTATCCTGCCGCGGCGCACTGGGCGGCGAGGATCAGCAGCAGCCCAACGGCGACGGCCCGCAGGCGGCGGCGCGCCAGCAGGCGCCACGCCAGCCAGACCGTCCCCAGGCCCGTCAGCATTTCGGGGAAGATCGCGTAGCGGCAGTAGCCGGTGGTGGCGGACCAGCCCCAGACGCACAGCAGCACGGCCGCCAGCAGCCAGCCCAGGCGGCGCGGGACCGGCGGGGGGGGTTTTTGCCGCGCCCCCACCGCGCCGGCCCCGGCCCG
>DNAS01000103.1:30248-34594 GCA_003485185.1 Phycisphaerales bacterium | reverse complement strand
CGCGCGGGACCGGCGGGGAGGTTTTTCGCAGCGCCCACACGGCGCCGGCCCAGGCCAGGCCCAGCGGGACAAGCATCGCCAGCCGCCCCGTGCAGCGGGCCAGCTCGGAGAACCGCTCCGGGTGAAACAGCACCACCACCGGCCAGGTGAGCTTCTCGATCCAGCCGCGCGGGCCCCAGCGCGTATCGCGGAAGTTGATGGTCAGGAAGAAGTCCGATCGGAACACCTCGTTGAACATCCAGAACACGGGGTTGCCCGTCTCCCGCCAGGCGAAGAGGGCGTAGATCGCCGCGGGCAGGCAGAAGAGAATCAGCCCCGCCGCGACGTTCCCCACGCACAGACAGCGCCAGCGTCGCAGCAGGAAGACCGCCACCAGCGGCGCCAGGAAGACCACGCCGGTCAGCTTCAGCGCCAGGCAGAACCCCGACAACGCGGCCAGGTACGGCACGTCGCGCGGGTTGTCGCCGTCGTCCAGCGCCAGGCGCAGGGCTTCCAGCATCAGCGGGACGGGCAGCAGGTCCACCAGGTAGGTTCCGACGTTAATGAGGGCGTATTCGGTTCCGACGGCCGCAGCCGCCCCCGCCGCCAGCAGCCAGCCCGACGGCTGAACGCCCTCGCGCGTCAGCCAGTCGCGCAGGAGCTGGACGACCTGGAGGACGATCACGCCCAGCATCAGGACGTTCAGGACGGTCCCGGCCCGATAGCCCAGCAGCGCGCGGACCGGCAGGAACATGCGGTCGGCCAGGGGGAACAGGAAGGTGTTTTTCCCGGCGGACAGGAAGCCCCGGGCGGCGTCGGAAAAGTTGAACTGCTGGGCGTAGAGGTGATAGGCGTAGGTGTCGAAGTTGCTGTCGGGGATGGGCGTTCGCGCGACGGCCAGCAGGAGCACGGGCAGGAACATCACGGCCGCGGGCAACAGGTCCCGCGCGGCAAACCGCGGGCGGAGGAATTTTCGCGCGCCCCAGGCCAGCGCCAGCGTGGCGAGCCCGGCCAGCGCGTCGGACGCCCACGGCGGCAGCGTCCCCGGCGACGCCGCCAGATATTGCGCGAACAGAATGGCATCCCGCAGCCAGCACCACGCCAGCAGCAGCGCATAGGGCAGCAGCGGCGCGGGCACTTCCACCCGGCGGTCGGCGGTCGGGGCGGTTTCCGGCGGAATCATGGCAGCGGGATTGTACGAGCCCGCGGTTTGCCCCGCAAGGCGACGGGCGGTTGACAGGCCCGCGCGGTTTCGTCAGACTCTCTTGTCGCTCTGTTGAAAACATCCGTTCGCGGGATGGGTGGCACGCTTTGCTCGCAAAGCGTGTTGCCGAATTCGCCCGGAACACGGCTTGCAAGCAAGCCGTGCCACCCGGTTTTTCAGATGTCTTCAAAAGAGTAACTCTTTGTCCTTTCGGTTCGCGGGATCTTTTTTCTATGCCTGATCGCGAAGTGCACCATTCCGGTCTCTCCCGGCCCGTCGCCTGGGTGATCGCCCTGGCGGCTGCGGGCGCCGTCGTCGCGCTCAGCGCGCCGAACCTCGACGGCCAGGGCTGCCAGTACGACGAGCTGCATCCGGCCGTGACGGCCTTCGCCTACACCGGCCACCCCGTCACGCCCGACACCCCGGCCGGGTGGTGCGCGTTCGACATCCGCGGGCTGCCCGTGATGAACATGTCCTACACCGCCGCCATCAAGACGGGCCTGTACGGCCTGTACCTGCGCGCCGGCGGCGCGGGATTCAGCGTGGCGAGCTGGCGGGCGATGGGAATCGCCTTCGTCGCAGCGGGCGTGCTGGCGTTCTGCCTGCTGGCCGGGCGCGGGCTGTCCCTGTCGGCGATGCTGGCGTTCTGCGCGTTGCTGCTGAGCGACGCCAACCTGCCGCTGATGGCCCGGTTCGACTGGGGCCCGGTCGCGCTGGCGCTGGCGCTGAGGCTGGCGCTGGTGGCGGTGTGGATTCGTGGCGAGACGGCCGAGAAGACCTCGCCGGTCAACTCGCTGGCGCTGGGCGTGCTGGTGGCGCTGGCCGTGTTCGAAAAACTCAGCGCGATCGTGCTGCTGGGCCCCCTGCTGGCGATGCTCGCGCTGTCGCTCCGGCGGCGCAGCGCGAGGCACTGGTTGGCCTGTGTCGCCGGCGGGCTGCTCGGCGGCACGCCGCTGATCGCCCTCAACGCCTACACCTGGGACCGCTGGGGCAAACTCCTGTCGCTGGTGCACGTGGCGACGGCGGAAACCCGCGCCTGCTCGGGATTCCTCGACTACGCGGGGCAATACCTCGCACTCGGCAGCGGCGCGACGTTCCGCGCGTTCATCCTGGGCGATTCTTCCGGCGCGATGCCCCTGCTCGACGGCGCGCTGACGGCGCTGCTGCTTGTCGTCATCGGCGCGCTCAGCGTCGCCCGGTGGCGCACCAGCCCGCTGCTGCGGCTGGCCGGCGCGATGGCGCTGAGCTACGTGCTCGTGGGCGCGGCACTATACCTGCTGCCGCAGACCACCTGGGCCCACCACTGGGTGCAGGGCATGCCCTTCCAGTACGCGGCGATGGCGCTGGCCGTCGCGGGCGTGCTGACCGGACCGGCGGAAACGACCCGTGCACGCGCCGTCCGCGCGGCCTTGCCGCTGGCGGTCGCCGTGCTGCTGCTGGCGCGAATCCCCGGCTGCGCGATGCTCGAACGCTCCCTCGTCCGCGGAGACGCCTCGATCGACTGGCACCCCTCGCTCAACGCGATGGCCCGGTTTGCCGCGCGGCACGCCGACCAGGCGGTTTTCCTGGCGGCGGACTGGGGCGTCGGAACCCAGATCGTCTGCCACGCCGACGGGCGCGAGGACGTGCTGTACGAGCCGTTCTGGGACTACCGCGGTCAGGCCGACGTGCTGGATATCGCGCGCCGCTGCGGGCGCGACGCGCTGTACGTCGTCTGGAAGAAGCCGCCCTCGCCCATTCGCACGGCCGAGACCGAACGCATGTTGCGCGACACGGAAACGCTGCCCGGCTGGCGGCGGGTCGAGGTGGAAGAGGAAATCGCCGGCCTGCCCGCCGTCGGCGTGCGAAAGTTCATTCGCGCCGAACCGCGCGCCGCGTCGCGCCCGTCGCCGTGAGAAAGGAGCCGCAACGCATGACCTTTCCCAACCCATTCCGCGCGGCCCTGGGCCGACCGGCTGCCTGGGCGCTGGCCCTGGTGACCGCGGCGATCTTCGTATGGTTCGCGACCCTCCGCCTCGACGTCCAGGGCATGTACTACGACGAGCTGGACCAGGCGAAGGGAACGTTCGCCTACGTGCACCCGGACCGCACGTACCCGGCCGCCCTGCGCGTCGGCGGGCTGCCCGCGATGAACATGACGTACAGCGGCGCCATCAAGACCGGCCTGTACGGGCTGTACCTGCGCGCCACGGGGGCAAGCTTCACCGTCACGAGCTGGCGGATGGCGGGCATCCTGTTCGTCGCGGCGGGGCTGGTGGCGTTTTTCCCGCTGGCGAGGCGCGGGCTTTCCCCGGCCGGGGCGGTCGCGTTCGCGCTGCTGACGCTCTCCGACGTCGCCGTCCTGCTCGCCAGCCGGTTCGACTGGGGCCCTGCCGCCCTGGCGATGCTGCTGCGCCTGGCGATGCTGGGCACGTATCTACGCGGCGAGGCGCGCGGCGACCCGCGGCCGTCCAACAGTTTCCTGCTGGCGTTCTGGGCGGCGCTGGCGTGCTTCGAGAAGCTCAGCTCCGTGGTGCTGGTCGGCCCGCTGGCGCTGATGATGGCGCTGAGCCCCGCGCGCCGCACGCTGCGCCACTGGCGGGCGTGCGCGCTGGGCGGACTGGTGGGCGCGCTGCCGCTGATCGCGGTCAACGCCGCCACCTGGTGGCATTCGGGCAGTCCCATCTCCCTGCGCGATGTGGCACACGTCCGCGCGATGTCGTTCGCGGACGTCAGGCGCTACGCGGTGGACTACCTCTCGCTGGGCGGCGGGGGCAAGCTGCGCAGCTTCATCCTGGGCGACAGCGCCGGCGCCACGCGGACGGCGGAGGCCTGCGTCGTCGGCGCGGCGATGGCGGCGCTGCTGCTGGCCGGGTTGCTGCGGGGACGGCGCGACCCGCATCTTCGCACGGCCGGCGTGCTGGCGGGAAGCTACCTCGCCGTCGGCGTGCTGCTGCCCCTGCTGCCCCAGAACACGTGGGTGCATCACTGGATTCTCGGCACGCCGTTTCAGTACGCAGCCATCGCGGCGGCACTGGCGCTGTCTGCGGGGGCGGCGCGCCGGGCGCTCGCGTCGCGCGCGGTTCTGGCGGCCGTCGTGCTGCTGTGCGTCGGACTGCGGGCCGAGGGCCTCGTCCGCACGCGCGATTCGCTGCTCCGCGGCGACGCCTCGGCGGGGTGGGAT
>DNAS01000103.1:12429-30123 GCA_003485185.1 Phycisphaerales bacterium | reverse complement strand
TCGCTGACGAGGGCGGGCGAGTTCGCCGCCCGCGCCGCGGGGCGCGCGACGTTCCTCGCCGCCGACTGGGGCGTTGCCAACCAGATGCTTTGCCTGTCCGACGGCGACACGAATCTCGTGCACGAGCTGTTCTGGGGCTATCGAGGCCCGGACGACATCCGCGATTGCATCGACCGCGCGGGCGTCGACGCGTTTTACGTGGTGACGAAGAAGCCCCCCACGACCGTCCACCCGGAAAACACCCGGCGGATCGTCCGCGACGCAGCGGAGTTGCCCGGCTGGCGCGAGACGCCGGTCGAGCCCGAGGTGGCCGACCTGCCGGCCGTGGGGCTCCGAAAGTTCCTCCGCGCCGCGCCGGAAACCACGTCGCGCCCCCAGCCCTGATGCCGCGGTTCACGGCCTTTCGACCACGAGATACTGCGCCCAGGACAGTTTCGACCACACACCGTAGGTGGTCAGTTCCTGGTCGCGGTGCGTGTAACCGAACGTGAACAGCTCATCCTCCAGGAACCGGTTGCGGATGGCGCCCCCGTGGAGGATGCGGAATCCGTGGCGCTCCAGCAGCGCCCAGAGCTCCGGGCGGTCGAAGGTCCGCTTGTGCGTTGCGTCGTCAAAGAAGTTGACGGTGGACACGTCGATGCCGCGTTCGAGAAAGAGCGTCCGGCTGGGGCAGACGGCGGTCCACGGCGCGGGCAGCTCGATGTAGACCTGCGCTCCCGGCGCCAGCCGCGGCTCCAGGCGGGCGAAGAACGCGTCCTCGTCGGAGAGGTGTTCCAGCACGTGCGACATGACGACGGCATCGAACGCCCCCTCGCCGCAGCGGACCGGCTCGACGTCCAGGTCCGCCACCTGCCAGCCGTCGTACCGGTCGAACATCTCGCCTCGCACGCGGTCCACCGCGTACATGCGCAGGTCCTCCCGCCGGGGCTCGCACCAGCCTTTCCACGTGACCATCCCGCCGGAGCCCGCGCCGACGTCGAGCACCTTCGCGCCCGGCGGGGCGGACTTGAGGAACAACCAGCGCGGGTGCGACCGCCAGTACAGTTCCAGCAGGTCCTCGCGCCGGCGGAGGCGCGGGCGGTCCAGCACGTTCAGCGTGACGGTTTCCACCTGGAGGGTTTTCATGGCGTTGCGCTCCGCGGGTCCAGGGCCTCGGGAATTTCCGGCGCGACGGCGGCGCGGGCCGCCGCCGGAGAGAAACGCTCCCGCACGTACTCCAGGCCGGCGCGGGCCAGCGCGTCAAGGCGCGCGGGGTCGTTGTACACGTTCGCGATCGCGGCTGCGAATTCCGCCGCGCCGTCGGCCACCACCGCGCACGATTCGGCGCCCGCGAGCCCCTCGGCCCCCACCGACGTCGTCACCAGCGGGATCCGCTTGTGGAGCGCCTCGACGACCTTGCCCTTGACCCCCGCGCCGTACCGCAGGGGCACGACGGCCAGCCGGCACGAGGCATAGAGGCGGTCCAGCTCGTCGTCGCCGACGAACCCGTGCACGATCACGTCGTCCGACGCCAGAGACAGCACCTCCGGCGGGGCCTGCGAGCCGACGACGTGGAACTTCACGCCGCCGAGCTTCTCGCGGACGGCAGGCAGCACCTCGCGCACGAACCACGTGACCGCGCCGGCATTGGGCGGATGTCCGAACCCGCCGACGAAGATCAGCCCGCTGCGTCCGGCGGCCGGGGGCGGCGCGTCGGTCGGGAAGCGGTCGAAGATGTACGCGGGAATCGCCCGCGCGTTGACGCCGGGCAGCTCCCGCAGGACTTCGTCGATTTCGACCTGCGAGGGGTAGTACACCGCGTCCATCCGCGCCAGCAGGTCCAACTCAATCGCCCGCCAGTGCTCGGACGCGACGCGGTGCTCCTCGCGCCCGTCCAGCTCGAAGGCCCGCTGCTCGCGCAGGTAGTGCAGATCGTGCCCGTAGTACAGCAGCTTGGCGCTTGTGGCGGCGCGGAGCACGTCGGCGTATTTCGGCGCGACGCTCGGGCGGCTCAGCAGCACGTAATGCAGGTAGCGCCCGTGGTCGCGGATCCACCGGCGCCACCCCTGCACCATCGGCCCGCCGCAGAGCACCTCCACGCCCATCTGCTCCAGCGCGGTGGTGTACGGCTCCATGCGGGTGAAGTTGTCCGGCAGGAACTTGACGTTCAGGCCCATCGACACGAACAGGCGCAGGTACGCCATCACGGTGCGCGAGCCCGCGTCGCGGTCGAAGTGCGGCACGTAGTGGTCGATGAACAGCAGCGTTTTTTTGTCCCGGTTGCGGTCGCGGGCGAGAAAGACCTCGCCGCCGTTTTCGAAATGCTCCGCCTCCAGGACGGTCTTCCACTTCTCGAAGAGCTTTCGCTGGTTGGCGACCTGGTGGCTCTTGAGCCCGGCGCGAACGGATCGCCCGTGGGAGACGCCCTCGTGATGGACGACGACGGCTGCCGGCTGGTAGTACACCTGCCGCCCCGCCGCACGGACGCGCATCGCCAGGTCCGAGTCCTCGCAGTAGGCGGGCAGGAACTCCTCGCTGAAGCCCCCCAGCTGGCGCCAGAAGTCGGCGGGAATCAGGACGGCGGCGCCCGAGACGTAGTCGGCCCGCCGGACGTAGTTGTACTGCTCCGCCGACGGGTCGTCGCCGTTGCCGTAGTTCCACGCGCTGCCGTCGCGCCAGAGGATTCCGCCCGCCTCCTGGAGCACCCCGTTGGGGTAGACCAGTTTCGCGCCCGCCAGTCCGGCGTCGTCGAACCGGTCGAACGTCTCCCGCAGGCGGTCGATCCAGCCGGCAGTGACGGTGGTGTCGTTGTTGAGCAGGAGGATGTATTTTCCCCTGGCGGCCGCCGCGCCGGCGTTGGCCGACCGCAGGAATCCCAGGTTCGTCGCGTTGCGGACGCAGCGCAGGTTCGCGACGCGCGACATCGCTTTCGCCGTGCCGTCCGTCGAGCAGTCGTCGACGACGATCACCTCGTAGCTTGCCCGGTTGGGTTCGGCCGCGATCGACCGCAGGCAGTCCAGCGTATACGCGAGCTTGTTATAGACGGGGATGACAATCGACACGTCGGGCGTCTCGCCGCAGGCGTCCAGGCGGGGCAGGCGACCGAGCTTCGCGCCGGCCACCACCGCGGCGCGATGGATCGCGCAGCGAAGCCGGCGCAGGCCGTGCAGACCGCGGCGCACCGTCCGGCGGACCGTCAGCGGAAGGCGCCGGGACTTGGCGGCGAGGATTTCCCTTCGCTCGGCCTTGAAGGCCCGGACGGCGCCGACCAGACGGTGGATGCCCGCCGCAAGCCGCCACGTGCGCGACTGGAGGATGCGGGCGAGCTTGGCCTTTTCCGTTCGCAGGTTCGCCTCCAGCGCGCGGGCCCAGCGGGTGCGCTCCCCGACGAGCGCGTCGAGGTTGCCCAGTTCGTCCGCCTGGCGACGCAGCAGATCGTCCACGTGGTCCGACGGCACGCCGCCCATCGGCGCCGTCAGACGGGCCAGGTCCTCGCGCAGGGCGTCGAAGCGCCCGGCCGTCTCGTCGGCCCGGCCTTGGCAGGCGTCGTGCATCGCCTCGTCCACGCGCCGGGCAAGGTCCGCCAGCGGGCCCGTGCCCGCCTCGGCCGTCCTGCCGACGTGGTGGCGCAGCGTCGGGGAGACGAACTCGCGCAGCGCGCCGCTCGCTTCACTCGGCGGGCGAGGCCAGGCGACGCCCAGTTCGCGCCCCGCGCGGTCCAGCGCGGCGGCGGGGTCGGCCAGCAGGTCGGCGTACTCCACGAACGTTCGCCGCCGGCCTCGCGTGCCCAGCTCGGCCGCCAGCGCATGGTCCGCCGCCAGCAGAAGCGATTTGTCCATCGAGAACCCGTCCCGCTTGTGCAGCGACCGGGCGACCTCGACGGCCGGCCGGTGCGAGTGCAGGAACGCCGGCTCGCATCCTAGGTTCGCAAAAATTTCCAGCCAGAGCGGCAGCAGGCGGCACATCCGCGGATCCTTGATGCCCCAGAGCGGCGACGCGGAAAAATCCCGCGCGAGGATCGCCTCCAGGCGCAGGCGGAGCGGGGTGACGCAATCCAGCCGCGGCCAGTCCGCCGGGAGCGGGCGCGGGTCGTCCCAGGTGCGCCCCAGGGCCTCCAGCAGCTCCTCGTGGCAGTGGTAGACGTGCAGGTGTTCCCAGAAGCCCCGGTCATTCTGCCCCTCGCTGGGGGGCATGACGTGGCTGCCCAGGTCCACGCCCAGCAGGCGCAGCGCGCCGGTCAGCGCGCTGGTGCCGCTGCGGTGCATGCCCAAGACCACGATGCAGGTGTTGCTCATGTCGGTTGGACGCATCCTTCCACGGTCTCGTACGGCTCGGACGAGCCGTTCTCCACCACGATCACCTCGTACGTTTCCGCGTCGACGCCCTGGTATTCGGGCGTCAGCGAGCGGAGCGTGCGCGGCGCCTCGCGGCGCATGTTGTAGACCGTCACGACGATCGAAAGCGTGGGGGTCCGCGTCACGGCGCGTCCTCCTCGATCGTCCACGAGGCGCACGGAGGACCGGCCGGCGGGCGGAAGTCCACCGTCCCGGAAAACTCCCGCGGGACCGTCGGCGAAACGCGGAACATGAGCGCGTCGTCCAGGCGGTGCGCCCACTCCTGCGCGCATTGCTCCCACCGCACCACGCCCACGCTGGCGAAGTAGGTTCCCTCGGCCAGCAGGCAGCGGAACCGGAACTGCGCCCGCACCAACGTGCCCGGCTCCAAACGGTCCACGCCGTGGCCTTCCGGGTGCGAGGTGATTCCGCCCAGTTCCACGCCCGTCAGCGACTTGATGGTGAACCCCCAGCGCGAGCGGCGCAGCTCCCGGCGGATGTGCATGTCGAACGACAGCAGGTATTCCTGCCCGCTGGTCAGCAGGTTCACCGGCTCGCCGGAAAGCGTGGTGATGCGCGGCGAGGCCAGTTCCGCCCCGCGCGACTCGTAGCGGACGGTGCTGAGGGGTTTCATGTGCGGATCGAACCAGTCGTCGGCCGGCTTGGGCGCGGCCTCGGCGGGCGGCTCGGTCGGGAGGATTCCCTCGCGGCGAATCTCGTCGCGCGTGGCCTGGAGGCTTTCCGGCGGGGCGTAGATCAGCCGGTGGTAGCGCGCGACGACCGGGCGCGCTTCGCCCGCCAGCAGCAGCTCGCCGCGGTCCAGGAGGATCGCGCGCGAGCACAGGTGCGTCACGGCCGCCGCCGAGTGCGAGACGAACAGAATCGTCCCGCCCCGCTGCTGGATCTGCTCGATCCGCGCGAAGCACTTGCGCTGGAACGCCTCGTCGCCGACGGACAGCGCCTCGTCGACGATCAGCAGGTCCGGTTCGGCGCTGATCGCCACCGCGAACGCCAGGCGGGCGAACATGCCGCTGCTGTACGACCGCACCGGCTGGCGGATGTATTCGCCGATGTCGGCGAATTCCTCGATGGCGCGGAGCTTCTCGTCCATCTCCGCGCCGCTGTAGCCCATCAGCGCGCCGGCGAACCGGCAGTTCTCGATGCCCGTCAGCAGCGGGTTGAACCCCGTGCCCAGCTCCAGCAGCGCCGAGACGCGCCCGCGCACCTGCACCTGCCCATCGCTGGCGGTCAGCACCCCCGCGAGAATCTTCAGCAGCGTGCTCTTTCCGCTGCCGTTGCGCCCGATGATTCCGAACGTCTCGCCGCGATGGACCGAAAAGCTCACGTCCCGCAGCGCGTAGAAGTCGCGGTGGTAGTTGCGCCGCAGCGGATGCAGCGACTCGAACAGGCGATGGATGCGGCGGTCGTACAGGCGGTAGACCTTGGTCAGCCCGCGCACGACCAGCGCCGCGGCGTCGTCCGCCGGCGGATCGAAAGCGGAGGCCCGTCCTGTCGCGCCGTCCGTCATGAAACCTTCCTCACAGCACGTCCGCGAAGTGCGGGCGCAGGCGGCGGAACACCGTCGCCCCGAGCACGAACGTCGCGCCCGTCACGCACCAGAAATACGCCGTCCCCCACGGGTGCTGCCAGAACCACACCTTCGTCACCAGCGCGTCGCGGTAGCCCCGCACCACGTAGAACATCGGGTTGAGCTTCAGCAGCGTCGCGATCAGGCGCGACTTGCCCTCGACGAACTCGAAGTTCCACACGATCGGCGTCAGCCAGAACCCCAACTGCACCACCACGTTGACCAGGTGCGGCAGGTCGCGCACGAACGGCCCGACGGCCGACAGGCCCCATCCCAGCCCCAGCAGCAGGACCGCCGCACCGGCGGAGTAGTAGAGCACCTGGAGGCTGTATGCGTCGGGCCAGCGCCCGTAGAGGGCGAACAGGCCCACCAGCACGCACAGGAAGAATACGTGGATGAACAGCGCAGAGAGCACGCGGACGATGGGCAGGACGCTGACGCGGAAGACGACGTTCTTGACGAGGAAGTCGTTCTGGAGGACGGCCGTCGTCGCGCCGCCCAGCGCATCGGCGAAGAAGAACCAGGGAATCAGCCCGCTGACGAGGAAGAGGATGAACGGTTCGCCGCTCGCGCCGCGCTGGCGGAGGCCGACCTCGAAGACGAACCAGAAGATGGCGATGGTGACGGCCGGCTGGACAAACGCCCACACGAGCCCGAGGTAGCTGCCGAGATATCGCGTCTGGAAGTCGCGCCGCGTCAGCTGCGCGATGACGCGCCGGTCCTCGTGCAGGCCTCGCAGGAACAGCAGGAAATGCTTGAGCGTGCCGATCATCGCCCTGGGTCGGTCTCCCGTCGGTCGTTCGTCAGCGGTTGGCGTACCACGCCTGGTCGTGTTTGCGGAACTCGAGTTTTTCCTTCACCGCGCGCCACCAGTCCTCGTGGTCGCGGTACCACTGCACGGTCTGGGCGAGCCCGTCGGGCCAGGTCCAGCGCCGCCGCCAGCCGAGCGCCTCGGCCTTGGAAGGGTCCACGCTGTAACGGTAGTCGTGCCCCGGGCGGTCGGGTACGCTGCGGATCAGCGCCGCCGGGCGACCCGTCAGCTCGACGATCCGCGCGGCGACCTCGCTTCCCGGCACTTCCAGCCGCGCGCCGAGATTGTACGCCTGCCCCGCGGCGCCCGCGCACAGCACCGTCTCGACGCCCGCGCAGTGGTCTTCCACGTGCATGTAGTCGCGCATCGCGCTGCCGTCGCCGTAGACGGGCAGGTGACGCTCGTCCAGCGCGTTGGTGATGAACAGCGGGATGATCTTCTCGGGGTACTGCCACGGCCCGTAGGTGTTCGAGCCGCGTGTCATGACGACGTCCTGCCCGAAGCTCAGGCAGCAGCTCATGGCCAGGTGCTCCGCCGCCGCCTTGGTCGCCGCGTACGGGCTGCGGGGGTGCAGCGCGTCGGTCTCCGTCGAGCATCGGTTCGTGCCGGCCAGGTCGCCGTAGACCTCATCGGTGGAGACCTGGCAGAAGCGATTCACGCCCAGCTCGCGGGCGGCTTCCAGCAGCACCAGCGCGCCGGCCACGTTGGTGCGGACGAACGGGGCGCTGTCCAGCAGCGAGCGGTCGACGTGGCTTTCGGCCGCGAAGTTCACCACCGCGTCGCAGCCCCGCATGGTCCGGCGGGCGTCGGCGGGCTCGGCGATGTCGCCCCGGACGAACTCGATCCGCTCCATCACGTCGCGCAGGTTGTCCAGGTTGCCCGCGTAGGTGAGTTTGTCCAGCACGACGAGTTTCCGCGTCGGTTTCTCGCGCAGCGCGTAGCGCACGTAGTTGGAGCCGATGAACCCGGCCCCGCCCGTCACCAGCACTCGCGTAAACTCAGCCACGGTCTTCCTCCCACAGGTCCGCCCCGAACCAGTCCCACGGCAGCCGGCCCTCGTTGGGGTCGTCGAGGCGGAACTGGCTGTTCATGGCGTACAGCAGCAGCGCGCCGCCGGGCCCGGCCTGGTAGCCGTGCGCGACGCCGCTGGGAATGTGCAGCAGGACGGGCTCTTCTTCGTTGAGCAGGACGCAGCGGCGGTTGCCCTCGGTGGGCGAGCCCGCGCGGACGTCGGCCAGCCAGACCCGCATTCGCCCGCGCACGCAGCACCACAACTCGTCCTGCACGCACTTGGGGTGCAGGTGAAAGGCGTTGACGCACCCCGGCTCGGCCGCCGCCAGCGAAAGCTGGCGCAGCTCGAATTTCACCGGCAGGCCCTCCACCGCGCCGCCCGTGAGGCGCAGGTGTTCCATGAAGTACCCCTCGAGCTGGCGGTGCTTGCGCAGGGGATGGCAGAACACGCCGTCGATCTCCGGCCCCGGGCCGTAGGACTGGAACGTCAGTTCCTTCTGCGCCTTCGTGCTGAGCTTGATCTTCATGGTTGGCTCCAGCGCTGCTTGAGCTGCCGCCAGCGGGCGGTGTCCAGCGAGATGTCGTCCGGCAGGCGGACCGACGCCTGCTTCTTGCTGGCCGACTGCACGTCGGGCCGACGCCGGCGCGCCAGCTCCAGCGCGCTCTTCCGCTCGGTGGCGACGTGCAGCGTATTATACGGAATCTCCAGGCATCGCGAAGCCGCCAGCGCGATTTCCGGCGCGATCACGTCCACGTAGTCCTGGCTGGTGAACAGGTCATCGAACGCCTGTGGGTAAGGCCATTCGCGCGGGCGGAAACTCGTCCGCACCACCAGGTGGCGCGGCGCGAACCGCACGAGCGCCTCGGCCACCAGCTTCGTCAGGGCGTAATAGTTGCACGGCGGGCCCGGCGGGTCGTCCTCGCGATATCCGCCCGTCGCGCCCTCGAACACGTAATCGGTCGAGAGGTGCAGCAGGAAGATTCCGCGCCCGGCGGCCGCCGACACGACGTTCCGCGTGCCGTCCACGTTCACCCGCCAGCACGCGGCGCGGTTGCGCTCCGCGCCGGCGACGTCGGTATACGCGGCCGCGTGGATCACCACCTCGGGCCGCCAGCGGTCCAGGGCGGCGACGACGGTCTCGGCCCGCGTGACGTCCAGCTCGTCGCGACCCGGCGCGGCGATGCCCGGAAGCAGGCGTTGCAACTCGCGTCCCAGGCGACCGGACCCCCCGGTCAGAAGCATCCTTTCCGCGGCGACGGTCATAGCGTCACCAGGCTGCGGTCGCCCAGCACGAGCTGGAGCGTGTGCTTGCGCTGCCCGTCGGACCGCCCCGCCACCTTCACGCCCGCGCCCAGCACGCTGGCGTCCAACCGGTACGGCAGGTCGCGGACCTCCGACCCGTCCAGCAGGATCGAGTATTCCACCTCGCTGTGGAGCACCTGCACGTCGCGCCCGATGGAGGTGTATGGCCCGATGTAGGAATCCCGCACGACCGCCCCGGCCGCGATGTGCGCCGGGCCGCGAATCCGCGAGTTCGCCACCCGCGCCCCGGGCTCGACCACCACCGCCCCGGCCAGGTCCGAACCCTCCACCGTGCCGCGAACATCCGTGCGAAGCTGCGACAGCACCAGGTGGTTGGCCTCCAGAAGGTCCTCGGGCTTTCCGGTGTCCTTCCACCAGCCGCGAACCTGGTGCGCCGCGACGCGCAGGCCCCGGTCGATGAGCCCCTGGATGGCGTCGGTGATCTCGTATTCGCCCCGCGCGGACGGCTGGAGCGTCTCGATGACGTCATGCACGGCCGGACTGAACAGGTACACGCCCACCAGCGCGAGGTTGCTGGGCGGATCGGCGGGCTTCTCGACCAGTCGGACGACCCGCCCCGCGTCGTCGACGGCGGCCACCCCGAACTGTTGCGGGTTGGGCACCGGCGTCAGCAGAACGATGCAGTCGGCCTTGCCCTGCCTGTGCTCCTCGACCAGCGGCGCGATTCCCCCCGACAGCAGGTTGTCGCCCAGGTACATCACGAACGGCTCGTCGCCCAGGAAGGCTCGCGCGGTCTTGACCGCGTGCGCCAGCCCGCGCGGCGCATCCTGCGTCAGGAAGGTGAACTTCGCGCCCCAGCGTGACCCGTCGGACAGCGCGGCGCGGATCTCGTCGCCCGTTTCGGGGCTGACGATGACGCCGATGTCCGTAACGCCAGCCGACACAAGGTCTTCCACGACATAAAACAGGTTGGGCTTGTTGGCGATGGGGATCAATTGCTTGGCCCGCGTGAACGTCAGGGGGCGCAGCCGCGTGCCTTTTCCGCCCGAGAGAATCAGCCCTTTCATCTTGCCGTTACCTCGTGACTTGCGTGGAGATGGCGTCCCTTCCCATCGGGCGGGTTATACGCCACGCCGCGCGGGCGTTCAACTAAAATGTCCCTCCCATGGCGTTCGGACACGCAATGCGCTAGCATACCCGGGCGGAAAGGAGCGGTTTTGAGGCCGAAGGTCTACATCGTCGTCGTCCACTACCACAACTGGCAGGACACCGTCGAGTGCCTGGAAAGCCTGCGCGGGCTGGCGTATGACAGTTTCCGCGTGCTGGTGGTGGATAACGGTTCGTCCGACGAGTCGCGCGAGCGCCTGGCGGCCTGGGCGTCGCCCGGCGGGTCGGCGGTGGAGATTCTCCCGGCTGGGGAGAACCTGGGTTTCGCCGGGGCAAACAACCTCGCCCTCCGCCACGCGCGACAGGCGGGCGACGGGGCGTACGCCTGGCTGCTGAACTCCGACACGGCGGCCGAACCCGACGCGCTGGACGCCCTGGTGGACCAGGCCGAAGCCGACGCGCGGGTGGCCTTCGTCGGGTCCAAGCTGCTGCGCTACGACAACCCAGGCGTCCTCGAACTGCTGGGCGGCGGGTGGTGGAGCTGTTGGACCGGACTGACGCACCACGCGATGGCAGGACGGATCGACTTTTCCGCGCCCGCGCCGGCGGATCTGGATTTCCTCTGCGGCGCGAGCCTGCTGGTTCGCCTGGCGGCGCTGGACGCCGTCGGACTGATGGATGAAGGATACTTCCTGTACGGCGAGGACCTGGACTGGTGCCTGCGGGCCCGCGCGGCCGGGTGGAAACTTGCCGTCGCGCCCGCCAGCCGGGTCCGCCACAAGGGCGGCGGCGCGGTCGGGGCGCGCAGCTGCGTGCAGGACTACTACTCCGTGCGGGCGGCGCTGCGGGCGGTGCGGCGGTTTTTCCCGTGGGCCTTGCCGACGGCAGCGGCGTGCGCGGCGGCGCGGTCGCTGGCGCCGAAGCTCCTGCGCTGCCAGGGTCGCCGCCTGCTGGCCGCCGCCAGGGGCTGGCGCGACGGCCTGCTCGGGCGCACCGGCCGCTGCGAGCGATATTGAACCACACCGCGCGGGAATGCCGTCACTTATCCGTCAGGCGGATGGCGGGCGTCCAATCGTCAGGCGGGGGCGAGTCGGCGAACCGCCTGCAGAGGTCCAGGTACAGCGCCGCCGTCTGGTCGTCGCCGAGGGCTGCGAGCGCCTGTTCGAAACGCCGCGCCGCATCGCGGAACTCGCGCCGGGCGTACATCGCCACGCCCTCGGCGAAGTCGGCGAACGCGCGGCGGACCGCCTCGGGCGCGTCGGCTGCGTAGTCGGCCACGTGCCAGACCTCGACGGGCTCGACCTTGCCCACCACCAGCGCCTGCCCGAGCGGGCGGACGAGGAACTCGTCGCTGGCGGCCGCCTGCCACGCCCCCCCCGCCGCCAGGATGTGCGTGCCGAAAAACTTGTTGGCGCCTTCCAGCCGGCTGGCGAGGTTCACCGTGTCGCCGATGGCGGTGTAGTCCATGCGGCTGGACGACCCGCAGTTGCCCACCATGACCGTTCCGGTGGCGATTCCCACGCGGCAGGACAGGCGGACGCCCGGGCCGAACTGCTCGGCGAACTCGCGGTTGAGGGCGTCCAGCTCGCGCCGGCAGTCCAGCGCCGCGTGGACCGCGCGATGGGGGTGGTCTTCCTGGAAGACCGGCGCGCCGAAGAACACGAACAGCCCGTCGCCCAGGAACTTGTTGAGGTATCCGCCGCGCCGGTTCTGGATGACGTCGGTCATGCGGTCGAAGTAGCGGTTGAGCACCTGCACGGTCCGCTGCTCGCCCAGGCGCTCGCTGAGCGGGGTGAAGCCTTCCAGGTCGGAGAAGAAGCACGTCAGCTCGCGCTTCTCCCCGCCCAGGCGGGCCATCGACGGGTCGGCGAGCAGGCGGTCCACCAGCTCCGGCGAGAGGGCGTTGGCGAACAGCCCGCGAATCCGCCTGCGGGCCCGCTCCTCGGTGAGCTGGCGGTAGGCCGAGACCACCAGGAAGCTCGCGACCATCGCCGCGGGCGGGGCGATCAGCACGGCCAGGGTGTCCAGCCGCGCGAACACGACGAGCGCGTTGAGAAGCGTCGTCGCCGCGCCGAGGACCGCCAGCAGGGGCAGCGCCGCCAGCAGGATGGGCTTGCGCGCGGCGATCCACGAGACCAGCGCCCCGGCCAGCAGGATCAGCGCCGCGTCGGCCGCGGGCGGGGCCCGGCGGACGAACCGCCCGGAGAGGATCGTGTTGAGGATGCCCGCGTGAACGACGACGCCGGGCGTCCGCTCGCCGACGGCGGTGGGCACGAAGTCGGCTGCCCCCGTCGCGTTGGACCCCACCAAGCAGACCTTGCCCGAGACGACCGCGCCGATCCGCCTCGCTTCCTGCCGCGCCAGGCTCTCCAGGCGGGCGTTCTCCGCGTCGATCCGCCGGAGCATGTCGCGCGCGGCGACGATCTTCGCCCGCGCCGGATCGTCCGCGGGCAGCGGATCGAGGTAGAACGACAGCTCCGCGAGCATCTTGCCCGTCAGTTCGGTGAGTTTGCGCTCGACGGCCTGCTCGCGGGCGGCGAGCGCGTCGTCGGGCGGCGGCACGGCCGCCGGATCGAACAGCTCCGTCCGGCGGCGCTGGAGCCGCAACGCCTGGCGCTGCTGGTCGAGGCGGTCGGCCAGCGCGAATTGCTCGAGCAGATCCTGCTGGCCGAGCGTGGCGGCCAGTTCCAGCGCGACCAGCCGGCCGAGGCAGGCGTTGTCGGCTGCCTGGCGGCGCGCCTGCCAGGGCGCGACGACCGCTCGCGCGGGCACGTGCGCGTGTCCGTCGTCTCCCTTGCGCCCTCGCGGCCAGTAGATCGTCATCCGCCCGGACTCATCGACCGGAACGGTTCGCGACGTGCCGTCAAGGAAACCGATCCTGACGGAATCGCCCTGGCGAACGATTCCGCCCTCGCCGCCGTGCGTGGCGCCCATCCAGTCGGCCGCGGCTGCCAGCGCGAACTGCGGGTAGATGCGCCCCTCCGCGCCGAGCAGCAGGGGGATGCGTCGGACGGCGCCGTCGGCGTCCGGCTGCATCGTCACGAAGCCGGCGGCGCGGCAGCTTCGGGCGAACGTCACCAGCGGCGGGACAACCTGCCCGGTGGGATTGGCGCCCTCTTTGACGTCGCAAGGCAGGACGCGGCGGTCGAGTTCGGCCAGGGCACGCTGGCGCAGATATGCCCGGCGGACCTCGTCGAAGGCGGCGTCGCGGACGGATTCGTCGCGTCCGGGCAGCGCGCTCACCAGGACGGCCTGGAAACTCGCGGCGGGATTCTTGCGCAGCGCCTCGCCCACCTTCGCAGCCGGCGGATCGCGCGGCGCCGGCGCGCCGAGATCGACATGGAGCGGAAGCAGGACGTTGCCGGCCCGCGCCATCGCGGCGGCGAGTTCCGCGTCGTCGAAAACCGCGCGCGGCGGCGCGATCCCGAGGACCTTCTCCGCGGCGGCGTGGATGTCCCCCGCGGCCGAGACGTACCGCACCTCCTGCGGCTCGGGCAGGATGATGTCCAGCGCGATCCGCTCCGCGCCGCACTCGCGCAGCACGTCGACCAATCCCGCCAGCGTTTCCCGAGGCCAGGGCCAGCGCCCGATCTCCTCCAGGCTGCGGTCGTCGATGTCCACGTGGACGATGCCCGTCTCGACCGGCGCGGCCGAGAAGTTGCGGAAGCGCCAATCGACGGTGATCAGTTCCGCGCGGTCGAACCATCCGGCGAGGTGGCAGGCGAGGACGGCGAGCGTGGCGCCCAGGCCCAGCAGCCAGCCCACCAGCGGACGGCTTGTCCGTGCGGCGGAAGTGTCCATGGCGAAAGTCTACGCCGCGCGAGGGCGGCGCACAAGACCGGCTCGGCGGTTCCTCACTCGCCCGTCAGGTAATAGCCGTTGCCGTTTTCGTAGCCGTGGGACTGGTAGTAGCTTCGCCCGAGCTGGAGCAGTCCGTTGAGCCAGGGCGGCGGGGGCGTCTGGAGCGAGCCGCTTCCGCTGCCGAAAAATCCCAGCAGCCCGCGCCCCGCGCCGTTGTTGAGCAGGTTCTGGATCTCCTGGGGGCTCAGCCCGCCGAAGGCGTCGCCCATCTGCGTGCCGCGCTGGTTCATCGCCATCTGCAACCACGCGGCGAACCCCGGCCCGAGGTTCTGGAAGAAGGTGCTTTCGCCGGCGGTCAGGCTGTGCTGGAAACCCTGCCCGGCGAGTTGCCAGGTTCCCTGGGTTCCCATCAGCCCCATGCCCATGTCGCCGGAGAAACCCGCCTGCCCGCCGGTTCCCCGGACGCTCAGGGTGGCCACCGGCGTGGAAATCTGGAAGTCGTTGGGCCCGGCGGCGCTGTGGACCTGCGCCTGGACCGTGCCGTACTTGAGCCCCACGCGGGCGCGGGCCAGGTCGCCCTGCCGACGGAACTCGCCGATGCCCACCTTCGTCGCCCGGTCGATGGTCATCTCCGCCCGGTCGGCGAACCGCAGCACCACCGTCGCCCGCAGGCCCGTGCGGACGATCGTCAGCTCGCTGAGCTTCTCGCCCGCGCGGATCGCCTGCCAGGTTTCCTTTCCGCCCGCGGGGACGAGCTTCTCGGCTGCGCCCGTCACCGACACCACCTCGACCTGCTGCGCCTGTCCCGCGCCGGCTGCCGGAGCCGTCTGCGGCGCGGAGGTCGTCGTCGCCGGCTGGGCCAGGGCGAACCCCGTCGCCAGCGCCCAGGCCGCTCCAAAACAAATCGCGCGGCATCTCACGGGGCACCTCCCGTTCCGCCCAGCACCTCGGGCACCTGCCCGGTCTGCAAGTAGTGGTCCGCCCGTGTCAGCACGGCCAGAAACTCCATGCCGCTGACGGGGGTGAACATCGTGCCCTCGGCCATGAACCCCCGGTATTGCAGCTCGCGCAGGCAGTACCGTTGCGACGGGCCGGCGAGCGTCAGCGTCACGCCGCCGGGGAGCTTGCACGCTCGCCAGATCATGTACGCCAGCTTGCCCCGGGTCAGGTCCCGGTCGGCCTGGAAGTCCCACGAGGCGTCGACGATCCCGCGCGCCCGCAGGGCCTCGACGCGCTGCTGGAACGTCCCGGCCGGGTCCTGTCCGTCCAGCAGCAGGAGGATTCCGCGCGCCGCGTCGTTTTCCGAGACGGTTTTCCCCGACGCCACGCGGTCCAGGTACGCCGGGGAACTCTCGCCGGGGGGAAGTTTCGCCGCCGGACCGTCGATGCGCCCGGGCTGCCCGCACCCGGCCGCGAAAACCGCCGCCAGCGCAGCCGCCCATATTGCCTTGCCGTATCTCATGATGTCCCTAGAAGCTGTAGGTGAATGCGGTGTAGACGAAGTCCCGGCAGTCGTCGTTCGTATAGGCCGCTCCGGGGCGGAACGCGCCGTACCGGATCGTCCACGTCAGGTCGCTCGTGATCCGCCAGTCGCAGAAGACGTCCCACTCCCAGCCGAGCCAGTGGGAATCCTTCGTCGCGCCCGTGTCGCTGATCGGTCCGCCGCTGCGGTGCTTCTGGTAGAAGAAGACCTTCGTGCCGATCTCCATCTTGCGGAACAGGTCGATCTTCTCCAGCGGGAAAAAACTCGCGCCCAGCGAGTACATGTGCAGGTTGGAGATGCGGGGCGCCAGCGCCAGACCCGTGTCGCGGAAGCCGAACGCGTTGAACGCGTTGTCCTGCGTGCCCGCCAGGTTTCCGCCGATGGTGGAGTTGGCGCTAAGCCGGCGGTCGCTGTCGCCCGAGGCGAACAGGTACTCGGCCGAGACCTTCGGGTGCATCGCCCTGCGCCACAGGTACTCCAGCTGGGCGTCCAGCGCGAACGCGCAGACGCGATCGCGCCCGGTGACCTGGTTCTCGGAGTAGTTCTTGCCCCACTCGCCGACGGCCTCCACCAAGTAGCGCAGGTCCGGCAGGAGCACCGTGCCCTCGCTTCCGACGCCCACGTAGTTGCTGTCGTACTTGTAGCTCTGGAAGGCGTCGTCGGGCTTCTCGCCGGTGTGGTCGCGGTTCAGCAGCACGTAGGCGTAGGGGCGATGGCGGGAAAAGCCCTTGTACGCGGCCTCCAGGCCGTAGAAGCACCGCTCCATGTGGCGGGCGACCGGTTCGCTGTCGTCGATGTTCCGCGTGTGGGAGAGGCTCTTGCCCAGCAGGGCCTTGAACTCCCAGTCGCCGGCGGTCACGTCGAACTGCACCAGGTCCAGCGGGAGCGACAGCACCAGGGCGCTGCCGATCTGGGCGTAATCGCGCCCGACCTTGACCTTCAGGCCCACCGGCCCGCGCTGCACCGCCCCCGGCGCCAGCAGGCGACCGACGTCGAGCTGGTACCAGGCGCGCTCCAGCTGGAAGTCGGTGTCCTCGTCGTCGCGCCCGAGCGGGTCGTCGCCGGTGTTCCAGTCGTCGTAGCCCCACAGCACGCGGACGTAGCCCTGGTGGACGCCCCGGAAGTTCGCCTTCGCCCACGCGCGGGCCTGGTACTGGCGCAGCGTGCGGACCTTGCGGGCGAGCGCGTCGTCGTAGCTGAACAGGGCGAAGCTCAGCCAGCCGCCGACGTCGGCGCCGATCTCCCGCTGCTGGGGCGCCTGCTCGTCGAGCTCGACGCGAAGCTGCTCGTCGTAGATTCGCCGCCCGTCGGCCTGGGCCGACGCGATCGCTGCCGGAATGACCACCGCCCCGATCGTCACGAGGGCACAACACCAGCCCGCGAGATTGCGCTTTTGACTCATCTCGTTCCTTTTCATCCCCTGGGCTCGGGTTTATAACGATTTGTGGCGGAAGTGTCGCGCGCCGCAGGAGGCGGGGCAAGCGGAATTTTGCCGCCCCGCGCGTCGCGGAAAAACGAGACCACGAAATCCCATGCAGACCCTTGGCGAAATTCGCGAGTTGCTGGACCAGGCCGGCATGCACCCGCGCAAACAGTTCGGGCAGTGCTTCCTGTTCGACAAGAACCTGCTGGGCAAGCTGCTGGAGCTGGCCGACCTGTCCGGCGACCAGACGGTGCTGGAAGTCGGCCCGGGCACCGGAACGCTCACGGAAGAACTGCTCAGCCGCGCGGGGCGCGTGGTGGCGGCCGAGATCGACCGCGACCTCTGCCGCCTGTTGCGCAGCCGCCTGGGCGGGCGCGGGAACTTCCGCCTGATCGAGGGCGACGTGCTGGCCGGCAAACACGCGATCGCGCCGGAAGTGCTGGCGGCCGTGGGCCCAAGGGCGAACCTCGTGTCCAACCTGCCGTACAACATCGCCACCCCGCTGGTGGCCGAATGCCTGCTGTGCTCCTGGCGGTCGCTGCGCGCGCCCGAAACGCGGTTCGAACGCCTCGTCGTGACGGTCCAGCAGGAGGTGGCCGAGCGGTTCGCCGCGCCGCCAGGCAGCGGCGCGTACGGGCCGATCAGCGTGCTGGCGGCGCTGCTGGCGACGGTGACGGCTGGGCCGATCGTGCCCGCGACATCCTTCTGGCCGCGCCCCAAGGTCGCCAGCCGCATCGTCCGGTTCGACTTCGACCCCGCCCGCGCCGAAATGCTGCGCTCGGCCGACGTGCTCCAGCAGGTGCTGGCGATGGTCTTCGGGCAGCGCCGCAAGCAGATTCACTCCGCCGCCCGCCGGCGCGGGGGATTCGTCGACGCGGAGCGCTTCTCAGCCG
>DNAS01000103.1:11950-12264 GCA_003485185.1 Phycisphaerales bacterium | reverse complement strand
TCAGCGCTTCTCAGCCGCCCTGGCCGAGGCCGCCGTGGACCCCGCCTGCCGCCCCGAGGAAATCGCCCCCGACCAATACCTGCGCCTCGCCAACGCCCTTTCCGATCGGCCGTGACTTCGCTGCGCCTTTCGGAACGAAACGAGAGCGGGATTCCGCAGATTCCAAGGATTGAAAAACGACGGATATTCGTCCATCAGGGATTTAGCTCCGGATTGGTTTGTGAACGTAAAGATCAGGAATGAATGAGGTGGTTGTTCCGCCGGTATCCGCTGCGGAATCGAGGGAATCCTGGAATCCCGAAATCCCGCTCTCT
>DNAS01000103.1:11134-11835 GCA_003485185.1 Phycisphaerales bacterium | reverse complement strand
AAATCCCGCTCTCTTCCGTCTGAAGGGACGAAACTGCGAGTGAAATGGAAAACCGGTTCACGCGCGCGGGTTCAGGGGCGCCAGCAGTTGGCTGACGAACTGACCGGTTTCCGCGACGAGTTTCTCCCGGGCGGCGTTGGCGCGGACGGCGTCGGTGATGCGATGGACGATGGCAGAGCCCACGATCGCGCCGTCGGCGACTTCGCAGACATGCGCCACCGCCTCCGGGCTGGACACCCCGAACCCGATGCACACGGGCGTGCGGGTGTGCTGGCGGAGTTCGGCGACGGCTTGCAGGGTGCTTTCCGGCAGGCGCGTGCGCTCGCCGGTGATTCCCGCGACGGAGATGAAGTAGAGGAACCCGCGCGAGTGGCGGGCGATTTCCAGCCGGCGGTCGGGTGGCGTGTTGGGGGCGACGAGCATCACGTTGGCCAGGCCCGCCCTGGCGGCGAGGGGCTCGAACGCCCCGGCCTCCTCCAGCGGCAGATCGGGCACGATCAGCCCGTCGAAGCCCGCGCCCGCCGCGTCGGCAAGGAACTTCTCCGCCCCCCGGCGGAAGACGATCGAATAGCTCAGCATGGCGACGAGGGCCAGCTTGCCCCCGGCCGCACGGTAGCGCCGCACCGCCTCGAAGATGTCCGCCAGGCGCAGGCCCTTGGACAGCGCCTCGGTATACGACGCCTGGATGACCGGGCCGTCGG
>DNAS01000103.1:10692-10999 GCA_003485185.1 Phycisphaerales bacterium | reverse complement strand
GGCCGTCGGCGATCGGGTCGCTGAACGGGATGCCCAGCTCGCAGACCCGCACGCCGCGCCGCTCGAACTCGCCCAGCAGCGCGGTCGTCGTCTCCAGGTCGGGATAGCCCGCCGTGACGAACGGCAGGAGCGTCTTCCCGCCGGCCGCCTTCAGCTCCGCGAATGCCTTCACCAGCCGATTGTCCGAAAGTGCCGTCATGAGGTTCCGTCTTTCGTTGATGTTCCCGTCCGGGTGCAGGCAAGACTGTATCGCCGAAGGCGCGGAAATGGCAAGGAGTCTCTGCGGGCGGAGGAAAAGGCGGATCAG
>DNAS01000103.1:10309-10556 GCA_003485185.1 Phycisphaerales bacterium | reverse complement strand
GGGTCAGCAGGTAGTAGGCGAAGGCCGCCCCGAACACCGCCCCGGCCAGCATGGAGTAGGCGGTGCGGGCCTTGACGTTGCAGGCCTGCGACCCGCACGGGCGAACGCGCGACAGCAGGTATCCCCCCGCCGCCCCCGCCAGCGCGCCCAGCACGGCGCCGAACACCGGATTCATGGCCGATCCTCCCTATGCGCTCCTCTACAAAGTATTATCCAGCTTCCGATCAGAACAGTAGAACAGGAGAGC
>DNAS01000103.1:4972-10110 GCA_003485185.1 Phycisphaerales bacterium | reverse complement strand
GCTCCTCCTGTTCACCTGTTCTCCTGCTCGCCTGCTCTAGCAGCCCGTTTCTCAACGGGCTGCTACGCTTTCCCGAGGATGATTCCGTGGGTGGGCGGGGCCGGCCAGAACGTGATCCACGAGTTGACCTTGATCTGCTGGGTCTGGGAAGGCTTGTGCTCCAGCAGCGACAGGACCATCGGCACGCCGGCGTCGACGGCCAGCACGTGGTGCCCGTCGTTGTCGGCCACCCTGCCGTTGATCGGGCTGACGCCCTCGAAGACGCGGCGGCAGTGGCTGATTTTCTGGCATTGCCCCCGCGGCTGGAGGGCGAACGTCATCTCGTTGCGCGTGCCGGACTCGACCTTGGAGGTGGCGGCGTGGATGATGACCTGGAGTTCGTCGCCGACGCTGATGCGCTTCTGGAGCGTCTTTCGGTTGGTGTCCAGCAGGACGAAGTCCATGTAGCTCGCCGGTCGCTGGAGGTCGAAGGTGTTGGGCGGCACGCGGAGGGTGATCAACGGCCCGACGAGCGCGGAATTGTCCACGCCCACCAGCCTGCCCTTGACGGCATAGGTTTCGTCGGTCAGCAGCTTGGCCATGACAGGTCTCCCGGTTGCGGCGCGAGGCCGCCTGGCGCCTATCCTACCCAACCCCAGGATTCTTTGCAGCGATCTGCTCTGTTGAAAACATCCGTTCACGGGATGGGTGGCACGCTTTGCTCGCAAAGCGTGTTGCTGAATTCGCCCAGAACACGGCTTGCAAGCAAGCCGTGCCACCCTGTTTTTCAACAGAGCACAATGATTCGGACAGGCTCTTATGACATCGGTCCGCCAGCCGTCGGCGGGTGAGCGTTTCTCGCCGGGCGGTAGTGTTCGAAAATGATGTTGTCGCACCAGGCCGCGGCGCGGCGCTGCTGGGCGGGCGAGCGGCAGATCCACCCCAGCACCGCCACCCCGCGCCGCCGCGCCCGCGCCACCGCCCCGAACGGAAGGCAGCGGATCTGGTACGACACGAACGCCGGGCGGCTGACCCAGTTCATCAGCAGTCGGCGCAGGAGGAATTTTTCGTAGCGGGCCATCCGCTGGCCGTGGAAATCGTACGCAAGCTGGCCTCGCGGAATCTCCGGCCGGCGGCGCGCGAACCATTGCAGCGAGAACGGATTGAACGACTGGACGGCCACGGGCCCGTCGTAGCCCGCCAGCGCGGTCTCCACGGCCTGCTCCAGCCGGCGGTCGGAGAGGCTGTTATTCTTGGTCTCGATCAGCAGCCCCACCCGCCCGGCGATCAGTTCCAGCGCCTCGTCCAGCAGGGCAATGCCCTGGTCGCTGTCCAGCAGGCGCAGGGGGCGGATCTCGCCGGCGGAAAGGCCCGACAGGCGGACGCGCCGCCCCGTCATCCGCCGCAACGACAGGTCGTGGAAGACGGCCACCCGCCCGTCGGCCAGCAGTTGCACGTCCAGCTCGATGGGATAGCCCTCGCGGACGGCGGCCTCGAACGCCGAGAGGGAGTTTTCCGGAACCCCGGCACGGGTCTCGTGCAGGCCGCGGTGGGCGATGGGCGTGCGGAGCAGCCAGTCGGGCAGTCCGCCCGGGCCGGCCAGGCCGGGGGCGCTCGCTTCCGTGCGTGCTGCCGCCATGCAAACTCTCCGTTGAATTCCCGCGCTACTTCGGCGGTTCGCCCGGCGCGACGCGCACGTCGGCCGACAGGGGCGAATCCTGCTTGACGTAGAGCGTCTGCGTCGGGAAGGCGAACTCGATCGCCTCCTCGTTGAACCGCTGGAGCAACTCCAGGTTGAACTCGTGGTTGAACTCGTGGAACGCCCACCAGTCGGGCGGGGCGAACCAGTAGTAGACGATGAGGTTCAGGCTGTCGGCGTTGAAGTCGCTGAAGTAGACGCGCGGGGGCGTCTCGGCGCGCCAGTGTTCCCTGCGGGCGTCGAGCATCCCGCGGAGGATTTCCACCGCGCGGCGCATCTTTTCCGGCGGGGTGTCGTAGGTGACGGTGACGTTGAGGATGCGGCGGATCGTCGGGCGGCGCGAGAGGTTCTCGATCGTCTCGTTGGCCACGATCGAGTTGGGAACCGTCACCAGGTGCCCCTCGAGCGTCCGCAGGCGCGTCGAGCGGAATCCCACCTCCTCCACCACGCCCTTGCGCCCGCCGACCTCGATCAATTCGCCCATCGTGAACGGCCGGTCCGCGAAGATCGTCACCGAGCCGAACAGGTTGCTGAGCATGTCCTTGGCGGCCAGCGCGAACGCCAAACCGCCGATGCCCAGCCCGGCCACCAGCGCGCCGATGTCCCAGCGGAAGATGTTCTGCGCGAGGAACAGCAGCGCCACGATCACCACGAACACGCGCAGCGTCTTGCGCAGCAGCGGAACGAGTTGGTCGTCCAGGGCGGTCTCGGTGCGGCTGGTCCAGCGCTTCAGGAAGAACTCCACGATGTCCACCAGCCGGAAGAGGAACCACGTGACGGCCAGCACCGCCAGCGTCCGGCAGGCGTTGAGCCAGAACGGCTCGAGCGATTGGATTTCCATTACCTGCTTTCCGTCGCGCTCGACCTGCTCGAGGTAGGACAGGTTCAGGAACGTCGAGGCCAGGTACAGCCCCGCCGCCAGCGCCAGCAGCGTCACCGGTCCGGACAGGCTTCGCAGCGTCAGCGACAGCAGGTAGAGTTTCTCCCGCTGCTCGATCTTCCGCCCGCGGCTTTCCAGGAAGAACGACAGCACCCGTCCGGCGAGGAAGCTGCCCAGCAGCACGCCCAGCAGCCCCAGCCACTGGACGATGGAATTGTTCAGGAACTTCGTCTGCGTCAGGAACTCCAGCCCCGTCGCCGCGATTCCGATTGGGTTCATCCGTCACTCTCCCGCTGCGGTTTTCGCTCGTTCGCATGTCACTATACCGCATCGGCGAAAGGTTTTCACCCTTGCCCGTCGGCGGATATACTGGTCCAGAACAACAGGAGACCAATCATGGCCTACGTGGTGACCGATGCGTGTACCAAGTGCATGTCGTGTCCGCCGGTCTGCCCGGTGTCGTGCATTCACCCGGCCGAGGGCGAAGAAGGCCTGGACGCCGTTTCGCACGTGAACATCAACCCCGACGAGTGCATCGACTGCGGGGCGTGCGCGGGAATCTGCCCGGTGGAGGCGATTTTTCCCGAGTCGGACCTGCCGGACGAGCAGCGGAAATTCGCCGCGGAGAACGCGGCATATTTCAAATCGTAAGTCTCTTTTAGGCAGGCATTTGCGAATCTTTGCCACGTCAGGTTTTTCCGAAAGTCAAAAGGGGCGCATTTGCCCTTGACCGGTTTGGGGCAAACGGGATACCATGGCGTTAGTCGCTCGGGTTTCCGGGCGGCGACCGGGTGGAGTAAGCGCCCGGATTTCCGTTGTGTGGAAAATTCAGGTAGTGACGGCCGGGAAAAAAGACTGACAAGCAGGCCGTCATAGAAACGACGTTCAGCGACCACTTTTCGCACGGGTTGTCGGCGTGGCGGAAGCGGCCCCGGATCGGGGAAGTTTGGCAAAGAGCTTCCGCGGCGCGGAACGTCGATTGATCCCGTTTCAGACGGGAGGCCTTCGGGTCATAGAGTTCACCATGAGCCAGCGCAGTATCCAGTGGGACAGAAGCGAGTTGAAATCGGCGGCCAGGCCGACGGGGCGGGGTGTGTTTCTCGTCGGAAGCGCAGAAGGCGTACCGGGTGACCCGGCGGGCCATCCTCCGCGGCCGCAAGGGGAGTGAAGCTCCAACCGCTTTTGAACGTAAGGCTTACGTGACCTTCTAGACCTGAACGCTCCGGGTTCCGAGAGGTTCGGAACTCCACGCCTGCTTGATCCTTCTTCCGTTTTCCGGCGCGTCCGCCTGTGAGTTGAAAGGAACGTGCCATGGTTGTCTTTGCGCTCCTCGCGGCAATGACCCCCAACGAGATGATCCTGGTTTCCGGGATCGCCCTGCTGGCGGGGTTGCTGATCGGGTTCGGAATCAAGCTGTATACGGAAAAGGCCCGTCGCGCGGCGACGGAAAAAGAGCTGGCGGCCAGCCGGACCGCCGCCGAGGCGGAAGCCCAGAAAATCATCGCCCAGGCCGAGGCCGAGGCCAAAAGCGAGTTCATCCGCCGGCGCGAGCAGTTCGACAAGGAAACCGAATCGTCCCGACAGGAACTGCGGACGGAAGAAAAACGCCTCGCCAAACGCGAGGACATGCTGGACCAGAAGATCGAGACGCTCAACACCAAGGAGCGGATGGCCGACGCGGCGGAAAAGGCCGTCGCCGAGCGAGAGAAGGCGCTGGCCGCCAAGGACCGCCACTTCAACGAGCTGATCGCCCAGCAGAAGAGCCAACTGCTGAAGGTCGCCAACCTGTCGATGGACGAGGCCCGCGCACAGCTGCTCCAGAAGGTCGAGAAGGACATGGAGCACGAGACGGCCGAACTCGTCCAGAAGCGCCTGGAGGAAGCCCGCGACCGGGCGGACGCGCAGGCCCGCGAGATCGTCGTGACGGCTATCCAGCGCTACGCGGCCGAACACACCTGCGACTCGACCGTCTCCACGGTGGACATTCCCTCCGACGACATGAAGGGGCGCGTCATCGGGCGCGAGGGGCGCAACATCCGCGCGTTCGAGAAAGCCACCGGCGTGGACGTGATCGTCGACGACACCCCGGGCGTGGTGGTGGTCTCCGCGTTCGACCCGGTCCGCCGCGAGGTCGCCCGGCGCACGCTGGAAAAACTGATTCAGGACGGGCGCATCCACCCGACGCGGATCGAAGAGGTGGCCGCCGGCGTGGAGAAAGATATCCAGAAGGAAATCCAGGAGGCGGGCAAGCAGGCGGTCATCGAGGCGAACATCCGCGGGCTGCACAGCAAGCTGGTGGGCCTGCTGGGGCGCCTCCAGTTCCGCACGAGCTACGGGCAGAACGTCCTGCGCCACAGCATGGAGGTGGCGTACCTGTCGCAGGTGATCGCCGACGAGCTGGGGCTCAACGGACAGCTCGCCCGTCGCTGCGGGCTGCTGCACGACATCGGAAAGGCCATCGACCACGAGGTCGAGGGCGGACATCCGGAGATCGGCGCCGACGTCTGCAAGCGTTGCGGTGAGCGCGACGAGGTGGTCAACGCCATCGGCGGGCACCACGGCGACGTGCAGGCGACGGGG
>DNAS01000103.1:4356-4831 GCA_003485185.1 Phycisphaerales bacterium | reverse complement strand
GCCACGGCGACGTGCAGGCGACGAGCATCTACACGCCGATCATCGCGGCCGCCGACGCGATCAGCGCCTCGCGCCCCGGCGCGCGGCGCGAGACCCTCGAGCGCTACGTCCAGCGCCTCCAGAAGCTCGAGGAGATCGCCGCCAGCTTCGAGGGCGTCAAGCAGGCGTACGCCATCCAGGCGGGGCGCGAGGTCCGCGTCATCGTCGACGCCGAGAACGTGGACGACCGCCTGTCGGCCAAGATCGCCCACAACATCGCCCGCCGGATCGAGGACGAGATGGAATACCCCGGCGAGGTCAAGGTCACGCTCGTCCGCGAGGTTCGCTGCGTGGACTACGCGCGGTAGCGGATCTCATAAAAACCAAACGCGACGCCAGGCGGCGGACCTTCGGGTCCGTCGCCTTTTTCACAGGAAACAAAGCGGCGGCGGGACCTGGCAAATCCCGCCGCCAACACTCGGCAGCGCCCGAGGAC
>DNAS01000103.1:0-4231 GCA_003485185.1 Phycisphaerales bacterium | reverse complement strand
ACACTCGGCAGCGCCCGAGGACAAATCTCGCTTTCGGTGATTCTATTTCGACCGAATGGGGACAAAACTTTAGCGGCGGGAGAGGAAGGACAAGGAACACGGAACAAAGGAACTGGGGAACCCGGGAAGACAAGAGCTGCCGCGCGGGCCAAGTTCCGTGTTCTTGGTTCCTTTGTTCCTGCTACGGGCTACGAAGCCTTCCGCAGTCTCAGCAGCCGGATCACTTCCCGCGTTCCCGCCAGCAGGAGGTACAGGGGGATGACCATCATCACGACGGTCGCGCCGAGCAGGGGCGCGTTCCAGGTGGCTGGGGCGCGGTAGCGGTTGAACATCATGACCAGGCTGGCGCCGGTGGTGGCGAGCATGAAGGCCGCCGGCCAGATGGCGAACCAGAACCGCCGGCTCTTCCGCAGCAGCCAGAGCGCCGCCAGCGCCAGCACGATGGCGGCAAGGAGCTGGTTGCTGGTGGCGAAGGCGCTCCAGAGCCTTCCGACCCCTCCGCTGAAGGCGAACACGAGCATCATGGCGACGGCCAGCCCCGAGTTGAACCAGTACTGGCGCAGGATGGTCAGCAGGATGCGGAACGGGCCCATGGTCGCGGTCGGGAAGGCCGGGGCGGGCGGCGAATCGGACAGCGGCGGAGCCGCGGGGATTCCGTCGGTCCCGGCCGGACCCAGCTCGCCCTCCGGCCAGGTCGCCTGCGCCTCCTTGGCCGCGACGGGCGCGGCGAAGACGTCGTACGCCTCGAACAGCGTCCGCCAGATTTCCTCGAACAGGTATCTTGTCAGTCGGATGGCCGTGTCGAGCGTGGTGACGACGAATCCCTCCAGCAGCACCATTCCCGCCACCGCGCCGACGGCGACGGGCGCGCCCCACGCGAGGTTCACGGCGTGTCCGACGGCCAGCGCGAAGCCCACGATCGGGTTCGATTGCCCGGACAGCCCGGCGAGTTTGGGGTAGACGTGCCCGAGATACGCGCCCTTGGAGACGCCGACCATCAGTGTCGCGATCACGCACACAGCCAGGAAGCTCTCCAGCAGCATGCCATGGTAGCCGATGCGCCGGGCGGCGGATTCGCTGGTGAGTTGTTTGCAGGTGGTTCCGCTGGCGCAGAGGCTGTGGAACCCGCTGACGGCGCCGCAGGCGATGAGGATGAACAGGGTCGGCCAGACCGGTCCGTTGGCGGCCTGGGCCTCGGCGAGGTTCAGCGCGGGGATCGGGTCGGTCACGCCCACGCCGCGCACGCCGGCGACCAGAAGCGTCACCAGCAGTCCGGCCATTCCAAGGTACAGAATGTGCACGTTGATGAAGTCGCGGCTCTGGAGGAAGATCCACACCGGCACGCCCGCGGCAACCAGCACGTACGCGCTCAACAGGAGTTTCCAGATCGTCTCTCCGGTCAGCACGAGCCCCAGGAGGCGCATCTGGTCGGGGAAAGACAGGGGCGCGAACAATCCCGCCGTGATGCTTCCGGCGCAGATGATCACCGCCAGCACCGAGCAGACCCAGACCGTGACCTTGCGTTTGATATACAGCCAGCCGAGCAGCGGCGCGACGGCCGTGATGACGATCACGCTCGTCGAGGCGATTCCGCCGATGACCACCTTCCCGCCCACGACGCGGAAGATCGACTGCCCCGCCGGCAGCTCGATCTGCGAAAACGGCAGCATGCTGACCAGGGCGGTGGCCGACGCGTTGAGGAACGCGGCGCAGACCAGCGCGAGCATGACGATCAGGAACAGCACGATGGCGACGAACGCGTCCTTTCCGAGCATCCGCCGGGCGATGGTGGCGAGAGACAGCCCGCCCTCGCGGGTGGCCATGTAGACGGCCAGGTAGTCGTGCACTGCGCCGATGAGAGTTCCGCCGAACAGCACCCACAGGACGGCGGGCAGCCAGCCGTAGAGGATGGCGATGACGGGCCCGAGGATCGGACCCGCGCCGGCGATGGAGGCGAAGTGGTGCGCGAAGACCACCGCCGTGGGGGTGGGCACGTAGTCGCGCCCGTCTTCGAGCGCGACGGCGGGGGTTTGGCGCGCGGGGTCCTCGCCGACGCTTCGGGCGAGGAACCGCGAGTAGAACCGTCCCGCCAGCAGCAGCACCGCGCTCGCGACGGCCAGCAAGATCAGAACCTGCATCGGATGCCTCCCGAAACCGGGGCGCGCCGAACCGCGCGCCCGAGAGTTTTTATTGTTCCGTGGAAAACATCCATTCACGGGATGGGTGGCACGCTTTGCTCGCAAAGCGTGTTGCCGAATTCGCGGGGAACACGGCTTGCAAGCAAGCCGTGCCACCCGGTTTTTCAGGCGTTTTTCACAAGGTAAAATCAGTTCCTGACAGGAAAGGCCGTGCAATGAACGAGCATCCCCTCCGTCCCGGCGCGTGGATTTACTGGCTGGCGGGGCTCCTGGCGATCGGCGGCGTGGTGCCGGGCGCGATCCTGATTGTCTCCGCCGTCAAGGAGTTCGCTTCCGCGCCGATGCACCGCATCCGGGTTCCCGGCGAGGCCAGGATCGCCCTCGAGGAGGCGGGGGAATACACCATCTACCATGAATCCCGCGGCGCGAACGGGGAGGACGCCCCCCGCCCGCGTTCCGTCGAAGGGTTGAAGATCTTCCTCACCCACGACGGCGCCGAAGTGACGCTGCACGAAGTGGAAATCAACGAGCGGTACACGATCGGCGGTCGCCGAGGGTATGCGCTGTGGCGCTTCTCCGTGAACGAGCCGTGCAAAGTCCGCCTGGTCGGGCGGTTCGATCGGGGGAAAGGCCCCGCCGGGGGGACCGTGACGCTGGCGGTCGGACGGTTGAAAAGCATGCGATTCGTGGCGCTGCTGTTGGGGGGAATCCTCGCTGCCGTCCTCGGCGTGGTGCTATGCGTCGTCGTGGTGGTGGTGGGTCTGGTGAAACGGTCGAGCGCGAAGTCTCCCCGCCCGGGCAGACCGTGTCCGCCTCCGCCTCCAGCGGTATAATCAGGTGACACCCGACGGGACGGTTCGGAAACGATGCAATAAGATTCACCACAAAGGACCCCAAGGACACAAAGAGAGGAATTTCTTTTCGTCGTTCTTCGTGTCTTCTGTGCCCTTTGTGGTTCCTTCGGTTGGATTCAAATCGACGGGCAGACCGATGATCCGATTTTCGGACATGTTCATCCAGCAGGTGGCCCAGGCGACGGACATCGTCGAGCTGGTGGGCCAGTACCTCGCGCTGACCAAGCGGGGCAAGGAGTTCGTGGGCCTCTGTCCGTTCCACGAAGACCACAAGCCCTCGATGTACGTCTCGCCGGCCAAGCAGATTTTCAAGTGCTTCGCCTGCGGCGCGGGCGGGGGGGTCTTCCAGTTCCTGATGCTCTACGAGAAGCTCTCGTTCCCCGAGGCGGTGCGCCAACTCGCGGAGCGCGCGCACATTCCGCTGCCGGCCGAGGCGACGGAACCCGCGCCCGATGGCGGACTGTCCAAGTCGGACCTGGTGGACGTCTCCACGTTCGCGGCGCGGTGGTTCCGCGACCAGTTGCATTCGCCGGCCGGAGAGCAGGCCCTGGACTACGCGCGGAAGCGAGGCCTGACCGACGAGTCGATCCAGCGGTTCGGACTGGGCTACGCGCCGGACAGTTACGACGCCCTCCTGCGCGCGGGCGCCGAGGCAGGATACGACCAGCGGCAGCTCCTGGCGGCGGGGCTGGCCGGTCAGAGCGAGGGCGGCAGGCTGTACGACCGCTTCCGCAACCGCCTGATGTTCCCGATTCTCGAAACGGCGGGGAAGGTCATCGCCTTCGGCGGGCGGGCGTTGGCGGCCGAGGAGCGGGCCAAGTACCTCAACAGCCCCGAGAGCGTCCTGTTCGACAAGTCGAGCAACCTCTACGCGCTGAACTGGGCGCGCGAGGAGATCGGAAAGAGCGGCACTGCCGTCGTGGTCGAAGGCTACCTCGACGCGCTGATGCCCCACCAGTTCGGCGTGACGAACGTGGTGGCGACGCTGGGCACGGCGCTGACGGACCGCCATGTCCGGTTGCTGTCGCGGTTCGCGCGGGAGGTGGTGCTGATTTTCGACGCGGACGCGGCCGGCGCCGCCGCCGCCCAGCGGGGCCTGGAAGTTTTTCTAGCCCAGCAGGTGCACGTGCGGGTGGCGACGATCCCGGCCGGGAAGGATCCCTGCGACTACGTTCTGGCCGAAGGGCCCGACGCCCTCCGCAGGCTGATCGCCGAGGCCCCGGACGCGCTGCAATACAT
>DNAS01000050.1:15998-26381 GCA_003485185.1 Phycisphaerales bacterium | reverse complement strand
CCCCTACACGGTTTTACATTGATTGAACTGCTGGTGGTCATCGCCATCCTCTCGCTGCTGGTGAGTCTGCTGATGCCCTCCTTGAAAAGGGCCCGCGACCTGGCCAAGTCGGTCGTGTGCATGAGCAATGTCCGACAGTGCGGCGTGGGATTCTACGTCTACGCCAATGATTTCGGGGGGGTGGTGACCGAGCAGACCGTAGGCGCTCCGGGCGGCGGAAGCGGGGCCGTGGCGCTCTGGCCGTACTTTCTTTCCGCGGGGTACAGCACTTTCACGCAGGCCACTGGCGGGCCCAGCTATGTCGGCTCGCTGGTCATTCGTTGCCCGGCCAAGCAGCATTATATGGAGGATTACAGCACTACCAGTCCTCCCCCCATCGGCGGCCTGCCGAACCGGGCGTACGCGCTGTATACGTCCTTTGGGTCGTCGGAAAACGGCGGCGCGCATAGCGACTGGAACTTTTCGTTCACCACCATCTTCGGGCCGTCGAGCTTTTATGGAAGATTCCAGAGGACCTACATGGTTCCCTCGCCAGGGCATATCGTCATGCTCGCGGACAGCGGCATGGCGTGGCATGCCCCCGAATGGATGCTGGGCTCCTTCAGCACCGATTACACCAAATGGAGCCACGTCTACATGCAGGGCGCCGTCGAAACCACCCACACCGACCGGGCGAACGTGCTGTTCTATGACAGCCATGCGGAGTCGCTTACCGCAGTGCAATTGCGCGACGAAACGTTCTCCCAGATTCAGCCTACCTACGATCAGGACGGCAAACAGGTGATCCTGCCTTAGCCCGCCGTGCAGCGCCGGGGAACAAGAGATGATTGGCGGGATGGGAAGTGAAACCCGACCCGCGCAGGGACGTTTTCAACCAGCCGAATATGCGGCAAACCCAACGGTACAGATCCTCCTCAATGGCTCTCGGGGCGGATCGTGCAAGAGATTCCGAGAGCCGGGAAATGGAGTCTGTCATGAGGACGTTGCTGTGCGGCGTGATGCTCGCGGCCTGCCTGGCGGGAACCGCGGAAACCGTTCGGGCCGACGACGGCGTGGTCAACATCCCTGTGGGAAAAACCATCGAGCGGAGCATGGAAGCCCTCAGGGCCGACAACTATGCCTACGCTCCGAAACAGAACGCCGACGCCGCCACCGGCGAAACCCACGTCTATCTGCCCTACGGCAGCAACCCCGCGCTCTACCACGGGACCCTCCTGGGCTATTGCTCCGACGCGAAGGAAAACCATGTGGCGGAGTTCTACAGCAAGAACAGCAACACGCGGGCGGGCCTGACGTACAAGCTGGTGTTCGACCAGCCGATTGGCGGGTTCCGGTTCGCCACGTCGTCGTACGCCGAGGTCGCGCTGGCCGCCACCTGCGTGGCCGGGGTGGAGTACAGCCTGGACGGCAAGGAATGGAAGACCCTCACGGAACTTCCCAAAGGCAAGCGGGGGATCGTCAACCTGACCAAGGACGCCCCCAAGGTCGCCGGCCTGAACACCAGGCAACTGTATGTGCGGATTTACGCGCGCAATGCGGAGGATCCCCAGGCCGCGACCGGTCCGGAGCAGTACCTGAAGCTGCGGATGTCCGGTCATCCCGGGTGGGGAGGCGCGGGATTCTACGGCAATTGCCCGCAAATCTGGGTGACGAAGGCCAAGGGCGGCCCGGAGGCGAAAGCCGACGCGAAGCCGGATGCGCCCGCCGCTGCCCCCGCGCCGCCCAAGGACGTCAAACCTGCACCTACCCCGGCATCCGCGCCCGCCGCAGCCAAGCCCTTCGCCTTCCCGAAGCACAGGGTCTCCGTGGTCAGCCCGGCGTACCGCGCCAACGTCAAGGGCGACATGCACGTCCTGTTCGTGGCGCCGGGAATGGCCACCGCCGAGGCGACGTGCTGGCGGCAGGGCCCCGAATTCGGCGCCGACTCGAAGATCACGCCGAAACCCGTCGCGCTCGACGCGGCGGGCGCGGGGTTCTTCACGTTTCCCGCTGACGACTACCCGCACGGGCCGATCAACGTCCGCATTATCGCCACCTCCGCCGACGGAAAGACGGTGGACAACTGCTACCTGGAACTGTTCAACGACGGCGGGGTCCGGTGGAAAGACGGCCTGGCCAATGCGCCGGTTCCGCCGCAGGCCCAGGGCATGACGCTGACCTACTCCGATGACTTCAAGCAGATGCCGACCATCTCGCGGACCGGCGCCGACGCGACCTATTGTTCGCGGAAGCCCGACGGAACGGAGTACGGCGACGCCGTCTTCGCGGAGCATAAAGGACCGTACGATCCGTTCTATCAGACAGGAACCTGGCTGCGGATTCGCACCGCCTATCAGCCGGACGTGGTCGATCCCTTCAACTGGAATCGGAAACACACCACGGGTTTCCTGGCGTCGCTGCGGGAGGACGGCACCGGGTTCCACACCCAGGGCGGACGCGACCAGTATTTCGAATGCCGCATGATCTACGGCGCCGCGCCGGGAATCTGGCCGGCGTTCTGGCTGCTCTCCTCGAACAATTACAAGGGACACACCGGGGCGTGCGACGAACTGGACATTCTGGAAAACTACATGCCCTGGCCGGAGACGTACCACGTGACGCGGCACGAATGGGGATACGGCCCCGGCCATAACGGGTACCAGCCGAAGGTGACGGAAATCGGCGGAAAAGCCAACACCGTCCAGACGTTTCATACCTACGGATGCCTGATCGAGAAAGACACCACCACCTATTACTTTGACGACGTCAAGGTATGGTCGCATCCGACCCACAAGTTTTCGTGGGAGGTCGGCATGTATTTCATGATCAATAACGCCTACAAGACCAGCGACGGCGATCGGAACGGCACGTTCCTTCGCTATGGCGGCGCATGCGATTTGTGGGTGGACTGGGTGCGGGTCTTTGAACGGAAATAAGTCCCGCGCAGCGTAAAAAAAAGGCCGACGGGGCGAACCCGTCGGCCGATGTGCCGCGCAGCGGAGGCCTTCACTCGCCTCCTGGGCCATATCCGCTGCCGTCCTGCGGCCCCTCCCCGTCGCATGTTCCGTCGCCGGGACCATACCCGTTGGGCCCGTCGCCGTCGGGACCGTTCGGCCCGTTGCCGTCCTGCTCGTCGTTGGCCGGGCCGTTCGGTCCGTCGCAGTCGCAGCTTACGTCCTGGTCGCGATCCCGGTCGCGCTGTTGGATGCCCATCTCCACGACGCTGTCCCGCGGATTGACGATGGTCCTTCCGTAGCCGTTGCCCCAGCGCTTGCGGTTTTTCCCGCCCTCGGCCAGGGCCGCCGTCGCACAGACAAACGCCAGCACCACCAGGATTGCCATTGCCCGCTTGAACATGTCGTACTCCTTTCTTCTGGTCCCGCTGCCAGCCGTTCCTCCGCCGCACACGCCGTGCGACCGTCGAGGTTCTGTGGGCATCGTAAGCCCGTGATCGGCGTGGGAAAATCGGGGTTTCCCCCAGGATAGGGAAAACCCCTATAGGGTCGGTCGGGCCGGTGTCGTATCCTTTACTCGGGCAATGGAAACACGACGAACAAGGACATTTTCCCGCCGGGGGCACGGCGGCTTTACGCTGCTCGAAGCCGTCATGGTGGCGGCCATCGTGTTCCTGGCGGCGGCGCTGCTCCTTCCGGCGCTGGCCCAGGCCCGTCGACAGGCCGCGCGGGTGCAGTGCGCCGCCAACCTGCGCCAACTCGGCGTCGGCGCGGGGGCATACTCGGTGGAGTACCGCTTCGGCCTGCCGACGCACCACGTCGATCCGGGCCTGTCATTCGACACGTTCCTGATGCGCCTTTCCGACGGCCAGTGCGTGAACCTCGGGCTGCTGGTGGACTACGTGCGGAACGGGGCGGTCTTCTACTGTCCGGCCCAGCCGACGGACCGCTCGCCCGACATCGCCTACGACTCGCCGCACAATCAATGGCGTTGGCAGTGGCAGACCCCGTCTCCGCCTTCGCCGGGCCCGGGCAAGGGCGAACCCGAACCGTCGCCGGCGCAGTCAGGACCGAACAGCTCGTACGCGACCCGCAGCCGCGGCCCGGGGGGAGCCGCGGTGGCGGCGTGGACCACCCTCAACCATTCCAACAAGGTCGTCTACGGCGATTTCCTCGGTGTCGACGACTGGCCGGGGCGAGGACGACTGCCTCACGGCCTGCTGGCCCCGCACGACCGGCAGGGGTACAATCGGCTCTTCGGAGACGGCTCGGTGCTGTGGGCGGCGAGCGAGGGCATCGACGCCCTGCGCCCCGTCGGCCCGGACGAACCGACGCCGCTCGAACTGCTGGAGTATTACGAGCTGCTGGACATCCTGCCGTGAATGAGGCCGCATGCGTACTTTTGCGGAACAATCTGCCCGACTGCTCCGGCCGATCCGCTGGCTGGCGGGGCGGACGTGGTTCGGGCCGGCAGTCCTGGGCGCGTTGCTGGTGGCGGTCCTGGGCGGAATGCTCCTGGGAATGCAGGCCAAGTCGCTTCAGGCCGAGCGGGCTGACCTGGCGGCCAGCGCCGGAACCGCCCGCGAGTGCATTCACCAGCGGTTGGACGCCAGCCGCGATTACCTCCGCACGCTCGCCCAGGACATGGGCCGCGGCACGCTGGACGAGGAAGCGTTCCAGAAGCGCCTGGCGCTGTACCTGGTGGACCACCCGGAACTGGTGAGCGTGGTCTACGTCGACGCGTCCGGCACGGCGCGCTGGACGGCGCCGTCGCAGGGCGATCCGAAGGTGGTGGGGCTTCCGCTAGCCTGCCCGCAGTCGCAGCAGGGGCACCGCGAGGCGATCCGCACCGGCCAGTGCGTTTACTCCCCGCCGCACGTGGGGCTCCAGGGGGAGCCGGCGTTCGACATCAACGTGCCCATCCTGCGCCTCGGCGAGCCCGTCGGCGGACTGGTGGGCGTCTACTCCTGCGAGCGCGTCCTGCGCCACGTGCTGCACCGCGACATCCTCCAGAAGCACCAGGTCAGCCTGGTCGATGAGCGGGGGAACGTCATCGTCCCGCTGCCCGCCGTCGCCCCCCTCGACGCGCGCCTGGCGACGGTCGTCGAGGTCAACCCGCCCGGTAAAGGCCTGCTGCTGCGCCTGGGCCGGTACGGGCACGGCTTCTGGGGCGCCGGAACGATCCTCCTGACGCTCCTCTACGCGGCCCTGGTGGTCGCCATGATCGGAGGCATGTGGTCGCTCAAGCGCCAGATCCTCTGCCGCCGGCGGGCCGAGCAGTCCCTCCGCGAGGCGCGCGATTCCCTCGCCCTGCGCGTCCGCGAGCGGACGAGCGAGCTCGAACGGGCCAACGAGCAGCTTCACGCCGAGATGGCCGAACGGCGCCGCGCCGAGGAGCGGGCCCGACAGAGGCAGGAGGAACTGGCCCGGGTCTCGCGCGTCAGCACGCTGGGCGAGATGGCCGCCGGACTGGCCCACGAACTCAACCAGCCGCTCGGCGCCATCGCCAGCTTTGCCGAAGGGGCGATGCGACTGCTCGAATCGCACGCCGACGCGCCCGAACAGATCCACTCCGCGATGACGGAAGTGCGGGCGCAGGCGCTCCGCGCGGGAAACATCGTGCACCGCCTGCGCGATTTCGTCTCCAAGGGCAAACCGCGCCGCCGCTGCGTCGAACTATGCAGGCTCGTCGAGGAGGTCGTCGATCTCGCCGGGCCCGATCTTCGGCAGGAACGCATCGCGCTTGAGCTGGACCTTCCGCGCGACCTTCCGCCCGTGCTGGCCGACCCCGTGCAGATTCAGCAGGTCCTGCTGAACCTCCTGCGCAATTCCCTGGAGGCGATCCGTCGCGGCAGCGACGACCGGCGAATCGCCCTCGCCGCCCGCGCCGGCGAAGACTCGCTCTGCCGCGTCTCCGTGGCGGACACCGGGCCCGGATGCCCGCCCGGCGAAATCGACCGCCTGTGCACCGCCCTCTATACCACCAAACCGGAGGGCATCGGAATGGGGCTGTCCATCAGCCGCACGATCGTCGAGGCCCATCACGGCCGGCTGTGGATCGAACCCAACCTGCCGGCCGGACTGGTCGTCCATTTCACCCTGCCCCTGGCGCAAGGAGCCTGCGATGACGAACCCCCCCCCGAGTGAAAACCCCGAGAATACCGTCTTCATCGTCGACGACGACGCGGGCATGCGCAAGGGGATGGATTTCCTGGTGTCCTCGGCCGGGTATCGCTGCGTCTCGTTCGCGTCGGCGGAGGAGTTCCTGGAGTTCCTGCGCCCGGAAATGCGGGGCTGCCTCCTGCTGGACGTGCGCATGCCGGGAATGGGCGGGCTGGAGCTTCAGCAGGAGCTGGCCGCGAGGAAGCTCCAGCTTCCGGTCATCATCGTCACCGCGTTCGCGAACGTTCCGATGGCGGTTCGGGCGATCCAGGCGGGGGCCTTCGACTTCGTCGAGAAGCCCTTCGAGGGCTCGGAACTGCTGGAGCACGTGCGGCGCGCCCTGGCCAGCGAACGCCGCGAATGGCGGGACGCCGAGCAACTGCGGGAAATCCGCGAGCGCATCGCCTCCCTCACTCCCCGCGAGCGCGAGGTGATGGACCTGGTGGTGGCCGGGCGCCTGAACAAGGAAATCGCGGCCGAACTGGGCATCAGCATCAAGACCGTCGAAAACCACCGCGCCTGCGTCATGCAGAAGACCCGCGCCGACTCGCTGGCCACACTGGTGCGCATGAGCCTCGCCGCAGAGTGAGACTCGCCGGGTGAAAAACAGGACGCAGGAATGCTCTGTTGAAAACGATATCCGGATATCCGGGGACATCATACTAATTTCCGCGCGCGTTATCGCGGCGGGTCGATGCGGTAAGCGTGCAGCGCCATCGGGCCCGTGTGCAGCTCGAACTCCAGGGCGTCGTCCGTTTGCGCGGCCGGGATGATCTTGTTGGCGACCAGGTCCGTCACCGTCGCGCCTTTCTTCCACCGGCCGGGAATCCGCACGGTCAGCGTTTTGCCCGCGTAGCCTTTGTGCGCGACGCCGACGTAGGTTCCCTTGTCTGACGGATAGAGGCGGACTTTCAGGTCCGGCTCCGGCTGGTCCACGACGTCGCCCGGGATCGCCGGCAGCGCGAGGAACGCCTGCGCGAAGCGGCGGTGCGCGTCGGCGAACCCCCGGCCATAGGTGTAGACGGTGTAGGTGATCGTGCGGGCGTCGCCGTGGAAGTACGCCAGCAGTTCCAGCGCCATGCTGAACGTCGCCCCGGCGGGCGTGATCATGTTGCCCTCGTACTTGGGATTGATGGCGCGGGAGCCGATCTCGTCGTAGGAGACGGGATTGCTCATCGCCAGCCCGTCGGCGGTCCGGAAATAGTTGAGGTACTTCGGCTTGTCGGCGTAGCAGAGATAGTTGGCCGGCGCGAAAATCCGGATGCCCGGGATTTCCTTGTAGAGTTCCGGGCGGATCCCCAGGTCGGCGCGGTTCAGGTCGCCGAAGGCATGGCCGAAGTTGCCCGTCCGCATCACGTGGATGTAGTCCTCGGCTGTGAAGTCTTTTCGCACCTGTCGCTCTTTTTCATAGGCCGCCCGTCCGCCTTCCGGAGCGGGCTTGACCACGTTCTTGACGAACGCCCAGGCGGTGATGTCCGGCTCGATCAGGCCGAACTTGTCCGAGTCCCAGTTGAAGTAGTACAGCGACAGGTCGGGCCGGTACCCGCGGAGCAATTCCACCAGGCGGGCGTGGAACTGCGCGCGTTTGCGGTGCCACCAGTCGTCGTATTTTGCCTTCATGACGCCCGCCGCCCAGGCCGCCCATTGCGCCTCTCCGCCCGGCGGCAGGGGCGTGGACGTTTCCTGGGCGAACAACTGGAGGTCGGCCGGGCCGTAGCTGATGGGCATGCGGCTGCTGCGAATCCGCCAGAGCACGCCGGCCAGCTGCGGGTTGTCCTTCGCGTACGGCTGGACCAGGTGGTCCATCAATTTCTTCAGGTCGTCCCACGTCAGGGGGTTCAGCAGATTGCCGCACCAGGTGTGAAAGCGGTTCGGCTTGGTGGGCTGGCCGTTCACGTCGATTGCGCAGGCTTCTTTGGGCAGATCCTGCGATCCGCCCCATTCGAAGCGCGGGATGTAATCGAGGCCGAGGCGCTTCGTCGCCGCCAGGTAGCGCACGTGCACGGATTCCTTTCCGGGCACGGCGGGTTCGGCGTGCTCGCCCTTGGCGGCGTCGTAGAAGCGCCGCACCCAGTAGTTGCGGGCGTCGATGTTCACCGACACGTATCCGTCCAGCGGCTCGGCGTAATTGGCGGTGGCCCACTTGAGAATGAGCGGCGAGATGGCGCTGTAGCCCATCAGCTTGGCGTACTTCACCAGGTCGGCGGGCTCGTGGTCCGCCTGGCGCTCCCAGTCGAACATCAGGACGCGCTGGGGAAGCCCCTGGGGCTTCTGGATCGCAGGAGCGTGTTTCTCCGGGTCGATCTCGTAAAGCTTGATGCGCGCGACCGCCGGTCCCGCCGAATACATCGCGTAGTATTTATGCGGGAAGACCTTGTTCATGAAATAAACCCAGAATCCGTTCTCGGCCGGGGCGCTGCCCGTTCCGCCCGCGCCGACGGTCTCGTCGTCGAGCGGGACGATCACGTCGTACCACTGCCACTGGTTGCTGAGCGGCCAGTTGTCGTAGACGTCGTCGGGCGCGACGCCGTTCTTCCATCCGACGTCCATGTAGTTCTGCCCGGTCTGGATTTCGACCGGGCAGTAGCGCGGCTTGTCCTCGGGATACTCGATGCGCAGCAGGTAGGTGGTGTGCGGCTTGAGCTTCCCGCGTCCGACGCGGTAGGCGAACCACCCGATTTCGCTCTCGCGGGCCTTGCGGCCCAGGATTTCGACGACCTTCACCTCCACAGGCCCGCCGGGGGTCATGCGGTCCTGGCTGTGGTCGAAACTGCTCTGGAGATACGGGTGAGGATCGTCGAACAGCGACATGGAGCAGTCGATCTCGTCCACCAGTTTGAGCTCGCCGTAGGGGGTCGCTTCCACGGTTTCCGGCAGGGCCGGCAGCGGGGTCTCGTCCCGCTTGGCGAACGAAAGATGGTCCATCTCGCGCAGGCCGGAGTAGAGGGGCTTGCCGGCTGCGTCTTCGAGGAGGAGGCTGGCCTTGAGACGCCCGCGGAGATAGACCGCCTGGGCGGCCTGCCGATCGATCGCGATCACGGCCCGGACCGTGGAATCCGGCCCCGCCGCGAGGGGCGCCTTGCCCGAGAGGATATCGTTTCCGTTGAAGTCGGTCAGGCGGTACCCGAGCTGGACGCCGGGCTCCTTCGCCACCTCGGCCGGGAAGGGAAACACGATCTCGAACGGTTTGCCCTGGCGGGCGTCGCTCAGGTCGAAAAGCTCGCAGGGCACTTCCTCGCCGCCGGGGGGCCGCATCTTCACGCAGTAGGGGTCCAGTTCCGCCACCAGCGGCCCGGCCGTCAGGCCGCTCTTGTCCCCGAGGAAAGACAGGTTGCCCCCCCAGATGCGAAGGACGATCGTGTTGGTTTGCCCGTACCGGATGAGGGACGGCGGGACCGTGTAGACGCGCAGCAACCGGTCCGTGTATTTGTATTCCCCGCTCCAGCCGCCGACACGGACGCCGTTGAACCACGCGTCGTCATCGGAAGGGATGCTCGTCAGCGTCAGCCGCAGCGGCGTGCCGGCGAGTTCCTTGGGAATGAGAATCTTCTGGCGGTACCAGCCGAACCCGTGATGGGCAATCCCCTGCGCCTGCCAGGGCAGACCCGCCTGGAGAATCTTCCAGGACGAGTCGTCGAATCCGGGCGCGTGCCATTTCTCCTTCATCCCCTGGTCGCCGGGATCGGTCGCAAAACGCCAGTCGCCCTTGAGGCTGATGGCCAGCCGATGGCTCTTCCAGGAATCATCCGAATACGGCATGGAGCCCACGCTGATTTCGGAAATCGACACCTTGGCGTCCTCCTGGGACTCCGCGACGCGGAACCCGATGCCCGCGACGCGGGCGAAGGTCCGGAGCTTGAATTCCCCGAGGGGCAGAACGACCCGCTGCCACTGGCCGGGCCGGGCGGTAAAGCCCGTCTGAAACGTACCGGCGGACTTTCCCCGTTGCAGCAGGTGGAACGTCATTCGCGCCGGCTTGTCGCTGCTGCACAGGAACGAAACATAGGTGGCGCGGTTCCTGGCCCAGACGTCGCCGTTGGCCGGGCCGTCGCCCGGCAGCAGGATGCGCACCGTCGAGCGGGCGGGAACCAGCCCGCCGGTGGAAAGGGTGAGGGACCGTTTCCCGTCGCGCTCTTCCAGGCCGAAGGGATTCGCGGCCTGCCCCTCGGGCGGATTCTCCACCGTCCATTGCGAGGCGTTCGCCGCACCCAGGCAGTCAATCGCCAGCGATTTCGCGTCGGCGGGTTTGGCTTCCCGTCGGGCGAGAAGCTTCACGCCGGCGCCAAAC
>DNAS01000050.1:14930-15891 GCA_003485185.1 Phycisphaerales bacterium | reverse complement strand
CACGCCGGCGCCAAACGGCGCGAGAGAGTTCCCGGGCGCTTCGTCCGTTTCCGGCTGGGCGATCGCCACGCCGATCATCAGGCAGAGGCACGGCAGGGGGAGAACAACGCGGCTGGCTGATCTTGCATTCACCGATAAGCACCTTTCACGGAAGCGGAATCATGGAATTTTACGGATGCGGAAACGTTGCTCCGGCGCAAAGGGCGAGTTCGTCACTCCACCGCCGTCAGTTCCATGGTCGCCATGGGGCTTTGATGGGGGCAGCCCTGGCGAACCGGGACAAGGTTGTAGTGGCGGAGCGTCCGCCGGTTGTCTTCGCCGGTATACGCATATCGCATGACATTGACGTAGAGCGTTTGGCCGGGGCGCAGCGGCGTCGTCAGGCCGTCGGCTGCCAGAATCTCCGACAGGGGAACCGCCATCAGGACCGTCCATCGGGTCAGTCCGTCGCCGGCAGGGGCCAGCACCGATCGCGTCCGCAGGCCTCGTACGTCCCACGCGAGGTCCGCGCGGTGATGCGCCCGGTAAAAATCCGCGTCGATCCGGTGCGCGGGGTACGTGGGCTTGCGGTCCCAGACGTGCAAATAGTCGGCCGTGACGTTGCCCGGGTTGACCTGCACTTCCACGATCCGGCGGCGGTTTCCGGTGACGTCCAGGAACAACTCGATGGCGTCGGCCTGGTGGAGCAACTCGTCATGCCGGGTGAACGGGGAACTCGGACGAGGCCCGACCGATTCGACCAGCATGTAAAGGTGGCCCGGATCCCAGGCAAATTTCGCCCGCGTGGTCCACGGGCCGGTTTCCGAAGGCGGCGAGACGCCGTCGACAATCGGACCGGTCAGCGGGGCCGTGAATTCCGCTTGTTCCCACAGTCCGGCCGTCAGGGGCGCGGAGTCCGGCGAGTCTCCGACACTCGCCCGGGGCATCGACCATCGCGGCGGGGCGGCGGCGCATCCTCCCG
>DNAS01000050.1:1171-14784 GCA_003485185.1 Phycisphaerales bacterium | reverse complement strand
ATCCTCCCATCGCCACCGCCAGCACGACCAGCAGGTTCGCGCGAGGGCGGCGATTCGCGGAGGCTGCTGCCGGCGGGGCGAGAAACGAAACGGTCTTCCACATAGGCAATGTTTCCCGTGAGCGGCTTGCTTGCGCGAAACGCGCGGGTTGGCGAAACGCTATTTGGAAATCAGCTCGAACCGTTGGCCGGTGCTCTTGTTGGTCTCGACTCCCGCGAAGATATCCAGGTCGTTGTCCAGGAATGCCGACGCCGCGGAATCCACGCGGATGTAATTGTAGTAGTCCAGGCCGTGATTTCTCGGGCAATTGCCGTACGTGGCGTTGGTGGAAACGTATCCGTGCCAGTCGCTGACGATCGCCAGCGAGGGAGACAGTTTTTCCAGCTTGTTGCGGGTCGTGGCATATCCATCCGGGCTGCCCGGCGTCCAGGAGGCTATGTTGGGATTCGTCGTGTAGGAGCAACACGCGCCGTTCTTGTTGGTCCAGCTCTGCTCCTCCGTCGCGGTCTTCGACCAGCGGGGCGTTCTCCATGCGGGCGCAAACTGCGAGTTGGGGCAGTACAGCACGTCCGGCGGCATGGGGATGTTGCCCGCGATCATCAGGGTGCCGAGGTATACAGGCTCTCCACCGCCGTACTGGACCTGGTGCGCGTCGCCGCGATACGCGCCCATGCCCCACCCGTCGTTGTCCTGCGAATACAGGTGGATGCTGATCCCGATCTGTCGGACGTTGGTCAGGCAGACCACCCGCTTGGCGATGTCCCGCGCCTTCGAGAGCGAGGGAAGCAGGATGCTCACCAGCAGCGAAACGATGGCGATGACCACCAGGAGTTCGATTAAGGTAAAACCCCTCTTGTGTAGGACAGGCGTCTCGCCTGTCCGTCCTGAAGGGGGGCGTCGGCGAGGCGGGACGCCTGCCTTTCCCTGCGTCAGCGCGCGTCTGCGGTCCATGGCTCATGCTCCGTTCGAAGCCGGCACGACAATGGAGCCGCCGCCGGTCAGGACGGCGACCCCTGACAAAGGAAAAGGACTCTCACTGGCGGCGGCGAACCAGAATCGTGCATCCGCCGAGCGCCAGCAGGGCCATCGTGGCCGGCTCGGGGATCAGCGTCAGGTTGCCGTCGGAGGTGGTGAAGGTCCAGTTTCCGCTGGTGTAGGTGCCTCCACCCTGGTTGGTGAACGTCGCCCCGCCGACGAAGGCCAGGTTGAACGTGCCGCCGAACGTCTCCGTCAGGGTCCCGACGTTCACGAGGTTCCACGTGCCCGCGGCGTCCGTCAGGGCGCTGACGTCCAGGCGGAACAGGCCGTCAAGATTCGCCGTGCCGCTGCCGAGGAGCTGGCTGGAGGCATTGGCGTTCTGAATCTTGAAGCGGAGTTCGCCCGTAGCGGCGAGGTTCAAAGTGCCTTCGCTCACCGTGGTGTTCCCGGTGTAGGTGTTGGCGGCGGAAAACGTCACCGAACCGCTGCCGACCTTGGTCACCGCGCCCGCGCCGGAAATGACGTTGGTGAACGCCACGGTTCCGCCGACGTCCTTGACGCTGGTGATGCTCAGGTTGTCGTTCAGCGTGATCGTTCCGCTGTACGTGGAGGTGGTCGTTCCCGTGTGGGTCGAACCGAGGAGGAGCGTCCCGCCCGTTCCGGAGGCGACGGTGATGTTGTTCGGCAGCGAGGTCACGCTGCCTGTCGTGACCAGCGTGGCGGAGCCGTTGCCCGAGCTGCCCAGCGTCACGGCGTTCCCCACGCCGCCGAACCCCGGGTTCGCCAGCGTCACCGCGCCCTTCTGGATCAGGACGCTGCCGGTGAAGTTGTTGTTGGCGCCGAGGGAAATCGGCCTGGCCGCGGTGTCGTTGCTCACGTTGGAGAACGTGAGGTTCCCGGTCCCGCCGATGGTCGAGGTAATCGAGATCGAGTACGAGCCGGTGCCGGTGACGGTGTTGGTGATCAGCAGGTCGTCCGCCAGCGTGACCGGGCCCGCGGTGCTAAGGCTAAGGCGTTTCGACGAACTGTTGCTGAGGATCGCGTATCCCGCGCCCGCCCCGTCCTGGTTGAATGTGAGCCCCTGGGTGGGGGCAATCGATCTGTCGGAGGTGGGCGAACCGCTCAGCGAGAGGGTTCCGACGGTGACGCCGCCGCTGACATCCTGCGTGGTCGTCCCTCCGGAGGTGAACGAGGCGACCGCGCCGGCGGCGTTCGGAACGCCCGTTCCGTTCCAGCCCGGATCGCCGTTGCTGCTCCAGTTGGCGCTGCCGCCGCTCCAGACGGACGCCTGCGCCGCTGTCGCCGCCAAGAGCATCGCCAGGACCATCACGGCCGTGTGTCGAAGTGTCCTTGTTTCCATGGTTGCCATCCTTTCCGTTGAGAGTGACATGTCCATTCTCCTGTGCTTTCTCGAAGTTTCTCCGTTCCCTTGCGCACGCGAAAATCAAACGCGACCAGCTTATGTCGTTGCTCTTGCCTCCGCCTGGGTGACCACCAGCTTCTGCGGGACGACGCGTCGCTGGGCGGTTTCTTCCAGCCGGCCCTCGACGCGATCGACCAGCAGCCGGACCAGTTCCTCGCCGATGCCGTGGTTGTTCTTCTCCACCGTCGCGACGGGGACGGCAGGCTCCCACTGGCGTTCGAATGCGTCCTCCCAGGAATTGTCGTACCCGGCGACAACCACGTCGCCCGCGGGGTCGGCGCCGAAGAGGCGGCAAGCCGCCGCGGTGGGAAACACCTCGCAGTCGGTGGCCACCATGATCGCGTCGATCTTTCGCGCGTCCTGGAAATGCTCCACCAGATAGCCCGCCAGGTGTCGCGTTCGCGCGGCGAACGCTTCGCGGCTTTCCTCGGCGCGGAAGGGCATGTCCGAAACATACACCGCCGGAATGGGCTCGATGCCCGCGGCCGCCATCGCCTGCTCGTACGCCTGGTTGTGGGCGTCAATCCAGTAGGTGTCGGTGGTCCAAAGCCGAAGAATCCGCCGCCTTCCCCGCGAAATCAGATGCCGAACCAACTCCGCCGTGCCGCTGTAGTGGTCGCTGGTCACCCGGTCGTATCGCGAAAACATCGGCGCGTCCGAATGGACCACCAGCGGAACCTTCGCCTCGGACAGGCGCAGCAGCGCGCTCTGGTCCAGGCCGGGATCCTCCAGCAGGCAACTGACCACCAGACCCATCGGGCGGTCGGTCAGCAGTCCGTCCACCCCGTGCTGTCCGAACTCGCCTGTGTGCAGCGTCAGGAGGTTCAGGCCCGTCTTGCGGACCTCGTCGGCAATGCCCGACTCGACGGCCTTCATCTTCGCCGAGTACAGTCCCGGTTTGGGCTCTTCCTTGAAACTGGTCAGCAGGGAGACCGTCCTGGCCATCAGCCCCGATCGGGCCGCGGACTGGTGAACGATGGTGTAGCCGCAGTTCTTGCGGCCCTTGATGAGGCCTTCTTCTTCCAGGCGTTCCAGCGCCGCCCGGACGGTGCCCCGGGAGACGTGAAAACGACGGGCCAGCTTCTGCTCGGCCGGAAGACGATCCCCGGTCAGGAAGAGACCTTCCAGGATGCACTGACGCAACCCGTGGACCGTCCTGGCGCGGGGAGAATCGTTCAATAACTCACCGTGGGCAACCAACGCCATGCGTAAATCTCCCGAGAGATGCTTTGGCTCGTATTGACCAAAAACTGTCCAACTATGGATATTTTATGACAATACTTCTGATTTGTCAAGCGGTTTGGTTCAAAATTAGGGTATTCCCCTTCATTTTTGCAAACCACGCCCCCAGCGAGAATTAAAAGTGGATTTGAGTCAGCGGTTATGATCTCAAGGCCTTATCCGGATCCGCGAAGACGGTCGCAGCCCCTGCGTTTTCCTGCCGCAATTCCTCCAGGCTGGCCGTGCCGCCCAAACCGCGGGGGAACTGGTCCCCGGGAATGCTTCCGGCGTGTCCGTCCGCAAACGCCAGGTTCGCCGTGGCGACCTCGCCGGGATGCCTGTATCCGATGCGACAGTTTTTGGTTCCGATCCGGACGTCCCGCTGCCGGCCGGCGTAGACGCCGTCGGAAAGGGCAATCAGGTTGCTGGGGCACTGGAAGGCGGTTCCACGGGTCAGGCGCATGGAAACGCCGTTGCTGCCGGGACCGTAACCTGCCGACAGGGTGTAATAGACTTCGTTTTCGACGGCCACCGTCCCCCCGATCGGATTGTCCGCGTTGATCCAGTATCCCGTTCGAAGGATCCGCGTGAATCCGCGGTCGGGGATCGTGGTCGGCACACTGGCGGTTCCCAGGCGGAGATTGGGCCAGTCCATCCAGCCCTGTGGATTACGGGGGTCGGTTCCCGTCTGGCCGTCCTTCATTCCTTCCACGTCCAGCATGCTGGGGCAGACGAACAGGCTTCCGACGTTTTCCCGATTGCCGGGGACGACCTTGTCGCGGTCGAGGATGGGCGCCCATCCGTCCAAGGGGACGTCCGACCCGCCCAGGATGCCCGTCATGTTGTAGGACGGCACGACGTAATCATTGTTTTGCGACTGGTAGATTGCCAGGCCCAGGCCAAGGTTCTTCAGGTTCGCCTTGCAGACGGTGGCTCTGGCCAATTCGCGGGCGGCTCCCAGCGAGGGCAGGAGGATCGACACCAACAACGCGATGATGGCGATGACCACCAACAGCTCGATCAAGGTGAAGCCGCGCGGCGACGAGTTTCTGATCCGTCTCGTTGCGTGAGGGAAGTCTTTCGTGGACATCGATTGCGAACTCTCCTTTCGCCGGTCCGGCCGGCTAGGGAAGGAAAGCAACTTCTGTGCCATCGCGGACATCCGTTCGTGTGGGACGAGACACGCCCCCAACGGAGGCTTTTGGGGCGATTTGCCGCTGCGCCACGCTGTCGAGTCCGGTTCATGTCGTCCGCCCGTGCACAATTCGTGTTCTTCGGTGGCGCGTGGCTGTGCAATCGACAGGTTGGAGAACCGGCGCCGCGCCCTGTATACTCGGGCTACCGGGGGGTTTCTGCTGGCCCGGATCCGGTGGGGCGGAAGCAGGAACTGCGGATTTTCCAGCCGTCGCAGGTTGCGTTGCGGGTTGGCACGGAAGATGCAACAGAAGAAGTCGCCGTCTCATGGACGGCTGGCTGGGCAAGAGAGGCGGGACATGCGATTGTCGATCAGGCTTCGGACCATCCTCGCGTTGAACGTCTTCGTGATCGGCCTGTCGATTCTCCTGGGCTGGATCGCGCAGGACGTCGCCGGGCGGGTGGTGGAAGAGCGATTCGTCAAGGAGATGGTCGGCAGCGCCTCGGGCTTCCTGAGGGGCCGGAGCTATCCGAAGAGCAACGCCATGATGGGGTACCTTCGGGAGCTGTTCCATGCCGAGTGGATTGCCGCGGAAGAGAATCCCACCCATATCGCCGGATCGAGCCTGTCGGATCCCCTGACGGAGGATTTTCAGCGCAAGGCAGCCGATCTCGGGACGTCGGGCGTGGTGTTCCTGGGCGGGCAGAGATACCGATTCGATTCGGCGTCCGTCGATGCGGCAGATGTCCGTGCGCCGCGCGCCTCCCAGGGCCGTCTCTACATGCTGGTTCCGGACGCCCAGTTTCAGCAGGCCAGGCAGCGGGCGCGGGCCAGCGTTGCCCGGGTCCTCTGGCCGGCTGCGGGAGCGGCCACGCTGATCGCCATGCTGCTGTCCTTTTCGATCACCCGCCCGATCCGGAGGCTGGCGAACGAAATGGATCGGTTGACCGACGCGCAAGGCCCGTCCGATCCGGCCGAACGCGCGCTTGCGGCGAGGCGAGGCCCAAAGGAAATCTCCCGCCTGACGCGGTCCTTCCACGAACTGCTGGATCGCCTCGGCGCCGCCCGCTTGCGCGTGGCCGAGAGCGAGCGCCTGGCGACGTTGGGAAAAATCTGCCTGAGCGTCGCCCACGAGCTGCGGAACCCCCTCAGTGGGATCAAGATGAACGTGCGCGTCCTCAAGGACCGCGCGGACCTGAAAGACGATCCCGGCATCGACGCGATCCTTCGGGAAATCGACCGCATGGGCCTCTATCTCAACGAACTGATGACGCTCGCGCCGGGCGACGGACCGCTTTCCCGCGAGCCTTCCACGGCGCCGACGAAGCTGTCCGGCCTGGCCGAGAGCGTGTTGACGATCCTCTCCGGCCGGTGCCGCCACGCGCGGGTCGCGGTGGAGCGGCACTTTCCCGCGGAAGAACCGTCGGTCCTTGCCGACGCCAACCAGGTTCGCCAGGTGATGATGAACCTCATGGTCAACGCCGTCGAGGCGATGCCCGGCGGCGGAACCATGACGTTGCGCATTCAATCCGCCCCGACGGGGATTCGCTTTTCGATTGCGGATACCGGCAAGGGGGTTCAGGTTCGCGATGGGAATCTTTTCGAGGCATTTTCGTCTGGGAAATCCAACGGGGTGGGGTTGGGGTTGTATCTTTCCAGGCAGATCATCGATCGTCACGGCGGGCACATTGGATATGACAGCAGCCCGGGCGGGGCGATATTCTGGTTTGAACTGCCGATTCAAACGGAAAACGCGAAGCGCCAAGCCGAACCGGCAGGAAACGAACCGTCATGAAGAACAACGACAAGTCCATCCTGGTCATCGACGACGAAGATTCGATCTGCCTGGCGTTCCGGCGGTTCTTCGAGGATCGCGGCTGGCGGGTGCTCACCGCCGCCACCGCCGGCGAAGGATTGGCGACATATCTCCAGAGCCCCGCCTGCGTCGTCTTTCTGGACGTGCGGCTTCCGGACCGCAGCGGCCTGGACCTGCTGGGGGAACTGACCGCCCACCAGGCCGACGTGGTCGTCATCACGGCCTACGGGGGCCTGGACACGGTCGTCCGCGCCATTCAGGGCAAGGCGTACGACTACCTGGTCAAGCCGCTGGACCTGGACAAGGCGTTGGCGCTGGCGAATCGAATCCGGGAGACCCGCTCCGCGGGCGGCGCGTCGGAGGCGGGTTCCGCGCGGGAAAGTCGCGGCACGTTGATCGGCAATTCGCCGCCGATGCAGGAGGTGTACAAGCTCATCGCGCGGGCGACCGCGTCGGGTTCGCCCGTCCTGATCCAGGGCGAGACGGGCACGGGAAAGGAACTGGTGGCGAGGGCCATCCACCAGTTCAGCCCCCGGCGCGACGGGCCCTTCGTGGCCATCAACTGCGGCGCGATCCCGGGCAGCCTGATCGAGAGCGAACTGTTCGGGCACGTCCGCGGCGCCTTCACCGGCGCCGAGGCGGACCGCGCGGGCAAGTTCGAATCAGCCAACGGAGGCTGCCTCCTGCTGGACGAAATCGGCGAGCTTCCCCTCGACGTGCAGGTCAAGCTCCTGCGCGTGCTGGACACGGGCGTCGTCGAGCGTGTCGGGGGTTCCCGCCCGGTCCGCCTGGACGTGCGGATCCTGGCGGCGACCAACAAGAATCTCGCCGACGAGGTGCGGCAGGGGCGGTTTCGCCAGGACCTCTACTACCGCCTGGCCGTGTTGCACATTTCGTTGCCCTCCCTGCGGGAGCGGAAGGGCGACATCCCCTTGCTGGCGGAGCATTTTCTCCAGTCGACGACCGGGGAGACCGTTCCTCCCAAGTCCTTGAGCCCCGGCGCGATGGAAGCCCTGGTGAATCATCCTTGGCCGGGAAACGTGCGGGAATTGAAGAACGCCATCGAGCACGCGGCCGCGATCGCCCCCGCCCGGGCCATCCTTGCAGAAGATCTCCCGGGTTCCGTCCGGTTCGCTCTGCCGGAGCGGGAACGCCGCGAGGACATGCTGCATCGGGTGGTAGTCGATTACGCGACCCGCGCGCCATCGACCGCTGGGCGGCACAGCCGCACGCTGGAAGAGGTCGAACGCGCCTTGATCGACTACGCCATGAAACGACACCGGGGGAATCAGTCGGAAGCGGCGGCCTACCTGGGGCTGCACCGCAACACGCTGCGGAACAAGATCCGCCAGTTGAAGAGGGACCGCGGTCCGGACGCCCCCCGAGACGAGCCGCCGGAGGGGCGTTGAAGCCGTTCGGTGTCGCGGGGATTGACAGCGAGGACGCGCGATGCTTATATCAGGAGCATGCACACCACTACGACGGGCATGAACGTTTCCCTCGCCAGGACCATCGCCGCGTTGGACAGGCTGGTCGAATGCGCCCAGTCTTTCAACGGCCTGTTCCCGTCCGTGCTCGAGATCGACACGGGCAAGATGCCTTTCATTCTCCCGCCGGCGATTGACGGGCAGCGCGACTGCGACCGCTCGTTCCCCGGCAGCAATCTCATGCACGATCACATCGTGCTGGGGCTGATGTATGACCTGACAGGCGCCACGGGCGAGCCGCGTTTCGCCGAAGCGGCCGACAGGTATCTGCAATGGTTCGCCATCCACTGCACCGACACGCCCACCGGGCTGTTCCCGTGGGGCGAGCACGCCTTCTGGAGCCTCTATGAGGGCCGTCCAGGAAGCAGCTATCCCCTGGCGCGCGTGGCGACGATGGCCACCCACGACCACCTGCATCAGGCGCCGGTGTGGCTGTGGGAGAAACTCTGGGCGTTCAACCATCTGGCCGTCGATCGCTTCTGCCTGGGCCTGACCCGGCACTATTTCGACATGGACCCGCCGGAGTACAACCGTCACACTAACCTCCTCCAGCACTACATGAAGCGGGTCCGCAACGACGGCTCGTGCGACTTCCCCCGGCACGGGGGCCTCTGGATGCTGGACTGGTGCTTCACCTACGCCAGGACCGGCTCGCCCACGTTCCGGCAGTATATCGGACGGACGCTGGACTACTGGTGGGACAAGCGAACGCCAGGCCAGGTGCTGCCGCTCGCCTCTCGCCCCAAGCCCGCCCAGGGGCCCATGCCGCAGGCCGCGCAGACCATTTCGCTGGCCGTGTCGCTGCTGGAGTCAGCGGTGCTCGTGGAGCCGCGCGATCCGGAGTTGGCGGCCACCATGCGCCAGCGCGGAAACGCCTACCTCGATGCCGTGCTGGCAGCGCCGCATGACCTCGACCACGGCAGGTTCGCCGGGCGACTGGCGGACTCGCGTTCCGGCGAAGCGGTCTATTCGCCCTCCTGGGGCAGCCGCTACGGGACCAGCAACTCGCCGTCGGCCTGCTTCGCCCTGCTGGCGCTGTGCGCCTATCGGCTGAACCACGACGCCCGCCTGCTGGACATGGCCGAGCGCATCGGGCGTTGTTGCGCCGTCGACGAAATTCCCGCGGGCGTTGCCGTTCCGGTCAAGGACGCCGGCATGCAACTGGGCCTGCTGACCGACCTGTACAGCATCACGGGCGACCGCCAGTGGCTGGACCACGCGGAGCGATGGTCGCGCGTCCTGCTGCCGATCTTCCTCGACCGCGACCTGCCGCGCGCCGCCATCGGCAGCGGCATTTACGAGTCGCAATGCCTGCCGGGTTACTTCCTCCGCGGCCTGGCCCGCACCGCCCTGCTTGCCGAAGGCAAAGACATCGGCCCCGATTACACCCTGCGATAACCGCCCCGACGCCCGCGGACCGCCTTGCCGCATCCAGGTTGGCCGGGGGGCGTTGAAGCCGTTCGCCCCGGCGGGTATAACCGCGAGCATGCCGTCAACCGGGAAAACCTCGTCACTTCGCGCTCGCGGAGCGGAGCCTGCCACGGCGAAGCGCAGCGGAGTCGGGCCCTGCTCTGCGAAGCACGCTACGCAGGGCGGAGCAGAGTTCGCCGCCACGCGGTGGAGCGTCGTGCTGGCTGCGGCCGATCCACAGGCCGGCACGGAATCCCGCCGCGCGCTGGAGGAACTGATCCAGGCGTACTGGTTCCCGCTGTATGCCTTCGTGCGACGCCAGGGTTCCTTGGGAAAAACGAGTTTCGCGGCCGAGGACGTCGTGCAGGAGTTCTTCGCCCGCCTGCTGGAAAAGAAATATCTCGCCCAGGTGGACCGGTCCAAGGGGAAGTTCCGCTCGTTCCTGCTGGCGGCGATGAAGCACTTCCTGTCCAAACAGCGCGCCTGGTTCCGCGCGAAGAAGCGCGGCGGGGGGCGGACGGTGATCGCGCTGGACGCGCTGGACGCCGAGGCCCGCTACGCCGTCGAGCCGGCCGACGGCCTGACCCCGGAACGCCTCTTCGAGCGCCAGTGGGCTCTGGCGGTGCTGGAGCAGGTGCTGGCCCGTCTCGGCAGGGACTACGCCGCAGCCGGCAAGGGCAGGCTCTACCACGCTCTCGAGCCCTGCCTGACGGGCGGGGCGGGGGCGATCGACACCGCCTCGGTCGCGCGCGAGCTGAAGATGGCCGAGGGAGCCGTCCGGGTGGCCGTCCATCGCCTCCGCCGGCGCTACCGCGACCTGCTGCGCGAGGAAATCGCCCAGACGGTGGACTCGCCCGAGCAGGTCGAGGAAGAAATCGCTTTTCTGCTGAATTGCCTGTAACGATCCGTCGCGTTTGCGTCTGTACTGTGTGGAAGCCGTGGCTGGGGCGCCCTCACCCTGCCCTCTCCCTCCGGGGGAGAGGGGTTTGTCTCCCGCCCCGCGCGAACGAAAGGCCGAGGAACCATGCCCGAAGAGGCGTCGCAGGAAAACCGCTGCCCGCGCTGCTCCAAGCCGCTTCCTTCTGGCCGCCCGCGTGGGCTTTGTCCAGCCTGCCTGCTCCAGTGCGGCCTGGAGACCAATACCTTCGGCTACACCGGTGAGCATCACCCGTACGGGAGGCAATGGACGCCGCCGACGGTCGAGCAGCTCGCCCCGCTGTTTGGCGAACTGGACATCCTGGAACTGATCGGGCGGGGCGGCATGGGGGCGGTGTACAAGGCCCGCGAGAAGCAGCTCGACCGCCTGGTCGCGCTGAAAATCCTGCCGCCGGAGATCGGCGCCGACCCGTCGTTCGCCCAGCGGTTCGCCCGCGAGGCGCAGGCGATGGCCCGCCTGAGTCATCCCAACATCGTCACGATCTACAGCTTCGGTTCTCGACCCCTCTCCCTGGAGGGCCAGGGCAAGGGGGAGGGTGCAACAGGCGACCTGTATTACTTCATCATGGAATACGTGGACGGCCTGAGCCTCCGCCAGGTGCTCAACTCCGGGGGGGTGAGCGCCGCGGAGGCGCTGGCCATCGTGCCGCAGATCTGCGATGCCCTCCAGTACGCCCACGACCGGGGCATCGTCCACCGCGACATAAAGCCGGAGAACATCCTGCTCAATCGCGCCGGCCAGGTGAAGATCGCCGACTTCGGCCTGGCCAGGCTGGTGGGAATCCCTCCGGCTGTGGGAGAGGGTGAATCCCTCCCCCTTGGAGGGGGAGGGCAGGGAGAGGGTGAAGTCACCCAGGGCCGGCACGTCCTGGGCACGCCGCAGTACATGGCCCCCGAGCAGATCGAGCGCCCGCGGGAAGTGGACCACCGTGCCGACATCTATTCCCTCGGCGTGGTCTTCTACCAGATGCTCACGGGCGAGTTGCCGAAAGGTTCTTCGTCAAAAGAGTTCGAGCCGCCCAGCCGCAAGGTGCTGATCGACGTTCGGCTGGACGAGGTCGTCCTCCGCGCCCTGGAACGCGAACCCGCCCGCCGATACCAGAACGTCAGCGAAGTCCGCACGCAGGTCGAGACGATTGTCTCAACTCCCAGTGCGCCAGCCGTTGCAGGGGCGACAGGTTCCTCGTCCAAGAGTGCAGCCTTCGGCCCGATCATGGAGCGGGAATTCGGCCGAAGTGACGAAAGACGTAATCGACTTCTCAACCTCAAGACCGGCCAGATGTTCGACGCTCCCGAATTCATCGAAGAGATCACAGCACAGGAATACCAGGCTGGCGCTCGGCCGGATATGCGGCGTTTGAAGGCATGGGCGGTCCTGCATGGCGCGGATGTGTGCGGCGAAGACGATGCGCCATGGGGCATTGATCTAACGGTCGTGCCCGTCAAGAGCGTGGAATGGGACGATCCGGACGTCGAGGCCATGCGAAACCTTGCTTTGAGCGACACGCACGGCGCTACGCCGGCCATCATGGCCACGGAAGGTTCGTTGCTGGCAACGTATGTATTCAAGACGCGCGAAGGCCATATGGGGCTGCTCCGGGTGTTGGCGAAGTCCGATGGTAAACGCGGCACGCTGATTCGGTACAAGCTTTGGGCTGGCCAGCCCGCCACTTCGCAATCACGGCCAGCTGCGCCCGCATCGCCCCAGGAGCAACAACAGATCGACCGCGCCCGCCAAGCCGTGAAGGCCCCAGCCATCGGCATGATCGTGGCGGCCGGGATCAATCTGGCGGTGCTGCTGGCAGTAGTCGCGGTGGTTGTTCTGTCAATGGCTCGACGAGAGGCCCGTCTCCTTGGTGAGCCTGTCGAGCCTTCTGTCACCGCATCGAGTCTGGCCCAATCACCCGATCCGTATGCGACGACTCGTCCTGCCGAGTCGATCTATTCGGACAGAGGTCTTGTAACCAGCGCGCCGAATGGAAGCTCTCTGGTTGTTGTTTCGCGATTCGAGTTGCTGATGGGGCTGCCGCTGCTTGTGGGCCTGCCGATCAATATCCTTATTCTGCTCGGCGCGATGCGAATGATGCAGGTTCGCAACCGTGGCCTAGCCATTGCGGCTGCGATCCTGGCCCTCATCGCCGCGCCGGGCAACATCATCGGCCTGCCGATGGGCATCTGGGCGCTGATCGTCCTCTGCCGGCGGGAAGTCGTGGAAGCGTTTAAAGCCACCAAGATGGGTGCCACCCTCAAGCGCGGTGTGCTTGAGGGTGCAAAGCCGGACACCCCGGCGATATCGGAATCCGGCAAATCGGCGGGCGCTGTTCTTGGGACGCTTGCCTGGCACGCGGCGCTGCTGGTTCTGATGCTCGCGTATTTTTTCTTTGCGGTCCCGCGGTTCAACCGCATCTTCGCGAATATGGGAGCCGCCTTGCCGGGACTGACAATGCTGACGATCGAGTCGGCCCGGTTTGTGCGGAAATTTGCGATCCCGCTCTTTGGAGTCCTGTTTGGATTGGACGCCGCCGTCTGTTTCCTTCTGACGAGTTTGGGCGGCCGAAAGGCACGCCGCTGGTGGTCCGCGGCGATCGTCGTCGCCCTGATCCTGCTGGCGGTTTCCCTTACGGCGATGCTCTATCTGCCTTTGCGGTCGATGGAGCGGTCAATGTCGTCCGCCACTCAGCCTGCGGGGAATCCGCGCGTCGGCATCTATCTCATCACCGCCCGGCCGAAGGATGTGCCGTTCAAGAAGACGCCGCTGGCGGACTTCACGCTGGCCGACGAGCCGCTGATCCGCGAGAGCGACATCTTCGAATACGATTGGGAGTCGCACACGATCCGCCTGAAGAGCCAGGCCGTCGCCGACCGCATCCTCAAGCGCAAGGGCGTGGGCGACGCGGACGCGTTTGTCGTCGTCGCCGACGGCCGGCGCCTGTACGCGGGCGTGATGATGTCGATGCTCTCGTCGCTCGTGCCAAGAACGCCCATTATCAACGTCGGTCCGACGGCGGTGCAGTTCCAGCCGTAGATGGCCGTCCGCATCTACCCGCCGCCGATCACCGGCGAGCCCGACCCGCGCGACGACGCCCGCCTGAAAGACGCCTTGCGGTCCCTGCGCCTCCTGAGCCGCCCCGACCCCGCCAGCCAACCCGCCACCCAGCCGGCGACGAGACCGGCCGCTTGGCCAGCGGGCAGCAGCCTGGAGTTCCA
>DNAS01000050.1:0-941 GCA_003485185.1 Phycisphaerales bacterium | reverse complement strand
AGTGGGTAATCCGCTGGCATCTGGATACAAGTGGCTGCCGATCTGGGACGAACTGACGAATGCGCCGGGGCTGGTGACGGGCGAGTACGACGGGCAGAAATACGTGCTGGTGTCCGACAAGCCAGGCCAAACGATGGTTCGCGGCGAGGACAAGGACGCATGGGGCTTATTGAATGTGTATGGCACGAAGGACCACGCGAATCAACCGGCCGTCAGCTTTGAATTCGATGATCGCGGGGCGGAACTCTTTGCGGCCTTGACCAAGACCAACATCGACAACGCCCTGGCTATCGTGGTGGACGGCAGGATTGTCTCCGCGCCGATCATCAGGACCGCCCTCGGCAAGACCGGAATGATTACCGGCAAGTTCACGGAGCAGGAGGCCGCCGCTCTCGTCCATGCCCTCCGCGCCGGAATGCCGCCGGCAAGCCAGCCTCTCTCCACCCACTCTGCAACACCCTCCGTGGACAAGGATGGCGTCGTCTGGGGTGCGCCGGAAAACGGGATTCAGGCTGGATTACGATATGGAACTTCCCGGCATCCCTATGAGCCGGGGGAACAAATTGACTTCCTTTTATTGGTTCGTAATGTCGGCTCGGCCGATGCGGTTCTCGACGATTACGTCCCGTTGTCAGGATGGGGCCCAACCGTTCACGATGCCAACGGCAAGCGACTGCCTGTGGCAATCCCGGCAATGGGGCGCCCCGTCAAAATCAGAAGAAGTGTTTTGAAGTCCGGGCAAATGCTTGAAGTGGGCAGGATATGGTTGGAGCTGGATGCCCAGTCGCCTGATCCGCACATTGATCTATCGCCGGGGGAATACAGGGTCAGCCAGACTTATCGGTTTGATAAACGCGAGGGGACAACCTGGGCCGGCGAAATCAGCACAGGACAACTCCCATTGACGGTCGTCGTGAAACGCGATCCGCAGCCGGCAAGCA
>DNAS01000182.1 GCA_003485185.1 Phycisphaerales bacterium | reverse complement strand
CGGTCGCGTCTTCGTCGGCGCCGGGGCCTTCGCCCACGAACACCAGCGCCGCCGACGGGCTGCCCTCGCCGAAGACCGTGTGCGTCCGCGTGCGGTGCAGGCCGCAGAGCGTGCAAGCGCGAACTTCCCCCTCGTCGAGCGCCTTGAGCGCCTCGGCCTTCTGGGTGGGCGTCATCTCGGTTGGAGCTTCCTGGGCTTCTGGGGCAGACGCCTGAACCTCCGGCAACGGGTTGTGCCCGGCGGGAAGGAACCCACCGCCCAGCAGCTCGTCGGTGTCGATCAACTGTCTTGCCGCCCGCGCGAGTTGGCCCGAGTCCTCATTCATGGCCGGAATTCTAGCAGACTCGTCCGAGAACGACCAAGGGTTTCGTGGGGAGTGCAGAATGGCGAGTGGGAAGGATTGGCGCGCCAAAAGAACCGCAACCGTCATCTCGGCACGTCGAGGAATTCGAGCGTGTCAGTTGCGGTGTCCAGCAGGGCGACGGTGGGGTGATGCGGGTGTCGCGGATGTCGCAGCGCGCCGGGGCAGATGACGCGCGCCGCCCCGATCCGCTCGTCGGCGGCGCGGTGGGTGTGCCCGTGGCAGACATAGGGAAACTGTTGCCCGGCGACGAGTTCGTCGAGCACGGCATGGTCGTTGCCGTGCGTGGCGACGAGATATCGCCCGTCACCCAGCGGCGCCTCGACAACCTCGGGGGAGAACGTCACGCCCACTTCAGCCGCCTGCGTGGCCAGTTCCACCAGGTGACGGTCCATGTTCCCCGCGACGGCGTAGGCGGGCAGCCCGCAGTCGCCCAGGGCCTGCACGCACGGCGGGGAGCAGAGGTCGCCGCAATGAACGATCGCCTCGGCCCCGCGGGCGCGCAGAATCTCCAGCGCCGCGCGGAGGCGGCGCGTCTTTCCGTGCGAGTCCGAGATGATTCCGATCTTCATCGGACGCAATCTTATCTTCCGGGCCGTTGCGTTGCCACGGCGGATATTGCAGACTATTGCTTTGTTGCAAGGGAGCGAACGCATGACGGACCAGCAGGTGCGAGTAACGTTCGAGCCGCACGGCAAGGCGGTGTACGTGCTTCCGGGCACAAAGGTGCTCGAGGCGGCGGGGCGCGTGGGGCTCACCATCGACACGCCATGCGGGGGTGCGGGCACGTGCGGGAAATGCCGCGTGCAGGTGACCCGGGGCGCCTGCGAGCCGACGGCGGCCGACCGGAAGATTTTCGACACCGAGCAGATCGAGGCGGGCTGGCGTCTAGCCTGCCAGACGGGCATCTGCGGAGAGGCGGTCGTCTATGTGCCTCCCGGTTCGCGGTTTGCCGACCAGCACCAGATTCTCACCCGCACGGAGGGCAAGGCGGCGGAAATCCTGCCGGCCGTCCGGAAGGTTCCCCTCCAGCTCGACGCGCCCACGCTGGCCGACCCGGAACCGGACCTGATGCGCCTCGGCGCGAAGCTCGGGGCGATCAAGAGCGACCTGTCGCTGCTGCGAGAGCTTCCGGCTCGCCTGCGCGAGTGGCAGTGGCGCGGGACGGCCGTCCTGACCGACCACCACCTGATCGACCTCGAACCAGGCGACACGTCGGCCCAGTGCTACGGCGCGGCGTTCGACATCGGCACGACGACGCTGGTGGGTGCGCTGCTGGATCTGCGCACGGGCGAGGAACTCGCCGTGGCCTCGACGGTGAACCCGCAGACGCGCTACGGCGACGACGTGCTGTCGCGGATCAAGCACGCGGGCTCGTCGCGCGGGCTGAAGGACCTGCGCGCGGGCGTCGTGGGGACAGTCAACAAGCTGATTGATGAGATGTGCGCCGAGGCAGCCGTCCCGCGCGAGCGGATCTACGAAGTGACGATCGCGGGCAACACGACCATGCAGCACCTGCTTTGCGGGCTGGACGTCCGCCCGCTGGGGCAGGTCCCGTTCAGCCCGACGTGCGGGCGGGGACTGATGCTCCGGGCGTCGGAGTTGGAGATCGCCATCCACCCGCGCGGGGCGGCGTACGTCTTCCCCGTCATCGGCGGATTCGTGGGGGGCGATACGGTGGGGTGCATCCTGGCGACGCGCCTGACCGAGCAGAAGGGCCCGGCGCTGCTGGTGGACATCGGGACCAACGGGGAGATCGTGCTTTCGCACGCCGGCGCGATGCATGCCGCCTCAACGGCGGCAGGGCCTGCCTTTGAGGGCGCGCGCATCTCCTGCGGAATGCGGGCAACCCGCGGCGCGATCGAAAAGGTCGTCTTCGACGGAGACGTGCGGTGCAGCGTCATCGGGGCGGCCGAACCGATCGGCCTGTGCGGCAGCGGGCTGGTGGACGCGGTGGCGGAACTGCTCCGCGCGGGCGTGGTCAGTTCCGAGGGGCGTATGCTCCCGCCGAAGGAGCTTCCGGAAACCGTGTCCGCGTCCCTGCGCGAGCGGGTGCGCGAGGGGCGCAACGGGCAGACGGAGTTCGTGCTTGCCCGGCGGTCCGACGGCGGCGTGGTGACGCTCACGCAGCGCGACATTCGCGAGTTGCAACTGGCGGCCGGCGCCATCCGCGCGGGAATCGCCATCCTGCTCCGCCAGGCGGGGCTGTCCACGGGCGACCTGGACTGCGTGCTGATCGCCGGCGGGTTCGGCAGCTTCATCCGCCGCAGCAACGCCCAGCGGATCGGGCTGCTGCCGACCGACATCGCACGCGAGCGGATTCACTACGTGGGGAACGCCTCGCTCAACGGGGCCAAATGGGCCCTGCTGTCCACGAACATGCGTAGGCAGGCCGAACAACTCGCCCGCGACGCGCGCCACGTGGAACTGTCGCAGGATGCGAATTTCCAGATGGAATTCGCCGAGGCGATGATCTTCCCCGAGCGGTGAGCGGGTCTCCGGGGTTCGTGCACCCTCACCGCCAGGTCAGCCAGAGCGCCAGGGCTCCGGCCGAGGTGGCCGCCAGGGTGAACGGCAGGCCGATGCGGGCGAATTCCCAGAACGTTACCTGGTATCCCTCGCGGCGGAGCAGCCCGACCGCCACGACGTTGCACGACGCGCCGATGGGAGTGATGTTTCCGCCCAGGCAGGCACCCATCATCAGTCCGGCGCCGTAGAGGAACGGGTCGCCGCCTACCATGGCGGCCAGGCTGTGCGCGATCGGAAGCGCCGCCGCCACATACGGGATGTTGTCCACGAACGCCGACGCCAGCACCGAACCCCAGACCAGGATCAGGAACGTCGCCAGCGAACTGTCGCCGGTGAGACCGGCGATCTGACGGGCCAGCGCCGCGATCCACCCGAACCCCTGGAGGGCGTGGGCCAGCACGAAGATCCCCGCCAAAAACAGGATCGTCGGCAGGTCGTATCGCTTCAGCAGGCGGACCGTCGTACGCGGCTCACGCCGCCAGTGCCAGGCCACCGCCAGGATCCCCAGCGTGGTCATGCCCGTCCCTGCCAGCCAGCGGAAGTCCGGGTCCAGCACCGACGCCGAGGCCAGGAACGCGATCATCACGAGGATCAGGATCGCCGGAACCCACGTCCGGACCGGTTCGCGGGCGACGCGGATCCGCTCCCGTCCGATCCGCCGGAACACCAGGTACAGCACAGCGCCCCCGGCGATTGCGCCGGCCTGCATGAAGAAGAACATCGACGCCCGCCCGCGATGCACGAAGAAATCGTTGAAGGTCAGCTTCAGGCTGGACGCCAGGATCATGCTCGGCGGGTCGCCCACCATGGTGGCCGCCCCTTGGAGGTTCGCCGAGACCGCGATGCCGATCAGCAGGGGAACAGGCGAGGTCTTTTCGCTGCGGGCGATGGCCAGCGCCAGCGGAGAGACGATCAGCAGCGTGGTGACGTTGTCGACGAACATCGACAATACGCCGGACAGGGCGCAAATGCCCAGCAGGATCCAGTGCGGTTTGCGCAGGACCGCGGCGATCCGCGACGCCAGCAGCACCGGTACGCGGGAATGGACGAACAGGTCCGCGATGAGCATCGCCCCCGTCAGGATGCCCAGAACGTTCCAGTTGATGGCCTGCCGGACGATGACGTCCGGCGACAGGACGCCCGCGGGATCCTGGTCGCGCAGCAGCGCGCCGATCAGCATCAACAGGCCGGCCCCAATCCACACCGTCTTGGCCCGATGCTTCGTGCTGAAGGAGACAAACGCGTAAACGGCCGCGAACACACCCAGAGCAATCCACGGAAGGTGCATCCGATGTCCTTTCTCTCAAGCAGAAAGGATTTTCCGCCCCCCCGAGGGACAGTCAAGCGAAACCGGAAAATGGTTCGAGTGATTCGGGGCTGCGGGAAAACGCCGAATCCGTGCGGCACGGGTTGCTTGTCAAGCCGTGTTCCTGCGTCACGGCGCCGTCGCGGCGGGGCGGGTGGACGTTTCCGGCGCGCTGGCAGGTTCTTCCGGCGAGGCCAGCCGGCGGTACAGCGCGAACGTGTAGCGCTTGTCCTGCTCGCCCTCGACCAACAGCACCGGGCGGTAGCCGATCCGCCACAGGTCGGCCGCGTCGCTCAGGCGCTCCACCTTGCCGGTCTTACGGTTGAGCATCTTCTCGTAGCCGAGTATCCACGGCGCGGGCTCGGGGCAGTCGGCCAGCCAGTCCAGAACGCGCCGGTGCAGCGTGTGCGGGTCGTCGTCCTGGCGCATGATTTTCCAGTGGGTCGAGGGGAGCAAGCGCCCGAAGTAGAAGGCGGTCTTCGCCTGCGGGTCGCCCCAGTGCAGAGCCACAGCGCCGTTTCCTTCGGCGCGGAAGAGTCGGTCCGATTCGACGGCGAAATCTCGCACGCGGTCGCGCGGGTCCCACAGGTCGCCGGAAGAGAAGAACCCCACGTAGACCAGCGTGATGCCTGCGACCAGAAGCCCCGGCACCGATGGGAACCGGCGGCGCAGGGACAGCAATCCGGCGGCGATCATGGGCACGGCCGCGACGGCCGCCACGACCATCATGTAGACCCACTTGGCGCGATCGACCGTCACCGTCGCCGCCACGCCCGTCACGAGGATTCCCACCGGGCCCATCAGCCCGTAAGCGACGCCCAGCAGTCGCGTCAGGGCCGGGCGGATCCACTCGTGCCGCCAGAACACGTCCTCGGAGATGAAGCCCATCAGCAGGCACGCCGCCGGAACCATCGGCAGGATGTAATGCTCGCGTTTGGCGGCCGCGGCGGTGAACAGCGCGAAGATTCCCACGCACCACAGCAGCAGGTAGACCAGGGCCTCGCGCCGGTCGCGGAACCTGCGCATCAGCGGCGCCGCCAGCGCCCCGGGGAGCATGCCCAGCCAGGGCAGCGTCAGTGTCACCAGCGGAAGCAGGTAGTACCAGGGAACCTCGACCGCCCAGTCGCCGGTTCCTGCGGCCCGCTCGGTGACCTGGTGCGAGAAGATACCCCCCGCGTACCCGCCGAAGAGCTTCTCCATGTACCACAGCCAGGGAACGAACATCGCGAACATGACAGCAGCGCCGGGGATCGCCGTGGGCAGCAGGCGGCCGAGGGCGCCCCATCCGCGGGTCCGCAGCAGGTACCAGAGCATCGGAAGGGCGAAGCCCAGCGCCATCACGCCGTAGGCGACCTTGCCGGTGGGCAGGCGCCGCGCCTGCCACCAGCCGGTGGCGGTGAGGTTCATGACGGCCAGGTGAACGCCCAGACCGATAGCCGTCAGCACGAGCATCCGCCGCAGCGAGCCTAAGGCCGCGTCATCGCCGTGCGACTGCGCGTCGTGCCGCCAGAGCACGTACGCCGCCAGCGGCCAGACCAGCATCAGCGGAACGAACTGCTTGGCGAGGTTCGCCAGCCCCATCAGCAGCCAGAACGCGACCATCCAACCGAGCCGTCGGGCGCGGGTGGTCGCGCGGAGGGCGAGGTAGAAAGCCGCCATCGCGCAGGTCATCAGCGCGCACAGGAGCATCTCGGGCCGCGCGTTGCGCCCCCACTTCTGCACGCCCACCGCCGTCGCCAGCATCAGCGCGCCCAGCAGGGCAGCGCGCGGCGAGAGCATCCGCCGACCCAGCGCCAGCGTCACCAGCACGAGGACCATCGCGACGCATGCCGACGGCAGGCGCGCCGTCCACTCGTTGATCCCCGCGCCGTTGGCGATCGCCACGCCGGCGGCAGTCCAGTACGGCAGCGGGGTCTTCACCAGCCGGGGCCGGCCGTTCTCCACCGGAACCAGCCAGTAGTTCCACGCCGTCGCCGGTGGAATGGGGTAGGCCTGGAATTCCTCCCCCACGCCCTCGTACAGCCAGCCGCTCCGCTCGGTCATGTTCTTGGCCGCCAGGGCGAGCTTGCACTCGTGATCGTCCATGGCGGGCGCGCCAAGCTGCCAGAACAGGATGACGCCCGCGACACCGGCTACCAGAAGGTAGTGCCATCGCGGCCCGTGGGAAGGACAGACGCTTTGTTCCGGGTTCATGGGGAGATACTCTGCCGCTTGGCAGGGGCTGTGTCAAACAGGTTCCGCCGCCCGTCAGGGCCGGACGCGGGCCAGCACCCGCAGCGCCCATGCCAGGCGCGACGCGGGAAAGCGCTGCGGGGCGTACTGCTCGTTGACGGGAACGAGGTGGACCGTCTCGCCCTCGCGACGGAAGAGCTTGCAGGTCACGCCGATCTGGTCGGCCAGTTGCGCCACGGCGGGCTTGCCTTCGGCGGCCGGCGCTGACGGGCTCAGGATCACCAGGTCCCCGTGTCGGATGTCGGGCGACATGGAGTCGCCGTCGATCCGCAGGGCAAAAGCGTCGGGCCAGCGGGCGCGAAGGATCCCCGCGGCGATGAACTCCACGACGTCATCGGCGTCAGGCTTGTTGAGCGTGACGATCTGCACGGGCTGGGCAGGCTCGTCGGCGAGTGCAGCCGCTGCTGGCGCCGCGTGCCGCGCCTTGCGAGCGTGGCGTTCGACGATCTGCTCCAGCTTGGTGACGCCGCGGGCGTCTTCGGGCGACGCCCAGAACGCAGCCACCCCGGCGGCGCTGCGCCCCAGGACGGGAATCCACGTGTCCTTTCCCGCCGGCGGGACCGGGGTGACAGCGGGAGCCTCCGTCGGCGGGGACTTCGGCGGAAATTTCAAACTCGCAGCCAGGATGTCCAGGAACGCTGCCAGCGGCGCCGCCGCATCGGGGTGGTCCGCGAGCATCTTCGCCGCCCGCTGGAGGGCAGGATGATCGGCGGGGACCCTCGCAGCCGGATGGCTCTCCCCCGTCAGCAACCAGCGCAGGTCCACCCCGGCCGTGTCGGCAATCTTCACCAAGACCTCGGCCGGGGGTACGCGAGACGACTCATAGTATTCGTAGGTGCTCGGAGAAATCCCCAACATCTTGCAAAAACTGGACTTGCCACGCTGTCCGGTCAGTTCCAGGCGGATTTGGGCAATACGACGGCAAATGTCGGGTCGGGCGTGGGTTGGCATAAATTTCACAAACGCGTAAATATTTATTGCACATTTACCCGATAAGGTATATAAGATTCGCAAGAGGCGAAATTTAGCGCTTCCAACCATCTTGGACCGTGCGGGGTCAAATGTCAAGGGGCAACGCGACACAACAGACCGTTAGGGTGTTGCACCTAGCCTTGGGGTTGTTGCAGCGGCAGGGATGCCTGGATTCCGAGACATTGCGTCCGCTTCGAGCAGGCGATTTGCGGTTTGGCGAGCGCAAGCCGCGAGAGAAAACCACAACAATCAGGCGACGGTCGGCTCGGAGATGCCGGCTGAGCTAATCCGGCCGAGAAACCGGCCGGGGCGGGGGTCGCAACGGGCGATCGGGAATTGTGCGCCGATCGCCCGTGTATCTTATATTTCTCTTCGGAGCATCGCCGGCGCGGTCTGCGCGCGGCGAACGGGCGTCCGCCTCGCCGCGACGGATCGGCGCCGCGGGCTTTCCCGGAATTTCATGGAAGAGCGTCGTACGCATGAACCCGACCCTGCCGGAATTGTCTGTCGTCGTCGCGGAACGCCGCCGTTGCCGGCGCGCGCCCGCGAGCTATCCCGTGAGGGTTTGCAACGCGCGCGGAAAGTTCCTGGCTCGCGGGCGGACCACGAACATTTCCGAGGGCGGGGTGCACATCATGGTCCCTGCCTGTGATGCGATGGAAAGCGGGCGCGAACTAGAGCATTTCACGTTCGGA
>DNAS01000164.1:9423-9704 GCA_003485185.1 Phycisphaerales bacterium | reverse complement strand
GAGACGATGGGGCGGGCATCGCCGGGCGTCTGGCTGAGCGGGTTGGCCGGGTTCGACGGCCGGCCCGCCGGCGTGCTGGGCGGCGCGGCGCCGCGTCGCAGCGACGCGATCACCGCCGCCCTGCGCGATACCCTCGAGCGACGCCCGGGACGGTGGTGGATCGTGGCGTCGAGTTGCGAGGACCTTCCGCGTTCCCTCCCCGAGTCCATCCGGGCGGTCTGGTCGGCGCCGGACCCGTCGGCCGTTCCGCCCTGCGACTGGCCGGCGATGGTTCCGGATCG
>DNAS01000164.1:6009-9324 GCA_003485185.1 Phycisphaerales bacterium | reverse complement strand
AGCATCGCCACGCCCGCCCGTGGTCGGCGTGCAGGGGCGCCAGCAGGACGCCCTCGAACCGCTGCCTGCCCGCCTCGGGCCTGGCGGACTGTGCGGCTTGGAGGAACCCGCCGTCGCGATCCGGAACCATCGCCGGCCACGGGCGGGCGTGGCGATGCTTCAACACGCGGGCTCTCCAACGATGCGCGGAACGCCTGCACCGCGGCGGGGTCTTCGCCTTGCGGACGCAGGCGGAGGGAACCAACGCCGCCGACGCATTGGCGGCCGCCCGCTCGTTCGTCGAGGTCGTCGGGCCCTGCTGGATCGTCGTCGCGGCGGGGATCGACGGCGTGGACCTGCTGGCCGTCGGGCCGATGGCCAATGTAGCGCCTCCCCAGGGGCGGGAAGGGGCGTTTGTCGTCTCCAGCAACGTGCTGTTTGCCCGATATCGGGAGGTGTTGCCGATTCGCGCGACGGCCGGGCCAACGCACCGCGGACCCGACGGGCGAAAGCTCCAGGTCTGGCTGGAGCTTGGGTATGGAGTCGAGTGAAATCCGCTTCTGGCGGCGCGGTCAGTCCAGTTTCGGCAGGGGCCGGCCGTCGTCGGTTCCCAGCGGAAGCAGCGCCCTGCTCGCCAGGGCGATCAGCGTTCCCTTGACCGTCCTTCCGTAGCGGCGGGCGCAGGCCAACGCCGCCAGCGACTGGCGGTAGCAGCGGGCCTTGAAGTATTGCCGGGCGGCGGAGTAGTACAGTCGGCCGAGGCGGGCCCGCACCCGTTCCGGCGGAACGAGCGCCGCGCCGCCCTGGCGCTCGATGAACCTTCGGAGCACCTCGGCTTCGAGCATCCGGCTGCGGCCGGTCTGGCGGGAAAGATTCGTCCCGTGCCGCCGGCGGAGCCCCGTCGCCTTGCCCAGCGGCTCGAACGTGCAGCGCAGGCTCATCCGCAGGTACAGCTCGTAATCCTCGCAGCTTCGCAGGGCCCCGTCGTACATGCCCGCCTCGTCGAACAGGCTGCGGCGGTAGCAGACGCACAGGTGCGACAGGTACATCCGCCCGAACAGTTCAGCCGCGCCGGTGGGACGGTCCTGGAACTCGCCGGGCAATTCGGTGATCGTGCCGTCGTCGTTGAGGCGATGGCGGTAGCCGTAAAGGAACTTCGCGTCGGGGCGGCGGGCGATAAACTCAGCGTAGTGGGCCAGCGCGTCGGGCAGCCAGAGGTCGTCGCTGTCGAGGTAGGCCATCCACTCGCCGCGGGCCCGGCGGATTGCGGCGTTGCGGGCGGCGGCTGGGCCGGCATTGGACTGGTGAAGCGTGTGAATCCTCGCGTCGCGCGAGGCCAGGCCGTCCACGATGTCCGGCGTCTCGTCGGTGCTGCCGTCGTCGACGATATACAGTTCCCAATCGCCGAACGTCTGCGCCAGGACCGATTCGACGGCCTGGGCGACGTATGCGGCGTGGTTGTACACCGGCATGACGACGGTGAACATCGGTTGGGCGGATGGAGCGTTCATGGCGGGCCACTATACCCGATTGCCGCGCGAGGCGCAAAGAATTGCGAAGGGAAGGTTGTGAGTGCCCGCTTTCCCGGCCGGGTCGCGCTGCGGCGCTTATCCCCGGGCGAGCTTTTCCAGGCACTTCTCGATTCGCGTGGCCATGGCGCCCAGCCGGGCCTGCTGCTCGCTGTCGCCCAGGTCGTCCAGCCCCGCCAGGTGCGACATGCGGCCTTGCAGGCGGAGAAGCCAGGCCAGCAACGCCCTGCGGTCCGTCGCGCTGAGGCTGTCCAGCGCCTGGCGGGTGGCCTTGGCGAGGGTCTCGCCCGCGCGTTGCAGGTCCCTGCGGACGTGGGCGAGCTGGCGTTCGATGACGGCTTTTCGGAATTCCGGGGGGATGTTCTGGCGGTCCGCCCATCCGGTGCCTTCGCAGAACCCGCAAGGGGTCAGCCCCAGTCCCCCGCACTGCGGGCAGAGACGGTTCTCCTCGACGTAGCCCGTTCCCTCGCAATGGGCGCAGAGGGAGGTTCCATCGTCGCACATGAAGCAATGACGGTGCGAGTAGGCGGAAACGAGGACGTTCTCGACGGGGGCCTCGAGTTCGCGATCGACGATTTGGAACAGTTCCCCCAGCCGCATGCCGCGGGCGGCGATCCGCAGGTGCTGGTAGGCGGTGCAGAGGGGCTCGACGCGACGGCTCTCCGCCGCCCGCCGGAGTTCCGCCAGGGCGCGGGAAAGGGCGTCGGAGTCGTACAGGACCGCGGGATCCGAACCGGCCGAAGGGGTCTGGGCTTCCGTGGACATAAAACTCATCCTTTCATTCCGACGGCGCGCAAATACAAAAATCCCGTGTGTGCGGGTGCGTCGCTCGCGAGAAAATGTGCCCTTGCAGGGGCTTGGGACGGTCTGTCGGATATGAATGATGGATGAGTGCTGAAATGTCTGACGAGATCCGCCGGTCCCTGCCGGAAGCCTGCCTCTATAGAATACCACGGAGGAACGGCGGCAAAATAGAAAAAATCCATCATTTTCGCGGGAACTCAAACGGTCGGCGGAGCGACCAATCCTCGCGCGCGGACTTGTTTGTCGGCGCGCGGCAGGATATATTCATCTCTCGCACGAAGCGCACGAGGGGATCGTCTTGGATCCGGCGGCATTGGTTTTGCGAAAGGCGCTACATTTTCGGGCCCCTGCGCAGACAGATCGGCCTGGCCGAGGGGATGCGGTGCATTCCAGCTGCGAGGGAGCCTTTCCCTGGAGCGTTTTCCGGAAGCAGACGGTCCGGATTGCTCTCTGCGCGATCCTGGCGGCCGGGGCGACGAATGCGGCGGGGCAGGTCCGCAGCCGGATGTCCTCCGCGACGCCCGCGCCCACCCTCCTGGTCAATTCCGACGAGGAACTCGCCGGATATCTCGCCAAGGCCGAAGCCCTCATCGCCGAGAAGCAGTACGAGCAGGCCATCAACATCCTCCAGCCGCTCATCCTGCGTTCCGACAGCGGATTCCTTCCCATCGCGTCGGACAACAAGGAAAGCCGGTTTGTCTCGCTGCATCTCAAGGCGAGCGAACTGATCGGGCGGATGGATGCCGAAGGGCTGGCGTTGTATCGCGGATTGTACGACGCGCAGGCGAAGCAGTTGTACGATGAGGCGGTCGCCAGCGGCGACGAAGGCCTGCTCCGCCGGATCGTCTATCGCTACCTGCACACGTCGGCGGGCCCTGCGGCGCTGGACCGTCTGGGGGCGATCCACTTCGACCATGGGCGGTTCGAAGAGGCAGCCGGGGCGTGGCGGCGTGCCTTGTCGCTTCGAGCCGAGGCGTCGGCGGAGGTCCGGGGCGTGCTGCTG
>DNAS01000164.1:2259-5771 GCA_003485185.1 Phycisphaerales bacterium | reverse complement strand
CCCCAGTACGCCGACGTGGAGGCGGAAATCGGCGGGAAACGGCAGAAACTCGCCGATTTCGTCGCCGCCATCGAGACGCTCCCTGCCGCCAGGACGGGCGGAGTGAAGAATTTCATGAACTCCTGGCCGGGCATGGGAGGAATCAGCGACGGACTGGGCATCATGGGCGACAGCCGCGTCGTCCTCGTTCCGCGATGGACGTATCCGCAGCCCGAAGGCGGAAGCGAGGATTCCGCCTCGGAATCGCCCGGGAGAATCGCGTTGACGAATCTTTCGGTGGTTTCCTCCTCCCGCGGCAGGCAGCAGCAGACAACGGAGGAACTCCTGGGCGGGCAGGTCGTCCGGAAGACCCGCGGCGGGGGCATGGCCTACGCCCAGGTCCTTCCGGCAACGGTCTGGCCCGTGGTGGCCGAGGAAACGGTCATCTTTCGCACCATCGACTCGGTGATGGCCCTGGACCTGCTGACGGGCAAGGTCGTCGGGAGCACGGGCTCGCTGCTTCCGATGGAACGGACGAAACAGGCCTCCGGCTCCCGCTCCCGCTACTACGGCGGGTACCAGGTGCCCACCGGCGACGACGGCCGGTACGCCTTGACGATCGGCGAGGGCAAGGTCTTCGCCCTCGGCGGTTTCCGCCCGTTGACGATCGATTCTTCCGGCGGGTGGGGAGCCACTCCCGACAAGCCCGCCGATCCGGACACCTCCACGCTGGCGGCGCTGTCGATCCGCGCCGGGCTGAAGCTGCTCTGGACCGCCGGGCGCGACAGCGACAACCCGCTGCTGCGCGCGGGCAAGTTCGTCACCGCCCCGACGTACCACGCCGGCAGGGTCTATGCCGTCCTGGTCCATCTCGAGGGATATCACCTGGTGTGCCTGGACGCCGCGAGCGGTTCGCTGCTCTGGAAGAGCGCGATCTCGCAGCTGCCGCCGATGCGGGAGGGCTACTACCGCGCGATGATGGGCATCCTGTTCGAGCGGGTCAGCCCGCCCGCCGTTGCCGACGGGAGGGTGTTCGTGCTGACCAACGCGGGGGTGCTGGCCGCCTTCGACGCCGACACCGGGCAGGCGGTCTGGGCCTGCCAGTACGACAGCGACGTTAACCGCGGCGGGGGCGGATACTACGGCGGGTTCTCGCCCCAGCAGGCGATCCACTCCGCCAATCCGTTGTTTGTCGCGGACGGAAAGGTGCTCTGCCTGCCCGCTGATTCCAACGTCCTGCTGACGGTCTCCGCCGACGACGGGCGGACGCTCTGGACCCTTCCGCGGGACGGTCAGCGGGACCTATCCCTCGTCGACGAGCAGCGAGTCCTGCTGAGCGGGGAGGGGCTGATGATCGTCTCGCTGGCGGATCGCACGAAGAAGTTCGAGCGGACGTGGATGCCGTTTCCGGGCGAGCCGCAGGGGATTTACGGGCGGCCCGCCGTTACGCCCAACGCGGTGCTTGCCTGCGGAATTTCCGGCGGGGTGGGGCGCGTCTACCGCCTGGACCTGCGGACCTACGAGTTGTCGGAGGTCCAGTTGAACCATGCCGACGGTCTGCTGGGCAACCTCGTCAGCGCCGGCGGAAAGCTCATCGCCGCCAACTCCGCCGGCATCTGCGCCTATTTCGATTACGCCACCGCCCGGGGCATGATGACCGCGCGTCTCGAAAAAGCCCCTCCTGAGCAGCGCCCGCGCCTGATGCTGGAACGGTCGCAGGTGGCGCTGCGGTCGGGGCAGTACGCCGACGCTCTTGCCGACGCCCTTCAATGCCGGCAACTCAACGAGTCCGCGAGGGACGAGTCGCTGGCCGAAACGCTCCGCCACCACCTGTATCGCACCTACGTCAGCGTGGCCAACCACGCGGAAACGCCCCAGCGCATGCTGGAGCTGTTCCTCCAGGCCCAGGAGACGGCCGTCACCGACCTGAACCGCCGCACGATGGCGGTGCGCCTGGTCCGGTGCTACGAGGCCGTCGGCGACCTGAAAAAGGCGGCGGCGCTGGCGCATGAAATTTCCGACGTCCATTCCGAGGAGCAGTACCCGGACGTGCGCATCGGTCCCGACGCCGACGACGTCCGCCGCCTCGGCCAGGAAGCGTGCTTTTACCGGGGACGCGAGATGGGACAGGAAATCCTGCTCCGCGGCATGATCGAGCGCCACGGGCGGGGCTTCTATGCCGAGTTTGACGCCGAGGCGCGCAGGGCGTTCGAAACGGCCCGGTCGGCGGGGGATGCCGAAGCCCTGATCGCCTGCGCGGACCGCTGGCCCAACAGCGCTTGCGCGTCCGAGGCCCGGTTCGCCGCGGGCGAGAGGTTCTACCGCCGCGGCGAGGCGCATCTGCAACAGGAGCGTCGCGCTCCGGCCTGGGAGCAGTTCGACGCCGCCATGCGGCAATTGGACCGCGTGATCGCCCAGGCGGACAATAAGATGCTGACGGTTTCGGCCGCCGTTGCGGTGGCGGCAATGTATGCGAAGATGGGCCGCCCGGACGCAGCCGCCCAGCAGGCCGACCGCGCCCGCGAATTTGCCGACCGCTCCGGCGGGCCGGCCGCCGTCGCCTTCGCCGACCTGCGCGGACCGCTCGAAGACGTGCTGGCGAGCCTGAAAATTTCCCCCTCCGCCCTGGCCCGGCGTAGCCCGTCCGCCTTCCTCAATCCGCCCCTGCGGGATGTCTACTCCCTCGAGGGCAAGGGCCTGCTCATCCTGCGGGACCAGGACTCGCGCCCCCTGACGGTCGGGCAGGGCCTGCTGGTCCTCAACGGGTCCGACGCCGTCCTGCTCGACACGGCGGCCGACAGCTACGAAAACGCCATCCGATGGCGCGCCCTGGCGCAGGTGGACGGCGAGCAGTTCCTGGGGCGCTGGACCGGAACCCCGCCCGCCATGAGCCTCCTGGCGGCGACCGGCGCCGACGGGCAGACGTTCATCCTCGCCACGCGCGAGACAGTCCGCTGGTTCGAGATGCGCGGCGGAAAGGCGATCGACGAGAAGACCTTCGCGGAACTGGGCATCACGTCGTTCGCGAGCATGGCCGCCGGGGAGGGAATGCTGCTGGTGGCGGGGACGGACGGAACCCTCGCCTGTGTGAACCTCGCCGCGCGGAAAACGCTCTGGCGGGCGCGCCTGCCCGGAAAGAACGCCGCGCCCAACGCCGTGATGTCCATCCGCGGCGGGCGCGTGCTCGTGACCAACGACCAGGGCAAACGGATGACCTGCTACAGCCTGACCGAGGGCGGGCGCGTCGTGGGCGAATGGCAGGGCACGAACCTCGAAGGATACCTGGCCGACGACGGGCTGGTGGTCGTGGCGACGGGGGACGAAGTGTCCGTCCATGAAACCGGACACGCGGCGAAGGTGCTCTGGAAGCGGAAATACGATCCTGGCAGCGGCGTGAGCCTGCTGGCGGCGTCGGCCCGGGGGATCGCCGTCTGGACCGGGCGCGAAGGCAAAATCGAGGTGCTCGCGCTGCTGGCGGTGGAAGAGGGCGGGCGAGTGCTGAACACGCTGCAACTGCCGGACACGATCAATCT
>DNAS01000164.1:1542-2140 GCA_003485185.1 Phycisphaerales bacterium | reverse complement strand
CGGTGCTTGACGGCGAGTCGCTGTATGTCGTCTGCGGTTCGGCGCGCCGCGTGAGTGGGCGCCAGCGGGTATATTGGAACACAGCCGTCATCTGCTACGGGTTGTACGTCGTGAAGTTCGACCTGGGCAGGTCCGGCGGCCAGCCCGCCTGGTCCAGCGTGCTGGAGAGCAACAACAGCATGCCGTTCTACACCGTTCCGATGACGGTGGGGCGGGGACACCTGGTGGTGACCTCGCGGCCGGCGAACTACCAGGCGGCGACCTCCGCCTACGTGCTGGACGCCGCCGACGGGCAGACCGTCCGGCAGATTCCGCTGTCGGGCAGCGGGCAACAGGACAACTTCGCGATGCGACGGCGGATGGCCATCGGCCCGGCGGTGATGACGAACAACCGCCTGTGCGTGCAGACGGAGGACGGCATGACGATCCTCGGCGGACAGTAAAGGGACGTGGGGAACATGAGTGCATCCTGGAGAGCGAATCGCCCGGGCACGTCGCTATCGATGTGCATGGCGATGCTGGCGGGGCTGGCGGCGGCGCTGCCCGCGCGGGCGGCTGCGCCCAGCCCGGTCTTGCCGGACATGATGGACGAGAAGAC
>DNAS01000164.1:0-1384 GCA_003485185.1 Phycisphaerales bacterium | reverse complement strand
CTGGCGGCGATGGCGATGATGGCCAACGGCTCGACCGCCGAGACCGGTCCCTACGCCCGGCAGATCACCCGCGGGATGAACTACGTCCTCCGTTGCGCCGAAAACCAGGACGACGGGCTGATCGCCGGGCCCGGCGCGGAATACCGCAGCATGTACGGGCACGGGTTCAGCATGCTGTTCCTCGCCCAGTGCTACGGGATGGAGGTTTCCAAGGATTACGAGACGCGCATCAAGAAGGTGCTGGACAAGGCCGTCCTCCTGACCGCCAAGGCGCAGAGCAACCTCGGAAAGGGCTCGAACTATGCCGGCGGGTGGTACTACACGCCCTCCAGCGGGTCCGACGAGGGCTCGGTGACCGTCACCCAGCTCCAGGCGCTCCGCGCCTGCCGCAACGTGGGAATCAAGATCCCCACGCTCAAGTTCGACGGAAAGGACCTGAGCCCCATCGAGCGCGCGGTCGCCTACCTCAAGCACTGCCAGGAGCCGGACGGGGGAATTTGCTACTCGGCCTCGAGCCGCGGCGGCAGCCGGCCGGCCATCTCCGCCGCGGGCATCGCCTGCTTCTATGCCGCCGGAGTTTACGACCGCGCCTCGGGCGGAGGGGGCAAGGAGGCCGAAATGGTCGAGCGGCTCGTGGCCTACTGCAAAAGCCACGCGAAGGTCGACCAGAGCGACGGACACTGGTTCTACACCCACTTCTACATGGCCCAGGCCATGTACCATCGCGGCGGGGCCGACTGGAAAAACTACTACCCGCAGATCCGCAACAAGCTGCTGAGCATGCAGAGCATCGATGGAAGCTGGAACGGCGACGGCGTGGGCACCACCTACGGAACGGCGATGGCGTGCATCATCCTCCAACTGCCGTACGGATACCTGCCGATTTGCCAGAAGTGAGTGCAGAGTGGCGAGTGCATAGTGGAGCGTGGAAAAATTGAGACGCGGCCTGCCGGTGGGCGGGGCGCGAGCCAACGAAGGAGACGGCTGTGACGGAACTGAACCATGACGACATCAAGGCGGCGGAACGACTGACGGCGGCATACGAGACGATCCGCAAGGAGATGTCCAAGGCCATCGTCGGGCAGGAACTGGTGCTGGAGCAGCTGCTGACGTGCATCTTCGCGCGGGGGCACGCCATTCTGGAGGGCGTGCCGGGCTTGGCCAAGACGCTGATGGTCAGCTCGCTGGCGCAGTGTCTGGACCTGGACTTCGCGCGGATCCAGTTCACGCCCGACCTGATGCCGTCGGACATCACCGGGACCGAGGTCATCCAGGAGGACCGCGCCACCGGCCGGCGCGAGCTGAAATTCCTCCAGGGGCCGATCTTCAACCACGTCATCCTCGCCGACGAGATCAACCGCACCCCGCCCAAGACCCAGGCGGC
>DNAS01000199.1:22216-22358 GCA_003485185.1 Phycisphaerales bacterium | reverse complement strand
GTCCAGGACGATGCCCGACCCGGCGCTCAGATCCAGCCCGCCGGTGAAATTGATGACGAACTTGTCGCCCGCCTGTCCGCGGAGCGTCAGCTTCTCGCCGGCGCCCAGCGCGATGCCGCCGTTGATGTTGACGACGGTGAAC
>DNAS01000199.1:18340-22065 GCA_003485185.1 Phycisphaerales bacterium | reverse complement strand
CTGACGACGGTGAACCGGTCGGCCTCGGAGTCGATGACGAGGCTGGCGGTGATGTCGCCTCTCTGGACGCCGGACAGCCCCGCCGCCCACTGGCTGGCGGCGAGCAGGTCGGACCGGATCGTCCCCCATTGCGAAGACGAGAGCTTGCGATACAGCCCGTCGATCTGCACCGGCGGCGCCAGTTGGGCGAAGGAACCGTAATCCAGGTTTCCCCCGAAGTGGCTGGCAGGACCCACCAGCAGCGTCCCGCGCGCGCCGACGTTGCCCAGCGGCTCGCTGGCCGAACCCAGAATCATGGTGCCCGATCGCGCGCCGTCCGGAGCGCCGCAGGCCAACAGCAAATACTCACCGGCAGCGCCCAGGTCGGTCACCGAACCCCAAGCCGCCGCTGAGGAAATTCCCACGCACAAACACAATACGATCGCGAACCGCGGCCTCGAAGTGGCCATGGCGTTCCTCCTGTCTGTGTCTGGGGGAAAGTTACGATTCAATCCGAATGCGGGCAAAACGGAGCCGAAAGGAACTCCCCCGTTTCCGGTCCAGGTTCCGGGGTTCCTTCTTCCCGGTTTCCTTGTTCCGTGTCCCCTCTTCCCGGTCCCTGGTCCCGGTTAGCCTCTTGTATTCTCCGCGGCGGGCCTGAATAATTGCACGCGGTGAAATTCCTGTCTTGCGTCCGAAAGGAGCGTCGGATGAACGCGGTTCGGTTGTCTTCTGTGGCGGTTCTGTGCGTGGCGGTCCTGGCGGGGTGCGGCGCGCGGGACCCGTACGCGAAATACAAGCTGGGCGCCGCGCGCGACGCGGTGGCGGCAGCCATCGACGCCACGGGCGGGCTGAAGGCCTGGGAGAATGTCGGAACGATCCGGGCCGACGCGCTGGTGACGCTCTACGACGCGTCCGGAAGCCCGCGGACCAACCGCATGAAACTCGTCGTCGACGTCCGCGGCGGACGGATCGAGGCGGTCGCGGCCGAGGCGGCCGGATGGTGGTCCGCCGTCGTCACCCGCCGCGGCGAGATCGCCCTCACCCAGCACGAGGGGCAGCTCTCAGCCCCGGCCAAACAGCAGGTGGGCTGGGCGCTGTCGATGATCCTGCACCGACTGACCGGTCCGGCGAACCTGCTGTACGGGGTGGAGAAGCCCGGCGCGGTGTCGCCCGCCGTCGTCGCCGGAGAGCGCGTCACCCGCGTGCAGGTGATCGGATACGCGCCCGACGCGGTGGCGGATTACTTCCTGATCGACGGCGGCACGCTGCGGTACGTGACGGCCGGCGACGACCGCCCGGGACGCGGCGGAACCATCACCCGCCTGACCTGTCGCCCGTCCGGCGGGCTGGCGCTGCCGGAAAAAATCGAGATCTTCAAGATCGGCCAGCACGTGCTGCTGGGCGACGAATCGCTGCTGGAAGCCACGCTGTCCGCCGTGACCGTCGAGTGACGCCCGGGCGAAGTCGCGCCGCCGGGACGCTGCTATAATTACGGTATGGGCTTGGACATCCACGACATCCTGAAGGACTGGCCCTACGAGTCCGGGCAGGTGACGGTCCGCCGGATCCGCGGGCAGGACGGGCGCGACAAGATCCAGCTTCGCCTGGACCTCGGCCTGCTCCAGATGGAGACCGAGGGGCGACCCGACGGCGAGAGACCTTTCGGGCACGAGAGCCTGCTGGACTACCACCTCCACCGCCTCGAGCAGCACCGCGCTTCCAAGGGCGAAGACAAGGACTTCGGCCTGGACGAACAGGCGTGCGAACTGCTGCGGGCCGAGGCCATGATGTACTACCACCGCTACCTCGCGGAGTTCGTGCTGGAGGACTTCGAGGCGGTGGACCGCGACGCGATGCGGAACCTCCGCCTGATGGACTTCTGCAAGCAGTACGCCCGGGAGGAATCGGACCGGTACGTCCTGGAACAGTATCGCCCGTACGCGCTGATGATGTGCGGGCGGGCGCGGGCCAGGCAGTCGCTGCGGGAGAACCGCCCGAAGAAGGCGCTGGCCGAGGTGCGCAACGCGATCCGCGAGGTCGAGAAATTCTACCGCGCGTTCGGGCAGGAGAACCTGCTGCGCAATTCGGGCGAGCTGGCGATGCTGCGGGCGATGGTCAAGGAGGTCGAGTCGCGCATCCCCGCCGACCCGCTGGAGAAGCTCAACCGCCAGCTGGCCGCCGCGGTGCAGGCCGAGCGATACGAAGAGGCGGCCACCCTCCGCGACCGCATTCGCGACCTGACCGGAAAGAGCCCGCCCTCCCCGCCGAACCGGACGCCGTCTTCCCAATGACCGCGCGGCGGGGCGGTCAGTCCCACTTGCCCGACTTGATGTACTGCCGGAACGCCGCGAAGAGCTTCTGCGTCACCGGGCCCACCCGTCCGTCGCCGATCTGGCGGTCGTCGATCTTCGTGACGGCGATGACCTCCGCCGCCGTCCCCGTCAGGAAGCATTCCTGCGCCTCGTAGAGTTCCCGCGGCGTCACGTCGCGCTCGCGGACCGGCACGCCGTTTTCCCGCGCCAGGCGCAGCACGATGCCCCGCGTGATGCCCGGCAGCACGCTGGCGCTCAACGGCGAAGTGACCAGCTCGCCGTCTCGCACGAGAAAGATGTTGTCGCCGGTGCACTCGGACACGTTGCCCGCGGTGTTCAGCATGACCGCCTCGGCCACGCCCGCGTCGACGGCCTCGATCTTCGCCAGGATGTTGTTGAGATAGTTCAGGGTCTTGGCGGCAGAGGGAACCATCGTCGGACTCACCCGCACCGTTTTGGCGATGATGACGGCCATCCCCTCGTCGTACATCTCCTTGGGATACAGTGCGATCTGATCGGCGATGATGAACGTCGTCGGCTCGTGGCAGCGGAACGGGCTGAGCCCGAGGTTGCCCTCGCCGCGCGTGACGACCAGGCGGACGTACCCGTCCGCCACGTTGTTGGCGTGGAGCGTTTCATAGATCGCATCGATCATTTCCTGCTTGGTATAGGGAATCGCCAGGCGAATGTGCCGGGCCGAGTCGTACAGGCGCTCGATGTGCGCGGCGCACTGGAAGACCTTCCCGCCGTACGCGCGGATGCCCTCAAACACGCCGTCGCCGTACAGCAGCCCGTGATCGAAAACGCTCACGTGGGCGGCGCCGCGGTCGACCAGCTTCCCGTTCATCCAGATCTTCATGGCGAAACTCCTGGTGCGTGACAGAACATTCATCATACGCCAGAGGTGGGGATTGGGGCAATGCCCTATCGCCCGGCGAGTTCCGCGACGGCCGAGGCGTACCCGTCGGCCGTGCCCACGTCCAGCACCCGCCCCGCGACGTGCAGGAGGTAGTAGTCCCGCGGATGCCGCGCGAGGAGCATCGACTGGGCGTCGGAAAGCTGGAGTTCGCCGCCCGCCCCGCGCCCTTCCGCCGCCAGCGATTCCAGGCAGTCGAAGATTTCCGAAGTGAAGGCGTAAAGGCCCGCGTGGGCGAGGTAGGTTCCCTGGCTCAGTCCCGGCGTGATGAGGCGGCGCCGTGCAGTTTCGGCGTCGGGCTTCTCGATCAGGCGCGTGCAGCGGTAGACGCGCGGTCCGACCGGTTCGCCGGCGGCGGCGCCGACGAGGCGAAGTTCGCCCTCGCCCACGACCTGCATGCCGACCATGGCCGCCCCGCCGTGCCGGACGAACGCCTCGACGACCTGCGCGGCGCAGGTCTTTTCGGGCGACGCCGGGAGGCGAATGTGGTCGCCCAGGACCACCAGCAGCGGCTC
>DNAS01000199.1:0-18235 GCA_003485185.1 Phycisphaerales bacterium | reverse complement strand
AGGCTCGCCGGCGGCGAAGTTCCTGGCGCGCAGCACGGCCTCGCCAAAGCCCCGCGGCCGGTCCTGCGTGATCCACTCGATGCGCCCCGGCAGGTCCCGCGCGCCGGCGGCGCGGGCGGCGTCGAAGTAGCGGCGGACCGCCTCGGACTGCGCCGGCGAGTGGACCAGCGCCACGCTCTCGACGCCCGCGCTCGCCAGTTCGGCGCAGATCCAATGCGCCACCGGCCGGACGCGCCCGTCGGCGCCGACCAGGGGCAGCAGCGCCTTCGGAACGGCCGCGCCGATCGGACCCAGGCGCGTGCCCAGCCCGGCGATCGGGATCACTGCTTTCCGGATCATCCGCGTTCCCTTTCCGTCGCGGACAGGATATCCTGCATGTCCGCCGGGCACAACGCATTGTCACGGGGCGCGCGAATCCTTAGAATTCCCCGGAGCGGTCCATGGAACGCCAGCAGCGAATCGTGCATTTTGCCGGCAGCGTGCAGGGCGTCGGGTTCCGATACACCGCCTGCCGCGCGGCGGCGGGGTTCGACGTGACGGGATACGTGCGGAACCTGTCCGACGGGCGCGTCGAGTGCGTCGTCGAGGGCGCGCCGGGCGAGATCGACGCGTTCCTGGCGGAACTGGCGCGGCAGATGCACGGATACATTCGCAGGCGGACGGAGCAGACCGCCCCCGCAAGCGGGGCCTTCGAAGGCTTCGGCGTGCGATACTGAACATGATGGAATCTTCTTCAACAGATCGACTCAATCCGCGTTCGGTCACCTGGCTGAGCGTGCTGGTCAACACGCTGCTGGCGGCGGGAAAGATACTGGCGGGCGTGGTCTTTTACAGCCAGACGATCCTCGCGGACGGTCTGCATAGTCTGTCCGACCTGGTCACGGACATCGCGGTGCTCGCGGGCCTGCGGGTCTCGGACAAGCCCGCTGACGACTGTCACCACTACGGGCACCGGCGCGTCAGCACCCTGACGTCGCTATTCATCGGCGCGGCGCTGCTGGCGGCTGCGGGATACATCGCCTACAACGCGATCAACCTGTTCCACGATTTCATCGACAACAAATCCATGCCCGCGGTTCGACCCGTCCTTCCGCTGGTGATGGCCCTGCTGTCGATCGTCAGTAAGGAAATCCTGTTTCGCGTCACGCGCATTGTCGGCCAGCGGGTCGGCGACAACTCGCTGATCGCCAATGCCTGGCATCATCGCAGCGACGCATTTTCCTCCATCGCGGCAGCTGCCGGACTTGCGGGCGTATTGATCGGTGGAGAGAACTGGCGTTTCCTCGACCCCCTGATGGCCATCGTGCTGTCGGCGTTCCTGGTCGTCGTGGCTTTGCAGATCATGTATTCGTCGGCCTCGGAATTGATAGACCGCGCGCCCGAAGCGCAACTGCTCGCCACCATCGAGCAGGCCATCCGCGATACCCATGGCGTTCGCAGCCATCACGCCTTCCGCGCCCGGCGGATCGGAGGGAAGGTCGACATGGACGTGCACGTGCAGGTGGATCCCAACCTGACCGTGCACGAAGGACACGACATCGCCTCGGCCGTTCGCGACGCCGTTCAGCGCGCCGACGCCAACGTCGTGAAGGTGATCGTCCACGTGGAGCCCGCCGCCGGACCGCTGGCGGACTGAAGGCCTTTTCCCGCCCATAGTTGGAAAGGAACATTCTCCGTGAAATCCGTAGCCTTGAACGAGAAGTTTTTCGAGGGGGCCGTCTCCGTGGAAATCGTCGACGGCGCCTGCAAGCCTTGGCGGCTTCCGCACGACCGCCTCCGCCTTTTCGACAACGGCCACGTGGGCAACGCGGCCGTCGCCTCGGGGGTGCGCCTGCGGTTCGCCACCGACGCCGCGGAAATTCTCCTGCGCGTCGCGCCGCAGCCGCAACTCGACGCAGGCCCGCAGAAGTTCGACCTGACCATCGAAGGCGAACTGCTGGCCACCGCGATCCTGTCCGCCGGACAGGACGAGGTTCGCTTCTCCGCCCTGCCGGCAGGAACGAAGACCGTCGAGCTCTGGCTGCCGCAGCACGGGCTCACCGTCGTCCGCGAACTGCTCGTCGAGGACGGCGCGTCGGTCAGGCTGGTTCCCGACGAACGCCCGAAGTGGATCACCTACGGCAGCTCGATCACCCACTGCAGCAAGGCGCACAGCCCGGCGCGCACCTGGCCGGCGACGGTCGCGCGAAAACACAAGCTCAACCTCACCAGCCTGGGCTTCGGCGGGCAGTGCCACCTCGACCCCATGATGGGCGTGCTGATCCGCGACCTGCCGGCGGATATCCTCTCGCTCAAACTCGGCATCAACACCGGCGGCTCGCTCGGCGCGCGGACATTTCCGTTCCTGGCCATCGGACTGGTGCGGATCCTCCGCGAGAAACACCCCACAACCCCGGTCGCGCTGATCAGCCCGATCATCTCCCCGCCGCGGGAAGACACGCCCCAGAAATCCGGGCAGACCCTCAACGACATGCGGAAACAGCTCGCCGACGCATGCCAGCGGCTCCGCGACTGCGGCGACGCGAACGTCCACTACTTCGACGGGCGCGAGCTGTTCGGGGCCGACCTCGTCGAGAACTACCTGCCCGACCTGCTCCACCCCAATGGAGACGGATACGAGAAACTCGGCGCGAACTTCAGCCGGGTGGTGATGGAAAAGATGCTTCCGGAGATTCGCCGGCGCTGACCGCTGCTCAGGGCACGATCGGTCGGCCGTCCAGCTCCGGCGGGATCGGGCGGTCCAGCAGCTTCAGCAGCGTCGGCACGAGGTCCACCGTGCGGGCGGATTCCCGCGTCGCGCCGCGCGGAACGCCGGGCCCTGCCAGCAGCATCGGCACGAGCAGGTCCTCAGGCCCCAGCCCGCCGTGCCCGGCCTGGTGAACGCGGTTCAGGTCCCACCCCGCCGACGCGAAGATTGCGATGTCCCCCGCGCGCGGCGCGCGGAAATACGCCACGATCTGCTCCGGAAGGTCGGGGAACTCCGTGCCGACGGTCGCGGCCAACCATTCGCGCCCGCCGAGGGCCTTGCCCCGCAGCGCCTCGTCGGGCACGCGACCCTTCCAACTCAGCGGATCGTCGCCCGAGATCACGCGATACGAGAGGGTCTTGCCCTGCGCGCGGAACTCCACCTCGCCCGTCTTGCGCAGGACGCGAACGGCGTCCGGACCGGCGCGATAGGCCACCGTGTCGACGCCATCCTGCCGGACCAACTCCGCCGGCAGGTCCACGCGCCGAGGCGTTTCACCTGTCCTGCCGGTCGAAACCACCGGATAGGCCTTCAGGTCCGCCATCGTCGGGCGGAGATTCCACGAGGCGAACACCACTCCGCCGTCCGCGCGGAGCGTGGGCCGGCGAAGGTGAACCGCCGTGTACCGGTCGCCGCTGCCGTAGACCACGCACTCGTATCGCTCGTACGCCTCCTGCCGCCGCTCGAAGGGCGTATTCTCCCACAGCCGGCGCGGGGCGACGCCCAGCCCGACGCGGTCGCGCAGGAAATCGCCCACGTGGAAATGCTTCCCGACGTCCGTCAGGCTGTGATCGCTGACCAGGGCGACGACCAGCCGGTCCAGCAGCCCGGCCCGCTCCATGTCGCCCAGCACGCGACCGAGCTGGCGGTCCGTGTGACGCAGCGCCTGGCGATACTCCGGCGAACTGACCCCGTAGCCGTACGCGCGAAAATCCGGCGCGAGCAGGTAGCAGACCGTCACGGCGGGGAATTCCTTCCGCTCGCGCGCGGTCGCCATCATCTCGCCGAAGCGATACAGGCACAGGCGGTCCACGTACTCGTACCAGCCGAAGAAAAACGGCGGTCCGGCGGAGGCCCAGTTCTCAAAGAACTTCGTCGTGCCCCGGTGCGGCTGGTAGAACAGCGAGACCGTCATGCGGTCGGGGAACTGTTCGAAGAGGGTGGGCGCGGAATAGTCGCCGTCGAGCGCGTTTTTCTGCGCGATGGTCTCGTAGTCGCGCCAGACGAAGGTGTTTCGGTCGAACCAGTTGATTCCGACGACGCCGTGATGCCCCGGTAGCCGGCCGGTGATGACGCTCGTGAGGTTGGCCAGCGTGACCGACGGGGTCGAGGCGACGGCGCGGGGGCAATACAGTCCGCGGTCCACGAAGTATTTCCGGATGGCCGGCAACTCGCCCGCGTCGAGCATTCGCTGGAAGATGCCCGCATGGACGCCGTCGACGAGGAAGACCACCGCGCCGCGCGTCTCGGCGCCATCGGGCAGGGAGAAGTCGATGCCGAAAGAATCCGCGGGTCCGTCGGGCGGCGGAACGCACCCCCCGCCGCACCCCAGCGCCGCCACGCACGCCAGCAGGACCGCCGCGATCCGCGCGCGGCGCGGTGTGACCGCGCCCGTCCGGGTTGCGTCAATGGGAATGATCGTGCCGGCACGCCAGACCATCGCGGGCGTCCTTGCAGAACAGAAGCGGGAAAACGATATCGCTCGTGCAGCACGGAATCCACACCGCCAGGAACAGAAACACCGGAACCAGAACGATCGTCAGCGGCGCGACGTGCCCGGTGTGGATGGCCATGACCATGTGGAACAGGGAGGCCGCCGTGCTCAGCAGCACGTGGGCGGCATGCGGCAGCTTCGTCGCCGGGCGGAAGAACCCCACCGCCACGCCGATCAGCGCCAGCGGATTCACCAGCCACCACATCTCGATGAATCCGATGTGCGCGTGCCCATGCACGTGAGGGTCGTGCAGGCCGATGAGGACTTCTCCGAGGAGAGGAATCAGGCTGTCGCTGAGCGTGCCGACTCCGACGGCGCCGACGTATCCCACCAGCAACACCGCCAGCGCGCCACGCCGTGAATGCAGGCGGAACAGGCTGGCGGTGACGATCGCGCTGAACAGCACGTGCAGGGGGTGGAAGGTCCAGAAGAACGTCTCGGAGACGCGCTCGGGCACTCCGCCGTAGACGAAGCCGGCCGCGACGGCGACGCCAACCACTGTGCCCAGGAAAGTGAAAGGCGCGTGGACGCGCAGTTCGTGCAGGATGCGTCGGAACATTCGGTCACTCCCGCCGGCGGCCTTCGCTTTCGCCGGCCGGTGCATTATAGCCAATCTCCCCGCAAATCAACGTCCGGCGCGGGACAAAAGAAAACGCCCCCGCCGAAAAGGCAGGGGCGTCGGATCGCTTCAAAACCAGCGGAATCACAGGTCGTTCTGTTCCGGAAGGAAATCGTCGTCCGTCAGACCGATGTTGAATTTCACGTCGCGATACGTGTAGCTCGATGAGAGCTTCTTGTCCCAGTTGTACCCTTCGATGCGAACCGGCAGCAGGTACTCCAGGTCGATATACACGTCGGTGCGCCAGGCGGGATAATCGCGCGTGGCGGGCAGGTAGCGGACCAGCTTGACGGTCTTGCGACCCTCCACGTCGTAGTACCCGCCGAATTCCTCGCGCAGCTCGCCATGGTCGCGGGCGGCGCGGTAGACCTCCAGGAGATTCTCCAGCCCGCGCTTGAATCCGAACATGTTCACCGGGCGCAGCGTGCTCTGCATCGCCTCGGCCCCGTCAGGCTCGCGCAGGACGCTCCCGCCGGTCAGGCTCCGCAGAAATCCGTTGGTCGGGCGGACGATCATCTGGTTGTCCCGCAGGCCCTCGACGTACAGCACACGGTCGCCCTGGGGAGCATTCTTCACCCACGCCAGCACCACGCTGAAGGGCGACTCCTTGAACTTCACCTGGATCGTCTGGAGTTTGCCCAGCCGACCGTGAAGCATCTCCTGCTTCTCAAACGTGCAGGTGTAGTCCCGGATCCGACCGGAATAGTTGGCCAGGCAGAATTCCAGCAGGGCGATGTGGTCTTTGCGGGCAAGGCGGTCCACCTTGGCCAGCACGGCCGGGGCGTTCCGCCCGACAATCTCACCCTCCAGGGCAGTCGCCAGCGAACTCTCGCGGGTGGCCGACGTGGGCGTGGTGCACTGGATGCAGAACAACCCCGCCAGGAACAGACCCACCAGCAGCCGAACTCGGCGGTTCGTCGGACGGAAGATACGGCCCAACACCATGCAACACCTCAGTTCTGTCGCCCCCGCCGCAGCGGCCCGGGCAAGCAACATCAGCTCGGATTGCCCGCCGCTATTGCTTCCATCGGACAGATCCTTTGTCCCGCTTGAGGAAGCTTTTCCATCGGGAGCGACACGTCTTGACTCGACATTCGAGGCGCCCAGGCCTCCGCCCAGCCGCGGTCGAACGTCCGACCGATTGAATGCAGCAGTATAGCGAAATCGGACTCGCCCGTTCAAACATTTTTGAATTCCCCCACGAAAAGCGTTAGGCTAAAGTTTGGTTTGCGCTGCATGGGAATCCGGGGGAAAATTCGTCCGGATTCCATCCTTGACGCCGTCCCGCCCGAACCGTACAGTTTTCGCCTTGTTGCCCTCGGGGGTTACGCGACCCCAAGAACGTAGTTTCTCCAAGGAATTCGCGATGAACCTGATTACCGGAGCAACCGGGCTGCTGGGCAGTCATATCGCCGAGAAACTCGCCGCAGCCGGCGAGCCGGTTCGGGTTTTGGTGCGTTCCGGAAGCGACACGTCGTTCCTGGACACGCTGAAGGTGGAAAAGGCGCTGGGCGACGTGACGGATCCCGCCAGCCTTACGGCCGCGATGCAGGGCGTCCGGACCGTCTATCACGCCGCCGCCCAGGTCGGCGACTGGGGCCCCTGGGAGCGTTTCGTCGCGGTTTCCATCGAGGGGACGCGTAACGTGCTCAACGCCGCCCGCGACGCGGCCGTGGAGCGATTCCTCCACGTTTCGAGCATCTCCGCCTACGGGCATCCCAACGGCAAGGGACTGGTGCTCGACGAAACCGCCCCGCTCGGCACCGATCTGCACCGCTGGAGCTACTACAGCCGGGCCAAGGTCGTGGCCGAGAAGATGGCCTGGGAATACCACAACCGGGGCGACGTTCCCGTGACCGTCGTCAAACCAAGCTGGTTGTATGGGGTGCGCGACCGCGCGTCGATGCCCCGCCTGATCCGCGCGATCCGCGCCGGAAAGGCCAAACTCCTGGGCGACGGAACCAACCGCCTGAACCTCACCAACGCCGCCAACGAAGCCGAAGGATGCATCCTCGCGGCCACGAAGGACATCGCCATCGGGCAGGCGTACAACCTGGCCTGCGACGGCGAGATCACCCAGGCCCAGTACATCAACACCATCGCCGACTGCATCGGCGCCAAGCCCGTCACGCGGAAGGTGCCCTACGGCGTGGCGTATCGCGCCGCGTTCGTGATGGAGCTTTTCGGGCACCTGTTCCGCACCGCCAAGCCCCCGCTGGTGACGCGATATTCCGTCTGGCTGATCGGGCGGACGTGTTTCTTCTCCTCGGACAAGGCCCGTCGGCAACTGGGCTGGCGACCGGGCATCGGCTACGACGAAGGCATCCGACAGGCGGTGCGGTGGTGTCTTGATAACGTCCTTGGGGCATAAGAGCCTATCCCAGTAGGTAGAAGGAGCCGCCGGGATAGGCTCTGGCAAGATTCCCGAAACATTAGACTTGTGGAACGCGGAGAAAAGTCCGATAATACCGCAAAAGGATTTCACACTCCGTCAGTTGTTCCGTTGTGGAAAATTTAAAAGCAGGCGCGCTACTGGCATCGTAGCTGGGCAATCGCGTTAAGGCTTCGGGTCGGGGGTCTTAAATTGCGATTGTGCGCGCCTGCTTTTTCTGTGCGCATTGCGGGCACAAACGGGGGAAAAGAGGGGGAAATCCGGCTCAGGCGCCGACCGAGGCCTGGACTTCCTCCAAAAGGAGGTCCGTATCCAGCGGCTTGGTCAGGCAGACCCGGGCGCCGCACTCCCGAATTCGCTGCTCGTTCTCCGGCGACGGATACGCGGTCATCGCGATTACGTCGGTCTCGGCGAGGGCTTTCTGGGACTTGATCAAGCGGCAGACTTCATAGCCGTCCATTCCGGGCATGCGCAGGTCGAGGATCACGACGCTGGGCTTGAGGGTGGCGATGAGCTGTCCGGCCCGGAATCCGTCGTGCGCTTCGACAATTTCGATGTCCGGATAGACGCCGGCGAGGGTCCGGGTGATGAACTGCGTGATCGCGGGTTCGTCATCCACGATGAGAATCCGCGTGGGTTCCGTCTTCAACTCCGGAGGAATGGGGATGCGGTGCTCGCGAAGAAACGCAACGAGATCCTCGCTTGCGACGCGTCGATGCCCGCCCGGCGTCCGGTGCGCCTTGAGCAATTCCTGATCGATCCAGTTGGCCACTGATCCCGGGTCCACGTGCAACATCTGGGCAATGGCAAATGTCGACAGATTCTTAGCGGCTCGTTGTTTCACTGTTTTCGTCCGCCCGAATAATCCGATAGGGATAACTTATCGGACTTAATACCTATCGACAAGAAAACGACGCCTGCACAACAGAAATTTCAGAAATTCCGATTATTCCCGTTTAGGCGAATGCGGGGTCGGGCGGCATACTTTTGCCATGTTGCTGGCTCTGGAAAGGTAAAACGCAATTCGCGGGCACACTCTACCCATAGTCTTTTGCAAAAGCAAGAGATTCGATTGACAGGAAGGGAAACAATTCCTACTATTATCTCATGAGCGGTGGCAGACGAAATCTTCTCGATTTTCCTTTCCCGACCGGCCGAAAGGTCGTCGCCCTGCCCGCGCTGCGCGTTGTCGTTGTACGCCAGGTCGCTGCGTAAGTTTGCGCAGCGGCCGCCACTTCGTCTCGTCCGTCGCCGACGGACTTTCCTGCCGAATTGCGATTTCCCCTCGTACCGGGTATATCTTGGCAGGCTGTCGGTGCGTTCCCAAGCCGCGGTTCACAATGCAAAATCAGGCAGATAAGGGCATTCGCCATGAGTCAGGAACAGAAAAAGACAACCACACAAAAATTCGCCGGCCGGAAAGGCGCGGAAATCCTCCACGAAATGCTCCTGGAAGAGCAGGTGGAGATGATGTTCGGGTTCATCGGGGGCATGGTGTTGCCGTTTTTTGATGTGCTCTACACCAGCCCGATCCGGTTCATCATGAGCCGTCACGAGCAGGGCGCCGCCCACATGGCCGACGGGTACGCCCGCAGCACCGGAAAGGTGGGCGTGTGTATCGCCACCAGCGGGCCCGGCGCGACCAACCTCGTGACGGGACTGGCCAACGCCTACATGGACTCGATTCCCCTGGTCGCGTTCACCGGTCAGGTCAAGAGCTTCCTGATCGGGAACGACGCGTTCCAAGAAGCCGACATGACCGGAATCACGCGCCCGATCACCAAGCACAATTTCCTCGTCAAGCGCGTGGAAGACCTCGGGCGCGTCGTCCGCGAGGCGTTCCACATCGCGCGGACAGGCCGACCGGGACCGGTCCTCGTGGACGTGCCGGTGGACGTCACGACGTCCGCGCCGGCCAACGAGCCCGACCTGGACCTCCGCCTGCCTGGCTACAAGCCCCGCACCGCCGGGCACGTGCGGCAGATCAAGATGGCGGCCGAAGCCATCAACGCTGCCCAGCGCCCCATCCTCTACGTCGGCGGCGGCGTGGTGGCCGCCGGCGCCTCCGATGAACTGCGCGCGGTGGCGGAAAAAGGGAAACTCCCCGTCACCACCACGCTGCTGGGGCTCGGTACGTTCGACGAGACCAACCCGCTGGCGCTGAAGATGCTGGGCATGCACGGAACGGCCTACGCCAATTACGCGGTGCAGGAAAGCGACTGCCTGGTGGCTGTCGGCGCGCGCTTCGACGACCGCGTCACGGGCGACATCTCGAAGTTCGCCCCGCACGCGAAGATCGTCCACATCGACATCGACCCCGCGTCGATTTCCAAGAACGTCAAGGTGGACATCCCCGTCGTCGGCGACGCGAAAAACATCCTCGCCCAGATGGTCGAGTTCATCGAGCCGCGCGACCGCTCCGCCTGGCTGGCGAAAATCGGCGAGTGGAAGAAGAAGCACCCGCTGACCTACCAGACCAACGGGAAGATCCGCCCGCAGGAGGTGATCGAGACCCTCGGCGCGATGACCGAGCACGAGGCGATCGTCGCCACCGGCGTCGGACAGCATCAGATGTGGGCGGCGCAGTTCTACGGCTGGAAACGCCCGCGTCAGATCATCACGTCGGGCGGGCTGGGCACGATGGGCTTCGGATGCCCCGCCGCCATCGGCGCGGCCTTCGGGAACCCCGGGCGCACCGTCATCGACATCGACGGCGACGGAAGCTTCACCATGACGATGGTGGAGGTCATCACGGCCGCCCAGCACAAGCTGCCCGTCAAGTTCGTCGTGTTGGACAACGGGTACCTGGGCATGGTCCGCCAGTGGCAGGAGCTGTTCTACGGACGCCGCTACAGCGCCGTCGATCACCCCTGCCCCGACTTCGCCAAGGTGGCCGAGGGGTTCGGCGCCAAGGGCATGCGCATCGCGGAGCGGTCGGAGCTTTCCGACGGTCTGCGCGAGATGCTCCAGGCCGACGGGCCGGTGGTCTGCGCCGTCGAGATCGAGCCGGAAGAGAACGTCTTCCCGATGGTTCCGGCCGGGCGGGCGCTGCACGACATGGAACTGGGAAAACTGGCGTAAGAGACCGCCGGTCCCACGGAATTCGTCAAAGCAACAGACATCCCCAATCCTGGGAGAATACACATGAGACACGTCATTACCGCACTGGTTCAGAACGAGCCCGGCGTGCTGGCGCAGGTCGCGGGCATGTTTGCCGCCCGCGGGTTCAACATCGATTCGCTGGTCGTCGGGCGCACCGAGGACCCGGCGCTCAGCCGCATGACCATCGTGGTCGTCGGCGACGACAAGGTGCTCGAGCAGGTCCGCAAGCAGCTCGGAAAGCTGATCCCCGTGGTCAAGGTGCGCGACTTCGAGGTCGTCGATTACGTGGAGCGCGACCTGATGCTCATCCGCATCCACACGCCGCCGGAGAAGCGCCCCGAGGTGGTCGAGCTGGTCAACCTCTTCCGCGGGCGCGTGGTGGACGTCGCGCGCACGAGCATGCTGGTGGAACTGTCCGGCACGGAAGACAAGGTCGAGGCGTTCATCGACCTGGTGCGCCCGTACGGCATCCGCGAGCTGGCGCGCACCGGCGTGATCGCCATGTCGCGAGGCCAGCAGCGCAACGGCGCCGCCGAGAAAGAGGACGCCTGACGAAGACATTCGCCGTCGGCGTCGTTTCCGAACCGGTACACAGACAAGCCGCAACTGTACCCTCCCCGGGATTTCGTCCCGGGGATTTTTTATGGTTCCAGCAGCAGGAGCGTCAGGCGGCGCAGCGTGTCGATTTTGCCGGCCGTGACGCCACGGAACGTCACGATCCCGGCGTCGGGGCTGGGGTCCCTGCCGTCCTTCGCGCCGTCCAGATTGAGCGCCGCCGCCACGAACGCGCGAAGCTGCACGTCGTACCAGCCTTGCTTGGCCTTGAGCATCCGCAGCAGTTCGGCGTCCTGCAAACCGTCGCGCCAGGCCTTCATCCGCAGGCTGGCGACGGGCCCGTCGAGCCCGAACTTGCGACCGGGATACATCAGGGCGGTCTCGTCGGCTTGGCCAAGGTCGCCGTCGGAGCCGATGGTCTGCCAAGGCAGTGTTCCGGTGGCGCCCCAGCAGAAGCTCCGCACCGGCCAGGCGGACCACGGGAGGTTGTCGCCCGCGAACGACGGCGGCATGTGGTAGTCCCAGTATTCCTCGCCGAACAGACGCTTCCGTCGCTCGATGAGGCGCCGCTGCTCGTAAAGCTGCCCGCCGCAGACGTTCAGGTCCACCACTCCGTCCAGCCAGTTCCGTTGGTGCGTCGGACGGGAGATGTCGATGCGGAACGCCACCTTCTCTTCTCCCGGCGTTGGCACATGTAGTTGTCTCATGGACTGCACGAGCTTTCCGAAGTGTCGAAGGGCGAGGAAGTCGTCGGCGAACATCGGTTCGTCCAGCAGCCAGAGACTGATGCCTCGCCCGCCTTTCTCGCGGAAGGAATACTTGTTGTTGAGATACACCTGAAACCGTGTCCCGCCCCCGGCGATCTTGTGCGCGTGCGAGACGCAGTTCACCAGCGCGCCACGCCACGCCCATCCGTAAGGTCCCAGTTGCCCATCCAGACACTCTTCGATCTCCGGAAGGTCGGCGGACCACTGGAGGAACGCCTGGTAGTCCTTCGGTGGCGGCCAGGGCTTGAAGTGTTTCGCCAGCGGCGCGGGCCAGTTCTCATGCAGAGGCAAATACATGTGGCAGATCGGCGTGTCCTTGCCCGGGCCGACGTAACCGTGCTTCGCGGAAAACGCCTCGCCGGCCAGCAGCGGGCCGTAGCGCTCGTCCCACTCCCGCCAGTCGAGCGATCCGTCGGGCGCGATCGTCGGCGCGCCGCGCCAATGAACCTGCCCGCTCTGGGAGTACGGCAGGACGTTGAGCGTCATGCGGTGCGCGTGGGCCAGGCGGTAGTACTTCCGCTCCATCTCCAGATAAGCCGCGGGGTCGGATTCCCTCTCGCCCATCGCGCCGGCCGGCGACCCATACGTGTTCATGTCGCCGACGATGCGGAACTCGTCCGGCAGCGCCGCGTTCGCCACGTCCAAGGAAAGCGGGACGGCCAGCACCTCCTTGCCGCCGGCCCAGACGCGAAGCGTCCCGGCGTACAGCCCCGGCGGGGCCTCCTTCGGAACCCACACGTCCACGAAGACCGCCTGATTCACCTGGCCGGGAACCTTGTTGGCGGCCCAGGGGATGTCGAACTTCCCGCCGTTCGGGAGCGGCACGCACACCTCCGCATGCCAGCGGCCCGCCTTGTCCGGCACGTGCCACACGCGGGACAGGCGGATTTCCTTCAGCGGAAGCCGCGTGAGCCACCGGGTCTCGCTGGCGTCGCGCAATTCGTCCAGAGACAGGGAAACGTCCGTCGCCTTTCCGCCCGGCGGCAGGAGGAGGACCTGCATTCCCGCCCACGCGTTGCGGGGCGAGACGGGCACTGGCATGTCCGCGGCAAGGTCGCCCGTCGGGCCACCCGCGGAAGGCGCGCTCGATGCCGGCAGCAGTTCCGCCCGCCAGCCCGCGGCGCTGCTGTAGACGCGAGGCATCGCCTTGGGCGGCTTGAGGTCCGGCACAACGGGCACAGCCATCGCCGCCGATGCCGTCACCACCTCCACCTGCCCGAAATCGTTCGGATGCGCCGTCCGGAACGACACCTGCACGGTGTATTGCCCGGCGGGTTTCAGGCCCCGGAGAATCACTTCGTCCCCGGAAAAAACGGTCACGGGGGGGCAGATCGGTTCGGGACCGTTGAGTATCGACACCTTCGTCGCCAGGCAGTGTTCCCGCCAGCCGCCCAGTCCCACGCGAATCGCCCCGCTGTCCAGATCGGCCGCCGGGGGAAATGCCTCAAAGGCAACATGCGCGACCTTCGGCAAAGGGACGTTGGCGGGCTGCGGGTCGCCCTCGACGGTCAGGTACGGCCGGGCGTTCGCCTGTTCGCGCGTGAAAATGTCGTGGTTCTCGCGGGTCTGGCCCTTCTCGTCGGCCATCACCAGCCCGTGCGAAAGCCCCAGCGCGCAGGCCTGCACGAGTTCCGGGGCGATGGCGATCTCCAGCCAGCCGTCCCGACCGGCCTTGACGTCCGAGGTTTCCCACCGCATCTGCGGCGAGTTGAACGTGGCGTCCATCATCGTCCCGCCGGCGCGGTCGCCGGTCCGGCCTTCCGCGCGTCCCTCCAACGGCCAGGGAACGTTCGGATACGCCAGGTGCGTGAAACAGACGGCGCCTTCCTGCGGTTTGTTGACGGCGGAGCCTTCCTTCCACGCGGCTGGGACGGTGCAGAACGCCACTTTGCGAAGATGCCCCTGCGCGAGCTTGACGTGCAGCGTGGCGGCGGTGACGCGCAGGGCGCGGATCGGTTGCGTGTCGAACGCGAAGAGGTAGTAGTGCTCGTTGCCCTTGACGCGGACGCGCCCGTTTCCGCCGGTGTTCAGCGCCGTTTCCTTCGGGTGGGCGCAAATGCCCACGTCGGCGGTGACGGGCAGTCTGCGGGTTTCGGCGCGACCCAGCACGGGCAGAAGGACGATCCATGCGCAGAGGAAGTATCTCACGGGTCACCTCGAACAGATTAAACTCCACCCGAAATCGCCGGTTCCAGAAAAAACGTCGAGAGGAAAACGGAAGACGTTCATTCCCCAATCCCCCCTCTTCAATCCGCAATCCGCCCTTCGACTTCGCTCAGGGCAAGCATTCCGAAATCCGAAATGAAAAAAGCCGACCAAGGGATTCGAACCCTCAACCCCGGCTTTACGAAAGCCGTGCTCTACCGTTGAGCTAGGTCGGCATCTTGTTCTGTGCTTCCGCCTTCGCTTCGCTACGGCGGATTCTCGTGGCCGATCGAGTTTGCCTCGCCTTGCAGGCTCCGCAAACTCGTCGCCCACGGAACTACCGTTGAGCTAGGTCGGCATCATCCCGCCGAGAAAGCGCGGGCCGATCATCTTATCGGCACGGCGGCAGCGGAGGCAAGAATTTTTGCCTCTCCGCGGGCGGGGCTTGCGTAGGCGCCCGCCGGCCAGTTCGCCGTCAGCCAGGGCGCGACGTGGGTAGACACGAAGGCCGCATGCGTGGCGGCGGAATGCGCGTCGCCCTCCACCTGCGAGTCCGCCAGCTCCACCTGGTAGAGCTTGGGGAACGACTTGGAGAAACCCACCGCGCCGGCGGCAGGGCCTCGCATTCCATCCACGTTGCCCGCCAGCGTCGTGCCGATCATCAGGAACGCCACGTCCGCCTTGGTATAGAAGTTTACGATTCCGTTCCGGCAGTGGGCCAAGGCCTTGGTCAGGTCATACCCGCTGGAGATGCTGGCCGACAAAAGCACCAGGCCGTCGACCTGGCGGTCATCCTTGAGGGCCTCGGCGGCGAACACGGCCACCCCGCCCCCGCCGCTGTGCCCGACCAGATAGACCGGTCTATCGGGGTAGGCGTCCTGGTACTGCTCGATCATCCGCGCGATCCGGATTCCCGCCAGGCGGTTTCCGATGATGTCCATCTGGTTGATCAGCGGACCGGCGATGGGGATCGGCCGGCCCCAGGAATAGATGGGCATGGCCCGGTAGAGACCTGCGGAAACCAGCCCGCGCCGGATATCGTGGTTGAACCGGCTTTCGCCCTCGATGCCGGGCAGGATAATCACCAGGCCGTTGGACTTGCGATCCTCGGTGAGGAACTGGGCGTTGGACGCGCCGCACCCGCCCGCCGCGGTGGCGCAAGCCAGCAATACTGGAATCCACGTTTTTCTCATCTTCCTCCCCCTTCCCTGAGCGGCCTGCCGAAATCCCTTCGATGTCCGGCGCCAGACCGCCCCTGACGGGGTATTGGGACTCGATAAAACCGTCGTCCGGGAAGTCTTTTCCCTACGATACCCCCCAAGAGAGAAAAAGTCCAAAGCTTAGCGGGCGGTTCGTCCGATGCACTTCACGAACGAGCCGCGCGGGCCGGGGGCGGAGGGTGCAACTTCCTTCCGCTTTTCTGTTGAAAATGTTCCCGCGAGCGGACAAATATGAAACAGGTATCATAGGGAGCCTAAGGACCGCATTCTCACCGAGGACCGCCATGTCTGAAGACGATGACAGCCTGGAACACGAGGAGCACTCGGACTTTGTCCCCGCGGTGTTCGCCCGCGATGTCACCGAGGCGGAGGAGTACCGGGAACTGCTGGAAGATCACGACATCCCCGCGCTGGTTGGAACCGAAGAGGACGCCAGCGGCGCGCCGCGAAGACGCATGAGCCGCGGTGTGCCCGTGCTGGTGCCCGAGGCGCTGCTGGACGAGGCCAGCGAGGTCATCGCCGAATGCGAAGATTCCGACGAATTCGAATCCGGCGATGAGGAAGAGGAACTTCTCGACGAGGAAGACGAGGAGTTTGAGTTCGAGGAAGAAGACGACGATCTCGACGAAGAACTCGAGGAAGAATTCGAGGACGAGGAATCGGAAGATGAGCTCCTCGAGGAGGAAGAAGAAGAGGAAGAGGACGAAGAGCCTTGACCTGGTTTGCCGGATTCCTGACGGAAGGAAAGATTGAATCGGTCGATTTTTCTCTCCCGCCCGGTCGATAGATAAGAAAGAGTCGCTCCAGATCCAAGGGAGATGCCGCATGACGAAGAATACCGCTCCGCAGCCCGGCTATTCCGGCCAGGATCGCCGAGACACGGGAGGCGATCGCCGCGCCACCGGAGACCGTCGCAGTGTGGTAGACCGCCGCAGCGGGCTGGATCGTCGTCGGGGCCCGGGAATCCGACGCAGCGACGACCGCCGCGCCGCGGAAGAAGGCGAAATGACGGCGGAGCAGTTTGAGTTCATCCAGGCCATCAACGACTACAAGGCCGTCAACAAGCGCCCCTTCCCCACCTGGACCGAAGTTTTGGATGTTGTCAAGGCTTTGGGGTACAGAAAGGTGGCGGATCGGTCGAATATACAGTAGAATGGTGTGTCAAGGCGGGACGCGACCAGGGATATGACGATCGGAATCGAATATCTCGGGGTATCTTTGAGAATCACCACCGTCGTGGTGCCGGTGGCGGTCTATTTCCTCATCCTGGGCCTGCTGAATACCCGCCGACACCCGCAATTACTGTCCGGCCGGCTCGATTTTTGCCTGCTTCTGGCGGCGATGGGGCCTTTGGCCTTGCTGCCGGTTCTGGGGCTTTTCGGAACGTCGGTTCTCTCCATGGCAGCGGCTGTGGCGGCGCTGGTTGCCGCCGCGTTCATCCTGTCCCCAAGTCGTGGCCAGTGGGTCATTTACAATCTTTCCGCCCAGGAAGGCGCCCGCCTCGTTCGCCAGGCATTGCAGCGGATGGGTCTGGAGACCCAAGGCAGCGGAACCGAGTTTCGAATCGTCGGCTGCGAGGGGACAATTCGGCTGAGTGCGTTTCCGGTTCTGCGCAACGTCACGGTTCGCCTGGAAGGCGCCGACGGGCAGTTTCAGCAGCGGTTTGCCGACGCCCTGGCGGAAATCCTGGCGAGGGACCGGTCCGAGCAGAACCCGGCCGCCGTCGCCTTGCTTCTGGTCGCGATGGCCAGGCTCGTCGCCCCGCTGGCCCTGATGGCCCGGCACGCCCCCGAGATCGTCCGTCTGCTGACGGACCTGCTCCCCTAGCGGCGTTTTTCCCCTTGATTCGTCGCCGGTCTCTGGTAAAGTAGCCGATTCGGTTTTCCTTTTGAATCAAAGGTGCGCATCATGCGAGAGAAGGTTCATCCCAAGTACGAGCAGATTACCGTCAAGTGCGCGTGTGGAAACACGTTCACGACCCGTTCGACCCTCTGCAAGGAACTGCACGTGGACATCTGCGGCTCCTGCCACCCGTTCTACTCGGGCAAGCAGAAGTTCGTGGACGCCACCGGTCGCGTCGAGAAGTTCCAGCAGAAATTCGGCGGCGACTATTTCACCCGCGCAAAGAAGAAGTAGCGACCCGACGATCCCCCGAACGCCGCCGCTCCGCCCGCCGGAGCGCGGCGTTTTTGTGTCGCCACCGACTGCCCGCTCGATGAGACCCGAAAGAACGGCATGGCCGACAAGAACCAAATCCTGATCGCCAAGCTGGACGAATTGGACCGCCGGTACGCCGAGATCACCGAGCAGATGAACGATCCCGCCGTCGCGTCCAACCCGGGGAAGTTCGTGCCCCTGACCCGGGAATACGCCCGGCTGGGGACGATCGTCGAACCGTACCGCCGGTATCGCCAGCTCGCGCGCCAGCGGGAGGAAGCCCAGGCGATTCTGGACGACCCCGCCAGCGAGGCCGAGATGCGCGAATTGGCCGGCGCGGAGCTGGACGAGCTTCGCGGACAGGTCGAGCAGGCCCTCGAGCACGTCAAGGGGTTGCTGGTCATGGGCGACGACCAGGAGATCGACTCGGTCATCCTGGAGATTCGCGCGGGCACCGGCGGCGAGGAAGCCGCCCTCTTCTGCGCCGACCTGCTGGACATGTACCGCCACTACGCCGAAGGCCGGGGGTGGAAGTTCGAGATTCTCTCGGCCAGCCCGACCGACCTGGGGGGCTTTCGCGAGGTGATCGTCAACGTCAAGGGCGAGGGCGTCTGGAGCCGCCTGGGCTACGAAGGCGGTGGGCATCGCGTCCAGCGCGTCCCCAAGACCGAGGCGCAGGGGCGAATTCACACCTCCGCGGCCACCGTGGCGGTCCTGCCCGAACCCCAGGACGTCGAGGTCCAGATCAACTGGGAAAAGGACGTCCTCGAACACACCTCCCGCGCGGGCGGGCCCGGCGGGCAGAACGTCAACAAGGT
>DNAS01000044.1:24200-24564 GCA_003485185.1 Phycisphaerales bacterium | reverse complement strand
GAGTCCGAGCAACGCTGGATCGACGGCCACGGGCCGCAGATCAAGCCCCCCGTCCCCGCGCCGCCGGACTGGACGCCGCCGAAACCGACTTCGCGAACGGCGATGCTCTGGCGGAACTTCCTGTCCGTGGACCTGTTCGGGCCCGTGGTCATGATGCTGGCCGGGCTGGGCGCCTGCGTCGTCTTGGCCGAGGGGCGGCGCGGCGACCGGTGGGACGGAGCCCTGCTGGGCATCGCGGCGATCCAGGTGGCCGTGTGGACCTTCGCCACTCATGGCATGCCCAGCCGGTTCGTCATGCCCGTGGTGGTTCCCGTCGCGCTGCTGGCGGGCGGCACGTTGGCCAGACTGCTTCGCCTGAAGCACA
>DNAS01000044.1:0-24029 GCA_003485185.1 Phycisphaerales bacterium | reverse complement strand
CCCCCCCACCCCCCCCCCCGCCGGCGCAGACAGCACTTTGGCCGCCTGGGGACGCCCGCCCGCCGTGGCGATCTTCATTGCGGCAGCAGGCGTCAACCTGGTCATCGCTTTCGGCATGTACCGCCAGTGCACCGGAATCGTCCGGGGCGGGAAATACATTGAAATCCCGGCCGTGCCGACCCCCGGCGACCAGATCGCCCGCGAATTGCCCCCTTATTCCGAACTGCGCGAGCTGCCGGAAGGCTCGCGGGTGATGCTCCTCGGTGAGGCGCGGGCGTTCTACTTCCCTCCCGGCACGGTCTACGCGACGGTCTTCGACGAGCACCCGCTGGCGGCGATTCTTCGTCGCCATCCGGACAATGCCCCCGCCGCCGTCGAACAGCTCAGGGCGATGGGCGTCACCCACCTCTGGGTCAACTGGCCCGAGATGTGGCGCTTGGCGCACAGCTACGGCTTCGACGCGACGATCGCGGGCGATCTGCCCGCCCGGATAGCGGCAGGCCGACCCGCGGGACTCGATGCCCTGGACCGACTCGGCGTCCGTGTCTCGCGGCAGATCGACATTCCGCTCCCTCCGGGGCCCCTCGCCGACGCCGACTGGCCCAGCCTGACCCTTTACGCCCTGCCCGGTGTACCGCTCTTGCCGCCCCAGACCCAACCGGACACCCAGCCGGCGCTGCGCCCGTAACACGCAGACTCGCCTGTGAGGATCGTCGCTTTCGTCGCGAAGACGATTCGAGTAGAATTCCCGGCCATGGAAATCGGTTCGAGTGCCAAAATGCGTCTCTGCACGTGGAGTCTCCTGCTGGCGGCGGTTGCGGTCACGGGCGGATGCGGCTCGCTGTTCGGCCCGTCCCAGCCGGCCGTCAAGGCCTGGGTGGCCGACGAGATGGTCAACCTCACCGATCGCACGCCTCCCTCGCAGCAGTCGGAAGTGTTTGACGCCGACTCGCAGACGGTCCGCCTGTTCGCCGCCGCCAACGAAACCGTCAGCTTCCAACTGGTCCTCGACGGGGACGAGCTACCCGCCGAGGGCGTGCGAGTCGCGTTTACCGCCCTGTCGGACGACCAGGGACGGCAGATCGCCCCGGAGCAGTTCCGGGCATTCCGGATGTGGCCGGTGCGCGTGGAGCAATTCCCCGCGTGGTACCTGCGCCTGGCGGACGCCGTTCCGGAGCCCGCGAATTTCTACGACGCGCTGGTGCCCGTGGACGCCCCGAAGAACGGTCAGCCGTTCCGCGTTGCGCCCGGCGAACGGTTGGCGATCTGGGTGGACTTGCAGGTTCCGCGGACGACGGCGACCGGCCGATACGCCGGGCGCGTGACGGTCTCAGCAACGGATCGCCAGGACCGGCCGTTCCGCGTGGAGGCGCAGGTTTATGATTTCGTCCTGCCCGACGCGCGCCCCATCGCCGCAGTGGGCGGATTCAATCACGCGACACTCTTCGGGCGGCTCATCGAGCGCGAGGGCAAGCCGTTCGTCCCCGCGCAACTGGACCGCCGCAACCCCCTCGTCCGCCGCGGCCTGACGGCGATGCGACAATTGATGGTTCTGGCGCACGAGCACCGCCTGGACCTGTTCGACCGGCGCATCCGCCCGCTGATGAAGCGGGACATGTTCGGGAAGGTACGCCTGGACTGGGAAGACTACGACGCGATCGTCCAGCCGTACCTGCGCGGCACGGCGTTCGAGGACCGCGTGGGGTGTCCGGCCTGGCCGATGCCCTTCGCCGCCGACTGGCCCGACCCCGCCTACTACAGCGGCGACCGGACCGAAGCCTACCTCAACATCTGCGGCGAGGTGATCGACCAGTGCGCGCGGCACTTCGCCGCCGACCGCGAGCTGTCCGAGCGCATGTTCCACTGGCCCTGGCGAGGCCGGCCCGCCTCCGACGGCTATGAGCGCCACGCGCACCTGGCGAGGCTGATCCGCGCGGTGGACGCCAACACGCCGATCCTCTCGGAATTTCCGCCTAACCCGCCGAAGCTCACCGGCTGGCAGCCGCCCCAGGACTTCGCCCGACTGGTGGATATCGCCGCGCCGCGGGCGGAATGGTTCGACCCCGCCTGCGGGATTCGCGCCCAGCCGGAGCGGCCCTTGACAGGCCCCTGGCTGTCGCCGGGACTTCCACCCTACCTGGGCAGCCTGGGCGTCATCGCAACCCCCGCCGACGTCCGCGCCATCCCATGGTTCGCCATGAAGTACCGCTGCACCGGGCTGTTCCTTCCGGAAGTGATGCACTGGCAGGGCGACGTGTTCGCCACCGACGCCGACGCCGAAACCCGCCTGTTCTACCCCGGCACGATCGCCGGAATCGAGGGCGTGCTGCCGTCGGTGCGCCTCAAGCGCCTCCGGCGCGGGCTCCAGGACATCGCCTACCTCTGGCTGATCCAGCAGCGCCAGCGCCCGGGCATCGCCCAGGCGATTCTCGACGCCGTGACCCGCTACGCGGGTCTGGAGGCCGTCGGGGACAATTACCTCGACCCGCGACTCAACGGCTGGGTGCAGCGCGCGGACACCTGGCATCTCGCCCGGCGACTGCTGGCCGAGGAAGTCCAGGCGTTGGTGCACCCGTCGGACGTGTCCAACCAGACGCTGCTGGTGCAGCGCCTGGCGTGGAGGAAACTCGACGCCCAGGCACACACCGTCCGCGTGGAGCAGGTTCGCAGCCGCGTGACGCCTTTCGAGGTGCGCGGGCCGGACGGCAAGGTCGTCGAAACCCGTCTGCGGGCGACCGTCCTGCTCGATCTCTACAACGAATACGCCCGCGAAGTGGACTGCCAGGTCAAATTCGAGACCCTCCCGGCGGGGTGGAAGCCTGTCGCACAGGCCGCAAGAATCTCCCCCTTCCCCCCCGCGACCCGGCGGACCGTCACGCTGCTGGCCGAGGGAGACAACGTCCCCTCCGACGCCACGGGCAAGCTCGCGCTGCCCGTGAGCATGACCGTGGATATGACAGACCGCCAGGAGTTCGTCGCGCGCGTGCCGTTCCTGCTGGCGGGTCAGGCCGCCTCTCAGCCGCCGGTCATCGATGGCAAGCTGGACGACTGGCCCATGCGCCTGGGCAACTCGGCCGGGGCGTTCAAGCTCATCGGCCGGAGGGGAGAACACGGCGAAGGGCTCGCGACACGCCAAACCCTCGCCTTCGTGCTCTACGATGAGACGAACCTCTACGTCGCCTTCCGCTGCGAAGAACCCCGCCTGGACCTGACGGTCGCCCAGCCGACCAACATCATTCATTACGAGCAGCTGATGGCTTGCGGGGAGGACCTGGTCGAGGTGATCCTGGACCCCGGCGCCGACGCGGCCGGCCCGGAAGACCTCTACCACATCGCCGTCAAGTCCAACGGCGTGCTGTTGGCGGAGCGCGGTGTGCACACCTCGCCCCCGCTGGGCAAGGCGGAGGCCTGGTCGGTGGCGGCGTCGGTGGCGCTGGGCAGGCAGAAAGACGTCTGGATCGTGGAACTGGCGATTCCGCGCTCGGCGTTCGGGGCGGAAGGCCGGGCGGCGTTCTGGGGCGTCAATTTCACCCGCTTCGCCACGCAGGGATGCGAGGCGGCCAGTTGGGCCGGCGCGCCCCGGTACTTCTACGACCCGAAGAATCTTGGTACGATGTTCGTCACGCCCGGCGGTTCGCCGGCGAGGTAGACACGGCCCGGACGCCTGTCCCTCCGCAGCGATGCGGGCGTCCCGAAAGGAGCGTTCCCGTGGGCAATAAACTCGGTTGGATTCTCGCCGGCGTGCTGCTGGTGGCGCTGGTGTGCGTGATCCTGTTCGTGGTGCTGTTTCCCCAGCCGTCGAAACCCGGCGCCGCGGTGATGGCGACGGGGTTCCTGGAGGTCAAGGCCCCCCCGGAAACGCCCGCGATGGTCCTCGGTTCGCTGCCGACTGGTGAGGGCAACGCGGGCGACGACTATGCCCGGGCCGTCGCCTTCTACCTCGACAAGCGCGACGCGATCCGCTACGACGCTACCGATGCCGAGAAGACCGAAATCCGCCGCCAGCTGCTCGAGCACGTCGCCGCCGGCGCGGGCAAGGCGAAAATGGAATACACCTTCGTCCATACCCCCAAGACGTTCGTCGTGGGGTACTTCTACCAGCCGGCGGAGCAGTTGTACGCCGTCTGCGGGCAGCTCTGTGACCTGGCCGAAACGGATCTCAAGAAAAAGGATCTCGCCGAGGCGGAGAAAATCGCCCGCGCCTTGCTGGTGATGGGCTGGCACATGGCGGGCGAGCATAGCCGGGTGGACATGACCAACACGGGCCTCCAGGTGCAGCTTGATGCGCTGGGCGCACTGGCGGCGGTCTGTCGCGCCGAGGGCGGTGAAAAGGCCAAGCTGCTGGACAAGATCCAGCAGTACAGCGATTCGCTGCTGGCGCTCCGCCGGCACATCGAGGGCAAGCAGCGGATCGTCTGGGCGCTGCCTCCCAAGCCCGGCGACGTGTTCTACGTGATCGAAAACGACAAGGACCGCACGTGGCGCGTGCAGGCGATCCTCGCGCTGGGCATCCTGCGCTTCACCGCGCAGACGCGAGGAGACGATCGCTACACCCGAAAGCTCATCGAGCAATTCAAGGCCAGCAGCGACCCGCTGGAAGCCGCCGCCGCTAAGGCCGCCGACGAGATGACCGACGCGGACTTCAACCTGGTCGGAACCCGCTGACCGCCCGCGCGTCGATCCTGGACCCGCCGCCGCATGACGATCGGCCTGGACATTCCGCCTGCACGCCTGGAGATGGAGGCGATCGACTCGCCAGCGGCGCCGGGAGCGCTGCTGGACGCCCTGTGCGGACAGGACTCCCCGACCGTGCTGGAATCCGCCGCACGAGACGAGCGGTTCGGGCGCTACACGCTCCTTTCCTGCCGTCCGCTGGAGGTGCTCTCCCTGCGGGAAGGCCTATTGACCGACTGCCAAGGCGCCGTTCTGGCGCGAGGCGATGAGCAGCTTTGGGAATCGCTCAGCCGGGCTATGACTCCGCAGTCGCTTCCCCCGGACGCAGCGCTGCCCGCCGACGCGCCCCCCTATGCCCCCGGCTGGATCGGCTACCTAGGTTACGAGTTGGGCCGGCACATCGAGAAGCTGCCCGGCCGGGCCGTTCGCGACACCCACCTGCCCGACGCCCGCCTGGCGTTCCACGACGCCCTTCTGATTCACGACGGCCTGACCGGGCGATGGTGGCTGGCGAGTCTGCGGTTCGATTCGCCCCCTCCCGGCGCCGGCGCCGCAGCCGAGGCGCTGCGCTCGCTGCTCACCACGGGCGGGAAAATTTCGGACGCGCGACACGCGCCGCGCCCCCGCGGCGTGCTGGCGCCGCCTGACGAGTTCAGCTTCAGCCCGGCCGACTACCGCCGGGCCGTCGCGCGGTGCGTCGAATACATCGCCGCGGGCGACATCTTCCAGGTGAACCTCTCCCAGCGGTTCACCCTGCGCGACGCGCCGGACCCGCTGCGAATCTATCAGGCGCTCCGCCGCGACAATCCCGCGTGGTACGCCGCCTACCTGGGCTTCGAGCACCAGGGACGCCTCTGCGCAATCGCCAGCAGTTCCCCGGAATTGTTCCTGCGCCTTCGCGGAGAGCACGTCCTGACACGCCCCATCAAGGGCACGCGCCCGCGAACGGGCCAGGCCGACGCCGACCGCGTCGCCGCGGCGGAACTGCTCGCCAGCGAGAAGGACAACGCCGAGCTGGCCATGATCATCGACCTGCTTCGCAACGACCTGGGGCGTGTCTGCCGGTTCGGCTCGGTGCGGGTGTCCGAGCCTCGCGTACTGGAAGAGCATCCGACCGTCTACCACCTCGTGGGCACGGTACAAGGCCGCCTGCGGCAAGGCGTGGGCCCGGCCGAGGTGCTCCGCGCGACCTTCCCGGGCGGGTCCATCACCGGCGCGCCGAAGATCCGCGCGATGGAAATCATCGACGAGCTGGAGCCCTGCGCCCGCGGCGTCTATACCGGCTGCATCGGCATCGCCGGTGTCAACGGCGTCAGCGAGTGGAATATCGCCATCCGCACCGTCGTCTGGGACGATGGGAAGGCCCATGTGCAGGCTGGCGGCGGGATCGTGGCCGACTCCACTCCGCGCGGCGAGTACGAGGAAACGCTCCACAAGGCCCGGGCGCTGCTCCAGGCCATAGCCGTCGCGCGAGGCGACGGCTATGATTAGGATGTTCCGCGAGAGGAACCTCGCTTTCCGCAGGCAGGCACACTACGACATGAAGACGTATCCGATCATGCTGAACCTTTCCGGGCGGCGCGTCGTCGTCATCGGCGGCGGCGAGGTGGGTCTGCGCAAAGCGCGTTCCCTGGCCGATGCCGGCGCGGAGGTGCTGCTGGTGGCGGAGAAACTCGACGGGTCCGCTCCCGCCAGGGCAGAGGTGCGCCGCGAGCGCTACCGCGCGGACCAACTGGCCGGGGCGGCGCTGGTGCTCGCCTGCACCGACGATCGCGCGGTCAATGCGCGAATCGCCGCCGACGCCCGCGCCGTCGGCGCGATGGTGAACGTGGCCGACCGGCCAGAAGATTGTGACTTTTTCCTGCCGGCCGTGGCGACCGACGGCGAGGTGGTTCTCGCCGTGGGAACGGGCGGTGCTGCCCCAGGCTTGGCTGGCATGCTGCGGGACCGCCTGGCCGGCGCGATCCCCGAACGCATCGGCGAGTTCGCCGCCGCGCTCGGCACGCTGCGCCGGGAGCTTCGCGATGCCGTCTGCGAACAGGAAAGACGGATGGCCATCCTGAAAGAGCTTTCCGGCCAGCAAGGGTACGAATTGTTCCTCCGCGGCGGGCCCGAGGCGCTCCGTGAGAGGATGAACGCGATGGGCGAGGAGCGGTAGATGCGAATCCTGTGCGTGGGCGCGAACCACCGGACTGCCGGCGTGGAACTGCGGGAGAAGCTCGCCTTCGACGCCGCGCGAACCGTTCGCGGGCTTCACCAACTCGTGTCGCGCTGGCCTGACGCGCAGTTCGTCATCCTCTCCACGTGCAATCGCAGCGAGGTCTACACCGCCCGCGCCGTCCACGGGCACCCGCGGGCGGAGGAATTGTCGAGCTGGCTGACGGAGTTTCACGCGCTGCCGATCGAGACCTGTCGCGATGCGCTGTATACCCTCTCCGACGCCCAGGCGGCGGAGCATCTCTTCGCCGTCGCGGCCGGACTCGACAGCCTGGTGCTCGGCGAGGACCAGATCGTCCGCCAGGTCCGCGAGGCCTACCAGGCCGCCTCGCAGGTCGGCGCCTGCCGGGGCGTCCTGGGCGAGCTTTTCCAAGCGGCGCTGCGGGTCGCCAAGCAGGTCCGCAATGAAACCGACATCAACGTGGGCAAGGTCTCCGTGGCGTCGGTGGCGATCGACGCCGCCGTCCGCGCGCTGGGCTCGCTGGACGGAAAATGCGTGCTGAACGTCGGCGCGGGGAAGATGAACGAGCTGATGCTGCGGCACCTGGTCGAGTTGGGCTGCGGGCAGATCGTGGTGGTCAACCGATCGGCGCAGCGCGCCCGCGAACTGGCCGACCGGTGCGGCGGCGAGGCGGCGCCTTTCGCCGAACTGGCGGAACGGCTGGCCGACGCCGATGTGGTGCTTACCTCGACCGGCGCGGAACTGCCGATCGTGACGGCGGAGATGATCGCAACCGCCCAGCAGCGCCGCGGGAACCGGATGCTGCTGGTGATCGACCTGGCCGTGCCGCGAGACGTGGAGCAGGCCGCCGGAAACGTCCCCAACGTCCTGCTCTACAACATCGACGATCTGGAGAAGGTCGTCGCCGAGACGCTGCACGTGCGGAAGGCGCAGCTGGACGCCGCCCGGCGCATCCTCGACGGGCATGTCGCCCGTCTCATGCAGGAGCTCAACATCCGCGGCGTCGCCCCCACTCTCGACGCGCTCTACCAGCGCATGCAGGGCATCGCCGACGAGGAACTCGCCCAGGCCGTCCACAAACTCTCCACGCACGACGACGCCGACAGCGACACCGAGATCCTCCGGCGGACGCTCCATCGCACGATCCGGCGCATCCTCCACTCGGCGGCGACCAATCTCCGCCAGGAGGCGGGCTCCGACGCCGCCCGGGCGTATGTTTCCGCCCTGCGCAAGCTGTTCGACCTGGACAAGTGACCCTCCCGGCGCGCAGAAAAACGCGGCGGCCGGGGGCTCCGACCGCCGCGTCGCTTTCGACGATTCCCGCCTCGGCTATCCGATGAACTTGCCTCGCGGGGTGTAGTGCGTGTGCAGGAGCTTGTGGCTGAGATGCCCGCACGGGCCGTCGGTGAGGAACTTCTCGTACAGCTCGATGACGGCGGGGTTCTCGTGGCTCTTTCGCACCTCGTAGGCGGCGTCCTCGTTGTAGATGGCCTGGGCGCGTTTGGCGCGGATCTCGGGGCTGGTGGGGATCGGCTGACCGCCGCCGCCGAGGCACCCGCCCGGGCAGGCCATGAACTCGATGAAATGGCACTCGCTGAACTTTCCGCCCGCCTTGATGTCGTCCAGGACCCTCTTGGCGTTGGCGGTTCCGTGGGCGACGCCCGCCTTGAGCGTGGCGCCCTTGAGCCAGTCCCAGTTCGGAACCAGGTGCTTGAGGATGTCCGGAACCGGGCCGACTTTGTCGATCTTCAACTCGGCGATTCGCATGCCCTCGAAGCCGCGGATCGGCGTGATGTCGGCATGGTCGAAGAGGTCTTCGACCTTGATGCCCATGACCAGCTCGATGACCGACCGCAGCGCGGCTTCCATCACGCCGCCCGTGGCGCCGAAGATCACGCCCGAACCGGTGGCCGTCCCGAACGGATCGTCAAAGTCGCTCTTGGGCATGTCCGGAAGGTAAATGCCCGTCTCGGCGATCATCTTGCCCAGCTCGCGCGTCGTCAGACCGTAATCGATGTCCTTGAACCCGCTGTCACACATCTCCGGGCGGTTGCACTCGAACTTCTTCGCCGCGCACGGCATGAGCGAGACGCACACGATGTCCTTCGGATCGATATTGTTCTTCTTGGCGTAGTACGTCTTGATGACCGCGCCGAACATCTGCTGGGGGCTCTTGGCCGAGGACATGTTCGGAAGCATCTCGGGGTAGAAATGCTCGATGAACTTCACCCAGCCCGGCGAGCAGCTCGTGAACTGCGGCAGCGCGACGGACTTGTCCTTCTCGACCAGCGCCTTGTAGAGGCGGAGGAGAAGTTCGGTGCCCTCCTCGATGATGGTCAGGTCGGCCGTGAAGTTCGTGTCGAAGACCTTGTCGAACCCCATCCGCCGCATCGCGGTGTTCATCTCGAAGGTCAGGGCGTGGCCGGGTTCCAGCCCGAAGCACTCGCCGATGCCCGCGCGGGGGCTCGGGGCGGTCTGGATGACGACATGCTTGGTCGGGTCGTCGATGGCCGCCCAGACCTCGTCGGTGAAGTCCTTCTCGGTCAGTGCGCCCGTCGGGCAGCGGTTGATGCACTGCCCGCAGTTGATGCAGACCACGTCGGCCAGCGGTTTGTCCTCGAACGTGACCACCTTGCTTTCGGCGCCGCGGCGGGCGACTTCGAGCACGCCCACTTCCTGAAGGTCGATGCAGGTGCGGACGCACCGTCGGCAAAGCACGCACTTGTTCATGTCGCGCCGGACGGAGTAGCTGGAGGTATCCGTCTCGAAACGCGGCTTGTCCGGATGCCCGAACCGGAAGTAGTCCACGCCGTATTCCTTCGCCAGCGCCTGGAGCTCGCAGTTGTTGTTGCGCCCGCAGGCGTAGCACTCGCCGTAGTGCTCGCTGAGCAGCAGGTCGAGGATGTGCCGTCGGGCGCGGCGAACTTTCGCGGTGTGGGTGTGCACCTTGATGGGCTGGGTGATCGGATAGGCGCAGGCCGCCTGGAGCGTCCGCTGCCCTTCGACCTCCACCACGCACACGCGGCACACGCCCGCAATGCACAGGTCCGCATGGTAGCACAGCGTCGGGATGTGCACGCCGAGTTCGTTGGCGGCCTTCAGGATCGTCGTGCCGATGGGAACCTTGATTTCCTTGCCGTCGATGGTCGCCGACACCTGGGCGCCGATGGCGTCGGCCGCCGCCGGGGCGACAATCTCATGCGCCCGTTGACTCTTCGGGGCGCGGGTTTCTTCGCATTTCGCACACTTGTCAGCCATGGTTCACTCCTTGTGCCCTACACGGCCTGAGGGGTTCGCCCCAGGATGTCGTCTTTGAAGTGCTCGACGATCGACAGCAGCGCGTTCGGGGCGCTCTGTCCCAGCCCGCATTTGCTGGCCAGTTGCATCGTCTGTCCCAGTCCGCACAGTTCCCGCAGGTACTTCATGGAGCACGTGCCCTTGCGGAGCATCTTCACGCCTTCCAGGAGCTTGCGGCTGCCTTCCCGGCAGGGCGTGCACTGCCCGCACGATTCCTCCACGAAGAACTCCAGGAAGTTTTCCGCCACCTCGAGCATGTCGCGGTCCGGCCCGAACACGATCACCGACCCGCCGGTCGGCACGTCCTCGAAGGCGATGGTCCGCTCGAACTGGCTGGCGGGAACGCAGTGCCCGCTGGCGCCGCCGATCTGCGCGGCCTTGGCGTTCTCGCCGCCCACGTGCCGCAGCAGTTCGGCAATGGTGATGCCCAACGGGAACTCATAGACGCCCGGGCGTTCCACGTCGCCCGAGACGCTGAAGAGCTTCAGGCCGGTCGATTTCTCGGTGCCGTGCTTCTTGAACCACTCGGCGCCGTTGGCGAGGATGCAGGCGGCCCATGCCAGCGTTTCGACGTTGTTGACGGCCGTCGGACGACTCATGAAGCCCGTGTCCACGGGGAACGGCGGACGGTTGCGCGGCTCGCCGCGGTTGCCTTCCAGGCTTTCGATCAGCGCCGTTTCCTCACCGCAGACGTACGCGCCGGCGCCCATGCGGATTTCGATGTCGAAGTCGAACCCGTCCTTGCCCAGGATCTTCGGTCCCAGCAGGCTCCGGCCTCGCCGACGGGCCAGGACGTCCTCCAGGTGCGGGCGGAGGTAGGTGTATTCGCCGCGGAGGTAGATGATCCCGCGCGTCGCGCCGATGGCATAGGCGGCCGCCGTCATCCCCGCGCAGACCAGATCGGCGTAGTCGCTGAGGATCACGCGATCCTTGAACGTTCCGGGCTCGCCCTCGTCGGCGTTGCAGATGACGAACTTCTCCTGGCCCCGGGCGGCGGCGGCCAGGTTCCACTTCACGCTGGTCGGGAAGCCCGCGCCGCCGCGCCCTTTCAGGCCCGACGCCGCCACCTCCGCCAGCACTTCCGAACGCTTTTTGCCCACCACCGCTTTCAGCGCCGCGTCCGGATCGACGCTCGCGAAGGTCAGCGGGCAAGTCTTGTCCACGCTGCTGATCATGCTCAGTGCTCCTCTCGCTTCTGGGAGACGTGCTGGGCGAAACTGCGCCGGCACCCCTCGATGATGTCATGGACCTTGTCGGGCGTGACCTGCGTGAAGACCTGATCGTTGACCAGCAGCGCCGGTCCCTGATCGCACATCCCCAGGCAGTTGGCCCATTCCAGGGTGAACAGCCCGTCCGCCGTCGTCTGCCCGAACAGGACGCCCAGGTCGTTCTCGAGCTGCTTGGCGACGCGCGCCTTGCCCTGCATGGTGCAGGAGATCGTCCGGCACAGGCGGATGATGAACCGCCCCTTCGGCTTGTCGTCCAGGAAACTGTAGAACGACACCACGCCGTACACTTCCACCGGATGAATGCTCAGCAGGTCGGCGATTTCCTGCATGGCGATATCGGAGATGCGGCAATACTTTTTCTGCACCTCCTGGAGGATCGGCATCAACGCGCTGCGATCCCGCCCGTATGTTTCCGTCAGCTTGCGAATGTCTTCGCGAATCTTGTCGCTCTCGGTGACCAACATGCCTGACAGACCTCCTAGCGGGTCAAAAGCCCTTTGACCTTCTCAATGAGAACCGCCGGCGCCACGGGCTTCTCCACGAACTCGTCCACCGGCACCACGTCCTCGTCCTTGCCCATGTCCAGCCCCGAGACCTTCGAGATGCTCGTAAGCATCAGGATCGGCTTCTTGAAACCTTCGCGCCGAAGCTCCTGGGCCATCGCCACACCGTCGTCCGGCTGCTCCATCATCACGTCGAGGATCAGCAGGTCCGGCTTGTTCTGCTTGATCGCCTTGGTGCCCTCGTCGCGGTTTCCGGCCGAGATGACCTCGAAACCTTCCTTCTCCAGGAACATCCGACAGGCGTCCACCACGTCGGGGTCGTCGTCCACGATCAGAATCTTCGTCATTCCGTTCTCCTTTACGACTTTCCCAGGCATCCCATCCGCCGCGGCTGCCCATATGCCGCCATCGGCAACGGAAACTTGCTTGTGCCATTCGCACTGCCAGGCAGGAAGCGGCCCGAACCGCCATTCGCCAACCGGCCCTGCCGAGTCGCCTTTGTCCTGCTCCTCGCCTTTCCCGTGAACTGCGGAAAGGCCGGAAAACCGCTCCGCAGCCAGGAAAATAAGGCCAGACCAGTTTGTGAAATAGTTCACAATCTGGCGGAAAATTTTATCCGCGTTCCGGCCAGCGACCAGCCAAAACGCGGATTCGTGAAATACTTCACGAATTCCATCACGCTAAATATACCGCCTTTCACGCTCCTTGGGAATTCTTTTTCCGGGAAATTTAAACCAAATTTCGCTCTCACTGGATGCGACAAAATGCGGCCGCTGGGGCAGGTTCCGCAAGGGATTCTTGACGCCGCGGAGGGTTTGGGGTGTACTTTCCGTAACGGCATTTGTGCTGGCGGGAAGGAATCATGGCAGGCACGGTCTTGATTACGGGCGCGGCCAGGCGGATCGGACGGGCGCTGGCGCTGGGCTTGGCGCGGCACGGGTGGGACATCGCGCTGCACTACCACCGATCGCGCCAAGAGGCGGAGTCGGCGGCCGAGCAGGTGCGCCAGGCGGGACGAACGTGCGAACTGTTCCCGGCCGATCTGTCCGACCCGCAGGCCGTGCGAACGCTGATCCCGCGCGTCTTCGAGAAGTGCCCCCATTGCCGCGTGCTGATCAACAACGCGTCTATCTTCAAACGCGCCCCGCTGTCTGAGACGACGGAAGACCTCTTCGACCGGCATTTCGCGATCAACGTCCGCGCGCCGCTGTTTCTCTCCAAGGACTTCGCCGCCCGCTGCGGCGAGGGCGGGCAGATCGTCAATCTGCTGGACGCGAAGATCGAGCGGACGTTCACGCCGTACTTCGCCTACGCGTTGAGCAAGAAGGCGCTGGCGGCATTCACGGAGTTGGCAGCGCGGGAACTCGCGCCCCGCGTGCGGGTCAACGGCGTCTGCCCGGGGCTGATCCTTCCGCCGGAGGGCGAAGGACCGGAGTACCTGGCGCGCCTGGCAAAGAAGATTCCCGCCGGCCGGCCCGGCGCGGTGGATGACGTTGTCCGGGCCGTGCTGTTCCTGCTGGAAAACGAGTTCGTCACCGGGCAGATCCTGTTCGCCGACGGCGGGGAGCACCTGGGATGAATCTTCCGCGAGTCCCATCGCGGGCCTGGCCCGAGGAGCGTCGCGCATGATCGTGAAAATCAAGAATCTTCGCTGCCGGACGATCATCGGCGTGCACGACTGGGAGCGTCGCGACCCGCAGCAGGTGATGGTGAACATCCAGATGGAGTTCGACGGCGCCCCGGCCGCCCGATCCGACGACCTGGCCGATACCGTGGACTACGCGGCCATCAAGAAGCGCATCCTGGAAGAGGTGGAGCGGTCGCGGTTCCAGCTGTTGGAAAAGCTGGCGTCGCATATCCTGGCGATTGCGATGGACGACCCGCGGGTGACGGCTGCGACGGTGGAGGTGGACAAGCCGCACGCGCTGCGGTTCGCGGATTCGGTTTCGGTGACCTGCTCGGCCAAGCGGTGACCGGGCGGAACGGGAGACAGGCACGGGCAGACAGACGGGGGTGCGCGCATGAACCAGGCGGTAGTGGCGATCGGGTCCAATATCGAGCCGGAGCGGAACATTCCCGCAGCCATCGAGCAGTTGGAAGCGGTGATGAGCGTTCTGTGTGAGAGCCGCTTTCTTCACACCGAACCGGTCGGCCCGTCGGGACAGCCTGAGTTCGTCAACGGCGCGGTCCTTGTCGAGACGCCGCTGGATCGCGTGGGATTGAAATCACTTCTGCGGGGCGTGGAATCGCAACTCGGGCGCGTCCGCACGATAGACCGCTATGCCCCCCGCCCCATCGACCTGGACATCGTGGTCTGGAACGGGCGAATCGTGGACGACGACGTGCGGGAGCGGGACTTCCTCCACGCGGCGATTCGCGAAGTGCTGCCGACGCTGCAACTCTGAGCAGCTTGGCAGGTCAGAATCCGATGATACGGTATTCGCCGTCCGCGCCGGCCAGCCATGTCTTGAAGCCCAGATCGCCGATGCGGGAATCGTCGGCGGCTTCCACGTGGCCGTCCCAGAACGAGAGGTTCGCCCGGTTCACGTGCCGGCTTTGCACGAATGCGGCGTTGCTGGTCACCTCATTGGAGCTGGAGTACCACGTGTAGTAATTCTGGGCGCAGCCATCCTCGATGGCCGGTCCGTTTCGCGAATCCATGTGCAGCAGGACGCCCGCCGCGTTGGCGGCGTTCGACATCTGGTAGAACCGGACGGCCCACTTGGGGTCCACTTGCCCTCCCGTCGCGGTCGGCCAGTACCAGTGCACGACGTAGGCGGGGTTGTCCGGGCTGGAGTCCAGCTTGGACGTCCAGCGGGCGTCGTCCATCACGCCGTAGGTGGCGTTCCACGAGCCTTCCCATTTTTTGGGCGGCTGCGAAGGGCAGACAAAGACGTTCGGATCGGCAACGTACGGCGTGGAAAGGACGTAGTAGTTCTTGCTCCCTTCAGAGCCGCCGGCCAGGAATTTCGTCCACTGAAGGTACGCCCGGTCGCCGGCGGCATATCCGCTGCCCGGGATGAAGAACCACCGCGAGAAGCCGTAGTAGCCGTTGCTCTCGGCCGCGTAGACGTGCGTGGCGTTAGCGCAGTTCTTCAGGTTGCTCATGCAGACCGCGGCGCGGGCCAGTTCCGTCGCCCGGCGCAGGCTGGGCATCAAAAGGCTCACCAGCAGCGAGAGAATGGCGATGACGACGAGCAATTCGATGAGCGTGAAACCGACACGGGCAGGAGCGCTGTCCCGCCGGACCGGCCTTTCCCTTGTTCCTGGACAGGTCATCGCGAAACCCACATTGGACGCCCAAACCGTCAATCGCAGGACATGTACCGTCCGCAAACGAAACGAGTCTTCGATATTCATCGTTCCTGATTCGGTACGGCAAGGCTGACGGCAAGAGAATCACCCCTGCCGCCAGCCCCGGCAAATTGCTGAATGGTTTCGCAGGCGCGACTTATCCTCTGCGACGTCGCAGGAGCACGCCCAGGCCGCCCAGGACCAGCACTGCTGCCGTCGCCGGCTCGGGAATCACGCCCACGGCAAACTGCGAAAGGCTCGTCAGGCCGGTCGTCTCGATGCGATTGCCGGACAGCACCGTGCTGTTCAGCTCCGTCCAGTTCCCGCCGGTGTAATGATACAGCTTGGGGGTGTTTCCTCCGGCGGCTGCGTCATCATACCGGAACTGGAGATCCACCGAGGTGAAGGCCCTGTTGAAGCTCAACTCCCAGACGCCGATGAAGGTGATGCCCGACGGGGCGGCTGCCACGTCGGACCGGTCGGACGCCAGCAGGCTGCCCGAAAGCGTGCCCGCCGAGGAAACGCCGGCGAACGTCGCGTGGACGCTGTTGACCAGGTCGATCGTCGCGTCGTCGGCGTATACCGAGCCGTCGCCATACTGGTTCTGCTCGCCCCAGTTGACGGAACTGTTTCCCGCGGCCACGCCCAGGCCGGCCAACGTCAGCTTGGCGCGGTTCTGGGCATACCATCCGTTGTTTGTCGTGTTCTCGATGCTGTTGATGACGGACGGACCGCCGTATCCGTCCAGCGCCGACAGGTCCAGCGTGACGTCGGACGCGGCACCGGCGAATCCGTCGGCGATGATGCGCCCGTTGTTCTTGATCCCCCCGCCCATGCTGAATGTTCCATACCCTTGGAACGTCCCGGTCGCGGAAGACTGGTCGCGCACCACGATCTGCTCGGCCTGCCCCACGCCTCCGGACGAGACGGTTCCGCCGCGAATCTCGAACAGGCCCGTGCCGGAAACCCCGACCTTCAGGAATTTTCCGGTGCCCAGCGCCAGGTTGGTCGAGGAATTCAGCAGCTTGAGCGTGCCGCTGCCGGTGGAATCATACCCCAGTGTCACTCCCCCGCCGGAACTGGCCAAGGAAATCGACGCGGACGCAAGGAGACTGCCCATGCCCGCATACCCGATGTAGGTGTCGCGCCCCGCGGCAAACGACGTGGCGCCGGATTCCACGACGACCGTCCCGCTGGAACCGCTCTGCTGTCCGACGTGCAGTTCCCGGGTCGAGAACGTTCCGCCCGCCGCCTTGAAGTATCCCGTGCCGGCGTCGCCCACGTACGTATCCTGCGAAGTCGCCGTCGCCAGCGAACCGCTGGAAAGCAGCAGGTAGCCGGCGTCCGCCGACCCCTCGCCCAGTTTCAAGCTGTAGGGCGTCGCGGCGCCTGCGATCCGCACCGGACTGGCCAGGCTGGAACCGGCGTTGATCCGGGCATGGTCGCTGCTGCCTGGAACAATCCCGCCGGTCCAGTTTCCGCCGGTGAGCCAGTCGTTATCGACGGAGGTGTTGCCCGTCCAATATCTCGTTGCCGCTCCGGCGGGGACAGACGCACACAGCATCGCCGCCAAAGCGATTGCCCAATACGTTTTCGATGCGCTCATCTTCTCTTCTCCTTCCGCTTTGCAGATGCTTGAATACGTCGTTAGAGAATTGATTCCTCACTCGACAGGCTCGTCTTTCCGCCAGGCCGTCACCGCCCGGCAGGACCGCTCGTTTCTCCCTCGATCAGCCGGCAGTTCACCAGCACGTGTTGGAGCGCCTCGGACGGCTGGCGGATGCGATGGACCAGCCTTCGCACCGCGGCGGCTCCAATTTCCTCGAACGGAACGCACACGGTCGTCAACCGGCAACCCGGCTCGGGGTTGGTCTGGATGGCGTCGTATCCGGTCACCGAGACGTCCTCGGGAACCCGCAGCCCCCGGCTGCGGAGTTCGCGGCAGAATCCGATCGCCGACATGTCGTCGGTGCAGACCCAGGCCGTCACGCCCTGGCCCGCCGCCCGCGCCGCCACGTCGGCCATGGCGCTCATCTCCATCCGCTCGCTGCCCATGTTCAGGATGATGGTCGGATCCAGCGGCAGGCGATGTCCCGCCAGCGCGTGCATATACCCGGCAAAGCGGTCCCGCACCCACGAGAAGTCCGGCGAGTTCGGCACGAACCCGATCCGCCGATGCCCCAGCGCGTGCAGGTGTGAAACCACCTGCCCCATCGCGCCGATGGCATCGCTGGAAACCACGTCGGTCCCCTGCTCCGGATCGTCATGCACCACGGTGACGCAGGGAACCTGCCGGCTGACCTGGCGAACCACCTTCGGCGGAAACTGGTGGATCAGGATGACCCCCGAGACCTCGCCCCGGCGGAGGGCCGTCGGCTGATGCGCAGGATCGCCGAGGCAATCGACGTCGCTGCCTCGTAGGCAATGCACGAGCAGGGGAAGCCCCATCGCCTCGGCCGCTTCGCTGATTCCTGCCAGCATGCGCGCGGCGAACACGCTGAGAGGCCGGCCCTGTTCGCGCTCGTCGTGGATGACGGCCGCCAGGCTCTGGAGTTTGTGGACCTGCTTGCGCCCCCGCCGAATGTGCCGCGGACGATACCCCAGCTTCGAAGCCAGTTCCAGGACCCTGCCACGCGTGTCGGGGTGAATGGACGGGTGGTTCTGAAGCGAACGCGATACCGTCGCCACGGAAAGGTTCAACTTTTCGGCAATGATGTGCTGACTGATCGCCATGCCCCTCAGGATACCACGAATCGACTTTTTTGCAAACAATATAATGCAATATTACGCAACATCGAATCTTCGTCCGCCTTTTTGCACCTTAACCTTGACGGCGATTCTTCGTTTATTCTCCGAAATTCGTTGAGAACAATAGAGATATCCGAGGCGTTTTCCACTTCCTTGGTTCCATTTTTCGTATATCCAATCCCTATCGACCAGGCATTGCAATGCAAATACGTGCAAATTCTCCACCTGCCCCGCCAATCGCCCCGGAAACTTCAACAACCGTTTTCCCGAATGGCGTCTTGCCAAGGACAATACCGAGATAGTTCCCAGCGACGTCACGCCCGGCGCTTGTGTTGCGCGACCAGGGAGGTATGATGGGTCACGGCCTATCCGATCGAACGACGACGGATGCAAAGCCGCAACGTCGCGCCGCCGAACGGTGCTGCTTTGTCGTCCCCCGGAGTATCCGCGCCGGAAAGATGCGGAATCCCGGCCGGAATGACCGAAAATACAACCATTACGCCCGTAGCTCAGCAGGATAGAGCGGCGGTTTCCTAAACCGCAGGTCACAGGTTCGAGTCCTGTCGGGCGTAGTGCGGCGAAGCCGCACCAGAACAGGTGTTCAGTAGAGCAGTTCGAACCTGTTCCAGTAATTTGCATTCGCCATTTGGTCTTGTGCCCAAGAGACCTTCGGTCAGGCCATCCCTTCCGCATGGACAAGCACCGGGAATGTCTTTTGATCCTCAGCGAAACCGATTTCGAAACCTTTGCGCACTCGCCCGGTTTCATATATCGGTTCTCAACTTTTGGAAAGGAACACCCTCGTGAACAGACAATCCCGGTCTTTCCCCTCCGTCGCGCAATTGCGTATCGCCGTGGGCTTGTCCTTGCTGGTCTGTCTTTGCGGGTCCGCGCGAGCGGGTGATGCGGCGGCCGTCGTCGTCGAGGACAACATGGAGCAGGCCATCGCCAAGCTGCCCGCGGGCAAGTCCATCCTCCCTGCCGACCCGATCCAGGCTCACGAGGTCCGCCATGACGCCCCCTACGGGCGATTCGAAGTCGTCTCCGTGGAAGGCATGCCTTTTCAAAAGGCACTGCGCGCGACGGTGGTCCAGGAGGCCCGCAGGTCTTTCTTCCTCCAGGGACTCATCAAGACCGCGGAGGATCTGAACAAGGGCGACGTGGCGCTGCTGACATTCGTCGCCCGCACGGTCAGCACCGTCGAGGAGACCGACCAGGGCCGGCTGGACCTGTCCGTCCGCGCGCTCCACGACCCGCAGGCCGTGTTGGCGGGCGGAAGGGAATTCGGCGTCCCCATGCAATGGACGAAGTTCTACATCCCCTTCCAGGTGGATTCCGTCAAAGGCGGCATGTCGGCCGGGAGCGTCGCCGTGTTCCTCAACGCCGGATACCTGCCGCAGGTGGTGGAGGTCGCCGACCTCCGGTGCGTCTCGTTCGGCAAAGACGTCTCGATGGACGCCTTCCCCAAGAAGAAATACACCTATCCCGGTCGGGAGCCGGACGCCCCCTGGCGGAAGGCGGCAGCGGAACGAATCGAAAAGAACCGCAAGGGCAACCTGACCGTCAAGGTCGTCGGCGCGGACGGTAAGCCGGTCGCCGCCGCGGACGTCCGCGTGAAGATGCTTCGCCACCGTTTCCCGTTCGGATCGGTCTTCAACGTTCCGTTCTACGAGAAGAACCGGAACACGCCGGACGGCCAGCGCTACATGAGCGAGTTTCTCCGCCTGTTCAACAGCATGGTGCATGAGGGCGCGCTGAAATGGCCGTACTGGGAGAAGAACCGTCAGAGCGCGATCGACTCGATCGACTGGTTCCGTGCCCACGGTCTGGAGGTGCGCGGACACAACCTGATGTGGCCCCGCTGGGACCGCACCCCCTGGCGCGAGGACAAAGGCAAGTGGAAGCAGCTCGAGAGCGACAAGGACAACATGCGCAAGCTTTTTCTGGATCACATCCAGGACGAAGCGGGCACGCTGAAGGGAAAGATCAACGAGTGGGACGTGATCAACGAGCCGTGGTCGCATTACCACTTCATGGAGTTGCTGGGCGACGAAGTCATCATCGACTGGTTCCAGGCCGCCCACCAGGCCGACCCCGGCGCCCGCCTGGTGCTGAACGAAGGCAACGGCGAGGGGCGGCGCGGCAAGAATCTCCTGCGCCTGGCCAAGATCCTGCTGGACGCCAAGGCCCCCATCCACGGCATAGGGCTGGAGAGCCACTTCGGCTGGGGCGTGCCCGGACCGGAAGCCTCCTACGCGATCTTCGAGCAGTTCGCCAATCTCGGGCTGAACATCTCGATCACGGAATTCGACCAGGTGATCGACGACGAGACGCTCCAGGCCGACTGGCAACGGGATTTCCTGACGATCGCGTTCAGCCACCCGAAGGTCACGAGCTTCACCCGCTGGGGCTTTTACAACGTCAAGGGCGCCAGGCATCCGCGCGGGTTCTTCAATCCCGACTGGACGCTCAAACCCAACGGAAAGGTCTACACGGACCTGGTCTTCACGCAGTGGTGGACGGACCTGCAAGGAAAGACGGACGCGAACGGCGTCTACCAGGCGCGGGGATTCCTGGGCGACTACGACGTGATCGTGACGCACGACAGACAGACGTGGACGCTCGCGGCGAGCCTGGACAAGCCCGGCGCGACGGTTCAGGTCGTCCTGACCGACGAGGCCCGGCGCGCGGAGCAGGCCCGTCGCGAGAAGGAGGCCCAGCGCCGCGCCGCAGCCATCGAGGCCGTCAAGAAACGGATGGACGCTCGCCTCAACAAGAACGCCAAGGAGGCGAAAGGCGCGGACAAGGCCCCGGCTTCGCGTCCGGAAGTGCCGGCCAGGAACGCCCGCGCCCGAATCGACATCAAGGGCGCGATGGACCTGCGGGCGGGCGACGTTTCGGCCGGCGGCGAGGTCGTCCCACGCGGCGGCACGCTCATCGTGGAGGTTCCCGTCAACAACGCGGAGTGGACCCGCCTGACGTTCCGGTTCACGCCCGCGGCCGACGGCGCGGTCACGCTGCGACTCATGGGAAAATACGTCAAGGCGCCCGACGGCGACCGCGAACCGGTGTGGGTGTATTATGACGAGTTGGCCGTGGAAGGCGCGGCGGCGCCGGTCGTCAACGGCGGATTCGAGAAGGTCGAAGGCAAAGATGCCGCCGGCTGGGAAGGCAAAAACAAGAGCCAGGCCCGGCGAATCCAGAACACCACCCTCGCCCACGAAGGCAAGGCCGTCGTGGAAGTCTGGCACGGTGCCAGCCTCGCCCAGGAAATCCAGGTCCGCAAGGACCAGCCGGTGACGATCACGGCCTGGTGCCGACTGGCCCACTAAGACCCTCTCTCGGCAGAAAAAAGAAGCCAGGGAAGCGAAAAATGCCCAACATGACGGTGGAAAAGGTGGGGGAAATCGACCTCCGGGATTTCGGGGAAATCGGAATCCGCTGCGGGGACGTCAACGGCGACGGGAAGACCGAGCTGATCATTCCCCAGATGTCGGACGCCCCGGTCCGCAAGGCCTCGGCCGGCGGATACCCCCACGAGAAGACCGTCCATTGCATCACGGTCCTCGACCTGGAGGGCAATATCCTCTGGCAGAAGGGAACGCCCATCGGCGCGGCGGCGCACAAGCATCACGGCCCGGGCGCGTTTGTGGTGCACGATTTCGACGCCGACGGGCGGGACGAGATCATCTACGCCACGCAGCGGGACAACCTCGTGTTCGTCCGGCGGCTGCGCGGCACGGACGGCGAGTGCCTGGCGGAGCGCGAGACCGGCGCCACCTACGTCGCCATGCCGACGAACCTTCGCGGCCTGGGGTCGCGGCGCGACGTGGTCATCGGCACGGGCCTGAGCCTGGTCTTCGCGTACGACGAGAACCTCGATCCGATCTGGGAGTGGGCGTATTTTTACGGCGGCGGGCACGAGCACGCGGCGGCCGACGTGGAAGGAAAGGGCGTGGACGACCTGTTCATCGGGGTCAACCGCCTGGACGCGCAGGGCAACCGCATCTGGTGGCGGCCCGACCTCGACGACGCCATGGAAGGCATGCGCCGCTGTCCGCACATCGACCACGTGGTGGTGGACGAGCTTCGCCCAGGCAGCGGCGACCGCCAGGTATTGTGGTTCGGCGGAAAGGACGTCGTCTGCCTGGACGCGATTTCCGGAAAGCTGCTCTGGCGGTTCCGCGGCACGCACCTCCAGGAAGGGACGATCGGCAGGTTCGACCCTTCGCGCGACGACAAGCAGATCTGCCTCTTCGACAAGGAGGAGCCCGGCCATCCCAGCTTCATGCTCACGTCCGACGGCGAACTGCTGTGGAAGAAGCCCTTCGGGCGGACCAGCCTGCTGGCCGGCGCCGGCCCGGACGGGCGCGACCTGCTGCTGGCCAAGAAGGCGTTCTCCGGCGAACCGCCGTTCATCGGCGATCACAACGGGAACTGCCTGGCGACGTTCCCCCTGCCGGCGGCAGCGTCCGGCCCGGGCGACCGCGGTTTCGGCTGGTGCGCGCGGAGCCTCCCTGTCGACGACGAGGGAACCCGCCAGGTGCTGGTCTACAACCGCTCGCGCCTGTTCCGCTTTGCCCTGATCGCGAAGTGATCTCGCGAGACGGTCCCATCAGAGCCATTCCGCGCGCGGAGAGGGAGTCTCATCCCGCCCGTCACGAGCCGCTTTCGAGGCGGGTGATCGTCCCCTCGCCCATGCCGGGCACGGAGACCGGGACGCGCACGTGGCGCAGGTCCACGCCTTCGACCTCGGCCAGGAAGATTTCGCAGAGGACATAGGCCCGGCAGCCTGGTTCCATGTGCCCGCCGTAAGCGCCGTCCGGCGTGGACAGCGTGACGTGGACGTGCGGTTCGCCCTCGACCACCAGTCCGTTCATGGCCAGCAGTTCGATGCCGCCCTCGCCGCGCCCGAAGCGGTTCTCGGTGGGAATGCGGTTGTGCGTGACCCAGTGCAGCGAATGCGCCGCCAGGGTGCCGAATCCGCCGAGGATGACAGCCTGCCGCACTTTCGCCTTGGCGAGGAAGGCACGAAGGCTCTCCAGCACATCCTCGCCGGGGTCGACGCGCACGATATGGATGGCTTTGGGCGTCAGCGTGAAGGCTTGCATGGGGCGTTTCTCCGTGACGTGCCCATGCTAGAGGCGCGGCGGAGTGGTGTCAAGCGAAGCCCCGGCCGCCGCGCGGCTCAGACGATCTCGACGACGCGCCCTTCTCGCCGGGCCCGTTCGGCGGCGAAGACGGCCAGGTGCGACTCGAGCGTCTCTGCCGGCCCGGAGAGGATTTTCGCCGGGTCTTGTTCGCCGACGGCTGCGACGAATCCCTGCATCAGCCGGTAGTCCCCCCCGCCGTGCCCGCCGAGGATGGAGCCCGCCGGCGCGCGGGTGTCGATGGTCTCCTCGTGATCGGTGAGGAAATCCAGCACGCGGAGGGTTCGCCCGTCGCCTTCGATGCGCCCGCGCGTGCCGAAGATGCGCGTCTTGCGGTCGGACATCTCGGTGAAGGCGGTCATGGTGAACGTGGCGGTGGGCCCGTCGTCGAACTCGATGTTGACCACCTGGTGGTCCACGACGTCGTTGTCGCAGTCGTAGACGCACCGGCCGTACGGACCGTCGCGGAGCGCCGCCAGGACGCCGGCCTCGGTCAGGTCACTCGTGATGACGTCCAGGGGCCAGCCGGTGTGCCCGGCGTGAAAACGCTCCAGGTAGATTCGCTTGGCCGAGTAGGGGCACTGGGCCTCCACGCCGCAGTCCAGGCAGCGGTCGGCGGCGCCGGCGGGCCGGCAGTCGCGGCGGAAATGCATCAGCGAGCCGAACGACGAGACCCGGCGCATCGGCAGGCCCATGACGTGGCGCAGCCAGTCCAGATCATGGCAGCTCTTGGCCAGCAGCATGAACGACGACTCCGACTCGTTCCGCCAGTTGCCGCGGACGAACGAGTGGGCCTGGTGCCAGTAGCCCACGGGCTCAAGGTGCTGGATGCTCACGATCCGCCCGATGCGCCCCTCGTCGAGGATCGCCTTGAGGCGGCGGGTGTAGTCGGTGTACCGCAGCACGTGGCAGACGGCGAAGAGGATTCCGCTTTCCTTGACGGCTGCGGCAATCT
>DNAS01000154.1:837-3182 GCA_003485185.1 Phycisphaerales bacterium | reverse complement strand
TACGCCGCCGTCCGCGGCGCGGGAAAGTTCCAGTTCATCCATTCCTGCGGCGACGTGGACGAGCTGTTCGACGACCTGATCGGCATCGGCCTGAGCTGCTTCAATCCGTTCCAGCCGGAAGTCATGAACGTCTGGGAACTGCTGCCTCGCTATCGCGGGCGGCTGGCGTTCCACGGCGGCATGTCCACGCAGAAGACGTTGCCGTACGGCACGGCCGACGACGTGCGCGACGAGACGCGCCGCCTGCTGGCGCTCGGGGCCGACGGCGGATACATCTTCGCGCCCGCCCACGCCGTCGAGGGCGACGTGCCGCTGGAGAACATGCTCGCGTTCATCGACCTGCTGCACGAGCAGAAAGGCGCGCCCTAAGCGACGGCGGGCGGAAGATCGCGAATCAACAATCCGCAATCTACTTCCGCGCTTCCCAGGCGCGCTGGTCGAGCAGTTGTCCATCGGGGGCGAAGACCTTCATCTCGCACCGGTCGTCGCGGACGTCGAACACGCAGTAGTGCAGCTTCGCGGCGTAGACCTTGGAGTGCGGGTTCTGTTTTTCGGCGTCCTTGGTCTTGTCCCGCAGCGGCGCGCCCGCGCCGCCGGTGATGATGTGCGAGACGCCGCCCGGCGGCTCGCTGCGCTCGTAGCCGTGGTCGTGCCCGACAATCATCGCCGTGGCGCGGTATTTCCGCAGCAGCGGCAGGATCACTTCCTGCCCCTGGCGCGTGGCAAGCTCCTTCAACTTGCCTTCGGCGTCCAGGCCGCCGTGCCTGCTGGAGGTCCACGCCGGGTAGTGGCTGACGAGGAAGATGAACTTCGCCTTCGTCCCGGCCAGTTGCGCCTCGAGCCAGCGGGCGTTGGCGGAATCGGCCGACCAGTCGGACCGCCCGTCGATGCCGATCAGCAGCACGTCGCCCACCTGCTGGGCCCAGGATCGCGTCTCGGCGATGCCCTCCGGCACGGCGAAAAAGGCGTCGTAGAGCGGGGCGTTCTGCTCGTGGTTCCCGATGACGGGAAACAGCGGGGCGGCTGCGAACAGTTCGGCCGCGGGAGCGAAGAAATGCTCGTCCCATTCCCAGTCGTTCCGCCCGGCAGTGACCATGTCGCCGACGTGGATCGTCAGCGCCCCGCCGGCGGCGCGGGCGGCGGAGGCAACCTGCGCCCAGTCCTTCACGTTCGTCCGGTTGTCGCCCAGCGCGACGAATCGCAGCGGCTTGCCCGGCGAGGGCACGACCACCCGCCCGGAGGCGCTCGCGCGGGCGGCGTTTCCCGCGGCCGCGGTGAGCTGATAGTCGTAGGAATCCGCCCCGTTGACCTTCACGCGGAACCGGTGGATCAGCCCGAACGACTCGCCATCCACGCTGAGCATGCCGACCTTGGCGCCGGAGGTGCGGATGTGGCCGATCGTCACCTTCGCCGGCAGGTTCGTGCGGCAGGAGACGGTGAAATAGTCCGCGCCCACGCAACCGAGGACCGGCGCTGTCTGAAAACGCAGGTGTTCCGGCAGCATCAGGCGCAGCGAGGCCCGCACCGTCGCCGGCGGGGGAGTCTTGGCCTTGGCGGCCTTCAACGTCGCCTCCAGCACATTGCGCCCCTTGCGGAGCATTCCCGCGTCCAGGGCGGGGATCGTGCGGTAGTTCATGCCCTCCAGGGGGCCCTTGAGCGCCTGGCTGTTGAGTTGGAAGGCGGCCTGCACCGACCCCGGAAGCTCGTGCGACAGTTCCAGCCAGGCCGGAGACGGCACGTCCGACGAGTCGAACTCGGCGCGGGCGAGTACCGCGTCCTTGGGGCCGATCTCGCCCGGCTGGTCGGAGAACGTCTTTCCGCCGTCGCGGCTGTACTGCCAGGAGACGCCTTGCAGCAGGTCGGCGGGGGCGGGCGTTTCGGCCCGGGCGGACAGCAGCGGCAGGGCCGCGAAAACGACGGCCGTCAGCACGCGGAAAACACTTCGACGCATGATCACTCTCCTGTAAAAAAAAGAATTCACCACAGAGGACACAGAGGACGCGGAGACGAGAATTGATAGATTTTTATTGCTCTGCGTTCTCTGCGTCTCTGTGGCCGTTTTTTCAGTTGTCTGCGGCGCAGGGGGTGTAGAACTCGTCGGGCGGCTGGCCGAGGGTGTTGACCAGTTCGCCGATCCCCTCGATGCGGCAGGCGATGACGTCGCCGCCTCGCAGCAGTTTCCCGCAGGCCATGCCCACCCCCGAGGGCGTGCCGGTGGCGATCACGTCGCCGGGCAACAGAGTCATCAGATGGCTGGTGAAGCTCACCAGCTCGTAGACGTCGAAGATCATCAGCGAAGTGTCGGCCTGCTGGCGAACCTCGCCGTTGACGGACAGCTCCAGCGC
>DNAS01000154.1:0-733 GCA_003485185.1 Phycisphaerales bacterium | reverse complement strand
GCTCCAGCGCGATGTGTCGCGGATCGGGCAGATCTGGCGCGGTGACGATCCACGGGCCTAGCGGGCAGAACCCGTCGGCCCATTTCCCGTGCAGCCAGTCGAAGAAATCGTCCTTGGGCCGGACCGTGCGCCCCTCGGCGTGGGTGACGCTCCGCGCGGAGATGTCGTTGGCGATGGTGTACCCGAAGATGCAGTCGGCCGCCTGTTTCGGGCTGACGCAGCGCGCCTCGCGTCCGAGGACGACGGCCAGCTCGATTTCATAGTCGATCTGCCGGCTGAAGCGAGGCCAGGGAATCGTGTCGCCGGGGTGGGCGACGGCCGTCGTGGGCATCAGGAACGGGCGCGGCGTGGTGTGGCGGCGCGGGTCGTCGGGCAGGTCCTGCCCGCGGTCGAACTCGCGGTGGTGCTCGACGTAGTTGACGGCCAGCCCCAGGAGCTTCGGCGGATTCGGCAGGGGGGCCAGCAGGCGGACGCGATTGAGCGGGACGCAAGGTCCCGACGCGGCCAAGCCGGCCAGGCGGTGCAGGGCGGTCTCACCGGCGCGAATCAGGTCCAGCAGCGTGGCCGGCCCGTCGGGCCAGGCGGACGGAACGTCGAATACGCCGGCGCCGGTCACCACGCCGTACGACGAACGGCCTTCCAGGATGTAGCTTGCCAGTTTCAACGCGGCGCTTAGTCGTATTCTTCTTCGTTGAGTGTGGGCGCGGGCTGGGTGGACGGTTCGACCATGGGC
>DNAS01000125.1 GCA_003485185.1 Phycisphaerales bacterium | reverse complement strand
TATCTTCGGCAGCGCGGGCAGGCGCGACTGCATGTCCAGCAGGCGGGGGCGGGCGAAATTCTCCGGATGCTCCCGGAAGGTCGTCCGCCCCGCGGGGGAGAAAAAGGCCGACTCCGGCGGCATCAGTTCGCCGGGCGGGAAGAACTTCAGCGCCTCGGCCAGGCACAACGCCGCCCGGTAGCCCAGCAGGCGCGCCTGGGCCTTGGGCGTCGCCCGCGACGCCTGCTCCAGCAGCAGGTAGAACAGGCTCATCCATTGCGACAGGTCGATCAGGCGGCTGGGCTCGTCGGAAGGGTTGATCTGCTCGCCGGCGGCGTCGGGGTGTTCGCAATCGACGCGGAACCGTTCGGCGTGGCGGCAGCTCCGGCAGTGGGCGACGACGAGATGCTGTCCGCCGCCGGAGTCGTCGGAGTCGATCTCCCACGGCCCCTTTCCGCATTGCGGGCAGGGCGTGACCAGGAGGTAATACCGCACCTCGTTAAATGTGCGAGCTTGCAGGCGGTCAGGCATTTCCATCAGGCCGGGGTTCGTCGCCCGGCCGGGGGCGCGACGCTACGGCGCCGGGGGCGCCGGAAGGTCGATCGTCGGAGGGGGCATCGCCGCGGGTTCCGTCCCGGGCGCCGTCGCGGTCGTCGGTCCGTGGTCGAAGATCGTCGTGTCGGCCGGCGCGGTGGCGGGTTCGGTCGTTGCGCTGCCTTCGGCGCTGGCTGGTTCTGTCGTGGCAGGCGCCGCCGTCCCTTGGCCCAGGAGCTTCTGGAACTCGCCGGCGAGAACCCGCTGGTCTTCCGTCACGCCCACGTCGGGCGGCTGCGACAGCAGGTCGGAAGGCGGGGCGTCCACGTCGCGATCGAAGGTCTTGGGCTGTTCCGGCTGCTCCTTGCGCTCGCAACCCGCGCCGACACCCAGGAGCACTATCGCCAGGACGGTCACAGCACGTTTCATCGCCGACTCCTTGACAGGATCTTCAGGATTCGCCCGGCAATCGCCCGGGACGCCGATCAGGCTATCATATTCCCTTCCCCTCGTCGAGTGGCGACGGGGGAGTTTCCGTCGCTCTTACCGCCACCGGCGGAGGAACTCGGCATAGGCGGGCAGCGACACCTCGGGCCCTGCCAGTTCAGGATGCCAGCGTTTTTCCCACTCGAGCGTAAGGTATCCGTCGTATCCGCCGGCCTGCATCAGGTCGATCATCTTGACCAGGGGAATCGTTCCCTGCCCGGGCAGGGTGTAAACGTACTTGCCCTCGGGCGAGACGATGCCATCCTTGACGTGCACCGCGCGGACGTATTTTCCCAGCAGTCCCCAGGTGGTCTCCGGGCTCTCGCCGGACATGCGGTAGGGGTGGTGCAGGTCCCACAGCACGCAGGCGTTCTTGGCGCGGATGGATTGCATGAGGCGGACCATGAGGTGCGAGTCGGTCCAGTCGTCATGGGTCTCGATCGCCAGCAGACGGTCGCCCGCGGCGGCGGCCAGCCGCTCGGCCATCGCGGCAGCCTGGTCCACCGCGCGGTCGAGTTCCGCGCCGCCCAGGCGACCGCCGAACACGCGGATCAGCGGCACGTTCAGCACGTCGGCCAGCTCGGCGTAGCGGGAAACCTCCTCGACGAAGGCCTCCTGCTTGGCCGGATCGGAGAACAGCAGCGCCCCGCTGGACAGTCCGCTGACGACGAGCCCGGAGTCGGCGATCTGTCGCGCGGTGGCGGCCGCGCCGGTGGAAAACTCCGGCAGCTTGTAGATGAGCATCTCCTTGCCGTATCCGCGGAAATCGATGGCGTCGTAGCCGTACTCCTTCGCGCGGGCGAGGATCGTCTTCAGGTCCCACTCCGGGCAGGCCAGCGTCGTGAACGACAGCTTCATGATCAGTTCCTTCCTGAGGGTTTCCGCGGGCGTTTACCGTTCCGCGGTCTCGTCTTCGTCCGCCAGTTCGCCGGCGGGCTCGAGTCGGTCGCCTTCGCCGCGGGTCAGCAACTGGATTTTCTTTTCCGCCTCGTCGAGAATCGCGCGGCACTGCCGGACCAGCTCGTTGCCCTCGGCGTACTTCTCGATGGATTTCTCCAGCGGGACGGCGCCCTGCTCGATCTCCGAGACGATCTTCTCCAGCTTCGCCAGTGCCTCTTCGAATGTCAACTTCTGCTTGGCCATGTTCGTGTTCCTCAGTCAAAAAGCGTGGGGTTGTCCGAAGGCCCTTTCCGGGGTTTGCGGACGGGTTTCGGCGCGGCGCCCTCGACGGTGCTGCGCACCCGCCCGTCGGTCAGTTCGGTTTCCAGCCGGTCGCCCGGGCGGACGTCGCCGGCGGAACGCAGGATTTCACCGCCCGGCCCGCGCGTGATGCTGAACCCGCGCCGCAGGACGCTGCGATGGCTGAGCGAGTCCAGCTGGCGCGCCAGGGCGGCGAGTTGCTGGCGGGCGAGCGCAAAGCGGTTTCGCGGGTGGCGGGCCTCCAGGCGGCGATGGAAGACGGCCAGCGCGTCGCCCGAAACCTTGCTCTGGTGTCCCAGGGCCCAGCGCAGGCGGTGGAGCGCCTCGCCCAGCCGGACGCGGGCGCGGTCCAGCAGGCGCAGCGGGTGCAGGGCGCCCAGACGGTCGGCCAGCGGCTCCAGCCGCCGCCGCTGGCGCGACGCCAAGTGCCGCAACGCCCCGCCCAGGCGGTGCGAAAGCTCGTCGATCCGCTGGGCCGAGGCACGCACGCGGGACATCGGGTCGCGGAAGACCGCGCTGCGCAGCAGCCCGTCCATCGCCGCCTTGGCTGCGCGAAGCTCCTCGCGGACGCCCCGGAGCAGGCGCGAGGCCAGCGACGCGACGGTCTGCCGAACCTCGGCGGCGTCGGGGACAGCCAGTTCGGCGGCGGCCGTCGGGGTCGCCGCCCGCACGTCGGCCACCAGGTCGCAGATGGTCACGTCCACCTCGTGCCCCACGCCCGAGATGACGGGCGTCCGCGCGGCGAAGACCGCCCGCGCGACGACCTCCTCGTTGAACGCCCAGAGGTCTTCCAGGCTTCCGCCGCCGCGAGCGACGAGGATCGTGTCGATGGCGTATCGTTCGGCGTTGGCGTCGAGCAGACGGACGGCCTGCGCCACGGACTCGGCCGCCCCTTCGCCCTGGACCAGCGCCGGGACAAGGAACACCCCGGCTGCGGGCCAGCGCCGCGCCAGCGTGCGGCGGATGTCGCGAACGGCGGCGCCGGTCGGGCTGGTCACCACGCCGACCGCGCGCGGAAAGCGGGGGATGGGCTTTTTGCGACGCGAGTCGAAGAGCCCCTCGGCGGCGAGTTTCTGCTGGAGCTGGCGGAAGGCGAGTTCCAGGGCGCCGGCCCCCTTGGGCGTGAGGCGCTCGACGTAGAGCTGGAGCTGCCCGCGGACGTCGTACACCTCGACGCGCCCCTCGGCGACGACCTCCAGGCCGTCCGTCGGGCGGAACTTCAGGCGCGCCGCGTCGCTCCGCCACATCACCGCGTCCAGCGCGGCGCCGGAGTCCTTCACGCGGAAGTACAGGTGGCCCGACGAGTGCAGCTTGACGTTGCTCAACTCGCCGACCACGGCGACGCGCTGGGGGAAGGCGGCCGCCAGCGCCGACTTGATGCGCGCCACCAGGGCCGAAACCGTCAGCGGCGCCGCGCCGGCGGGGGGTTCCGCCGCTCCGTCACGCCCGACGTCCGGTCCCGCGCGCCCGCCCCGGGCCTTTCCGGGATCGAAAAAGTCCAACCGCTCTCGTGCCATGGCGCGGGCATTGTAATCGCCCGGCGGGGCGATTGCATCCTTGCGGGCGAGAATGTCCGCCCCGACGGGATTTCAGACCGCGCCGGGAGAAAATTTGGCGCACTTGTCCCCGCGGCCGCGACGGAGCGGTATAATGCCCGGCGATAGAGTATGGAGACGACTGAGTCCAAACGGAATACGCTGCTTCGCTTCCTGGGGTATGCCAAGCCTTACCGGTGGGTGCTCGCGATGGTCACCGTCGCGGGCATCGCGAAGTTCTCGCTGCCGCTGATCCCCGCCTACATGACGCGCCTGCTGATCGACCGGGTGATCCTGAACACCGGGGGCGCGGCCGCGGAGGAGCGCCAGTCGCTGCTGCTGTGGCTGGGCGCGGTGTGGTTCGCCGTGCTGGTGCTCGAGGGCGTCGTCTTCTACGTCCGCGGATACTTCACCGAGACGGTCAGCAGCTCGATCGCCTTCGACATGCGCCAGGCGATGTGGCGGCACCTCCAGCGCCTGAGCCTGGGGTTCCACCGCTCGCGCCCGACGGGGCGGATCGTCAGCCGCCTGATGAGCGACATCGCCGTCAGCCAGCACATGATCCGGGGGGGAATCCTCAACGTCTTCATCGACGCCGGCGCGGGGTGCATCGCGCTGGTCGTCCTGCTGACGATCAGTTGGCAACTGACGCTGCTGGCGCTGGCGATCCTTCCGCTGTACGCGCTGCTGTACCGGCGCTACAACCCGCTTATCCGCGAGGCCAGCCATGATGTCCAGGAGCAGACGTCGGTCATCAGCGGGACGGCCTTCGAGAGGCTCAGCGGAATCGCCGTGGTGCAGAGCTTCGCGCAGGAGCGGGCCGAGTCGCGCCATTTCGACGCGCAGGCCGAACAGCTCAAGGGCAAGAGCATCCTTCGCGGGCGCCTGAACACCGTCCTCCACGCCGGCAGCGAGGTGCTGGTGGGGCTGGTGACCGTCGCCATCTGGTTCGTGGGCGGGATGATGGCGATCGGGGGGAGCCTGACGGCGGGGCAGATCATCCAGTTCCTCGGCACGATGGCGCTGCTGCTGTTGCCCATTCGCCGGTTCAGCGAGATCAACGTGGTGTACCAGAACTCGATGGCGGCGATCGAGCGGGTGTTCGCGATCTTCGACATCGTCCCGGACGTGCGGGACCGCGAGGGGTCCGTCGAGGTCGTGCCGGGGATGGGGGGCATCCGCTTCGAGAACGTGAGTTTCCGCTATTCGCCCGGCGGCCCGGACGTGCTGAAGGACGTGAGCCTGGAGATCGCCCCGGGCGAGCGGGTGGCGGTGGTGGGCGAGAGCGGCTCGGGCAAGACCACCCTGGCCAACGTGATCATGGGTTTGACGGCAGCGGACGCCGGCGAAGTCTTCCTGGAGGAACAAAAAATCGTCCGCCGGGACCGGGACTTCTACCGGCGGGTGCAAATGGTGTTTCAAGATCCGGCGGCCTCCATCAGCCATCGCCAAAACGTCTTGCAGGCGGTGGCCGAGCCCCTGCTTCTGCACCTGGGCGGCAAACCCGAGGCGCACGCCGAAACGGTGCGCCGCCTGTTGGATGAGGTGCAACTGCCATCCGACGACCACTTCCTCCGGAAATACCCGCACCATCTGAGCGGCGGAGAGGCCCAGCGCGTGGCCATCGCCCGCGCNNTGGCGGTGGTGGGCGAGAGCGGCGCGGGAAAGAGCACGCTGGTGACGCTGATTCCGCGCCTCTACGACGTGACGGGCGGGGCCATCCGCGTCGACGGGCGCGACGTGCGCGACTACCGCCTGCGGACGCTCCGGCGGAGCATCGGCATCGTCCTCCAGGAGTCGATCCTGTTCACCGGGACCGTTCGCGAGAATCTCCGCTACGGGCGCAAGAACGCCACCGACGCCGAGATCGTCGAGGCGGCGAAGGCCGCAAACGCCCACGAGTTCATCGAGCGCCTTCCCGGCGGATACGACGCCGAGATCGGCGAGCGCGGCGTGACGATCTCCGGCGGGCAGCGGCAGAGACTTTCCCTCGCCCGGACGATCCTCCAGGATCCGCGAATCCTCCTGCTCGACGAGGCCACCAGCAGCCTCGACAGCGAGAGCGAGAATCTCATCACCGA
>DNAS01000038.1:4434-4995 GCA_003485185.1 Phycisphaerales bacterium | reverse complement strand
CGCCTTGCCCCTGCGGAGCGAGGGAAAGGCCTTCGGCGCGCTGAACCTCTATTCCGCCGACCCGGGAGCGTTTCACGAGCAGGAGGTAGAGCTTCTCCAGGAGATGGCCGACAACGTCACCTACGGCATCCAGGCCCTGCGGGGCAAGGCGCAGCATGCCCTCGCCGAGGAAGCCCTCCGCCGCAGCGAGGAGCGGTTCCGCCAGTTCTTCGAGGATGCGCCCATCGGCATCGAGATCTACAACGCCCAGGGCAAACTCGTCGACGCCAATCGCGCCTGCCTGGAGATTTTCGGAGTTCCCGAGCTCTCCTACGTGCTGGGGTTCGACCTGTTCGAGGACCCCAACCTGCCCGACGGCATCAAGCGCGACGTCCGGCGGGGCAAAGCCGTCCGGTACGAAGCGGTCTTCGACTTCGACCTCGTGTGGACCAAAAATCTCTACCCTACCTCGCGGACCGGCACGATCTCCTTGAGCGTCCTGGTCACCCCCCTCCGCAGGCCGGAGGAAACGGCCCCGGACGGATACATGGTGCACGTGCAGGACATCACCGCCCGCAAGCA
>DNAS01000038.1:0-4287 GCA_003485185.1 Phycisphaerales bacterium | reverse complement strand
TCACCGCCCGCAAGCAGGCCGAGCAGCAAGCGATGAACCTGGCGAGGTTCCCCGCGGAAAACCCCAACCCGGTGCTTCGCGTGGCGGAAACCGGAACGATCCTCTACGCCAACCCCGCCGGCGCGGTCCTGTTGAACGCGTGGTCCAGCGGTGTGGGGCGACCCGTGCCCGAAGACCTCCGCAAATGCCTCGCCGACGCCCTGGTCGCCGGCCAGCGGGAAATGCTCGAACTCCACCTGGACGGCAGGACGTTCGCCATCACCGTCGCGCCCATCGCCGAGGCCCGCTACGTCAACCTCTACGCGCTGGACATCACCGACCGAAAGGCACTCGAGGACCAGCTCCGCCAGTCGCAGAAGATGGAGGCCGTCGGGCAACTCGCCGGCGGAATCGCCCACGACTTCAACAACCAGTTGACCGTCATGCGGGGCTATTGCGACCTGATCCTCCGGGAGAAGGAAGGCAGGGAGAACGTCGCCGACTGGCGCCATCACGCCAGGGAGATCCGCGGCGCGGTGGATCGCGCCGCCACGCTGACCGGACAACTGCTGGCGTTCAGCCGGCGGCAGATGCTCCAGCCCAAGGTGATCAACCTCAACGAGCAGCTCAAGGCGTTCTCCGCCACCCTCGAGCGGATCATCAGCGAGAACATCCGTCTCGTCCTCAACTGCCAGGACGACCTGTGGAGCACGTCGGTGGACCCCGCGCACTTCGACCAGGCCGTCATGAACCTGGTGCTCAACGCCCGGGACGCCATGCCCGACGGCGGACAGTTGACCCTCGAAACCCGCAACGTCGAGCTCGGCGAGGACTACGCACGTCGGCATCCGGGCATGTCGCCGGGTCAGCACGTCATGATCGCCGTCAGCGACACCGGCGCGGGAATGTCCGAGGAAACGCGACGTCGCGCCTTCGAACCGTTCTACACCACCAAGCCCCAGGGGCAGGGCTCCGGGCTCGGGCTTGCCATGGTCTACGGCTTCGTCAAGCAAAGCCGCGGCGCCGTCTATCTCTACAGCGAACCGGGCAAGGGCACGACCTTCAAGATCTACCTGCCCCGCAGCGAAATATCTCTCTCCCCCGTCGCACCGTCGCCGAAAAGCTCCCAACAGACCCTCCGGGGCGACGAGACCATCCTGCTGGCAGAGGACGACGTCGGCATCCGCCAACTGGCGGTGCGAATCCTCGAACAGTTCGGCTACACCGTCCTGGTGACGACGAGCCCGCAGGAGGCCCTGGCACTGGCCAACGACAGCCAGCGACACATCGACCTGCTTATCACCGACGTCATCATGCCGGGCATGTCCGGGCCCGACCTGGCCAGGAACATCGGTCTGGCCAGGCCCGACCTGGAAGTCCTCTACGTCTCGGGATACACCCAGAACGCCATCCTGCATCACGGGATCGTCGACAAGGACGTGAACCTCCTGACCAAGCCGTTCGGCCCGAGGGAACTCGCCGAGGCGGTCCGCAGGACGCTCGACCGGCACAAGCCGTCGCCCCCGTCCGGCCAATCGGGCGGCGCCTGACCGCCTGGGCGTTTGCGCCGCGCGAAAATCATGCTATCCTCTGGAACATGATCTCGTTTCGAATCCTTCACACGCACGGAAAGGCCCGCGCGGGCCTGCTGTCCACCCCGCATGGCGAGGTGCGCACGCCCGTGTTCATGCCCGTGGGCACCGCCGGATCGGTCAAGGGCGTCACGCCCGACCAGCTCCGCGCCGCCGGCGTGCAGATTGTCCTGGGCAACACTTACCATCTCATGCTCCGCCCCACCGCCGAGATCGTCGCGCGGCTGGGCGGGCTGCACAAGCTGATGGCCTGGGACCGCCCGATCCTCACCGACAGCGGTGGGTTCCAGGTCTTCTCGCTGGCCCACCTGCGCAAGATCGATGACGACGCGGTGACCTTCCAGTCGCACGTGGACGGCTCGACGCACGTGCTGACCCCGCGGCGGGCCGTGGAAATCCAGGCGCTGCTCGGCGCCGACATCCTCATGCAGCTCGACGAGTGCCCCCCCGCACACGCGCCGCGCGAGCAGGTCGCCCGCGCGGTGAGCCGCTCGGGCGACTGGGCGCGCCTCTGCCGCGATGCCTGGATCGCGCAGGGTCGCCAAGCCGCCCAGGGGCACCCCACCGCCCTGTTCGGCATCCAGCAGGGAGGCGTCTTCGCCGACCTGCGGACCGAGTCCGCCAAACGGCTCACCGACCTGGACCTGCCCGGATACGCCGTCGGCGGGCTGTCCGTCGGCGAGGGGCACCGCGCCCTGTGCGACGTGCTCGACGCCATCGACGAGCAGTTCCCGCCCGACCGCCCGCGATACCTGATGGGCGTCGGCGAGCCGCGCGACATCCTGGCGGCCGTCCTGCGCGGCGTGGATATGTTCGACTGCGTCCTGCCCACGCGCAACGGACGCAACGCCCAGGCGTTCACCTGGAAGGGGCGCATCCGGCTCCGCAACGCCCGACACGCCGAGTATCCCGCCCCACTCGACGACGCCTGCGACTGCTACGCCTGCCGAAACTACTCGCGCGGCGCGCTGCGCCACCTGTTCCTCGCGCGAGAGATGCTGGGCCCGACCCTCGTCAGCCTGCACAACCTGCACTTCTTCTCGCAGTTCATGGAGGCGATCCGCCAGGCCGTCGCCGCGGGCGACCTGCCTGCCCGCGCCCCGCAGTGGCTGGCGGGCATGGATTCGCTTTGCGATTGACGCGGCGAGGCAAATGACGCACAATGCCGATCCCTCGCGGGCGACGCGCCCTGCGACAGAGAAAGGACACGACATCATGACCCGTTTTTCGTCCCGTTTCGCACTGATTCTCGCGTTGTGCCTGATGGTGGGTTCCGCCGCCGCGCAGACCACCCAGCCGGCCGACGCCGGCCCGACGCTCCAGCCGGCCACGCCCGCTGAAAGCCCCGCGCCGGCTGCCAAGGACGCCGCCAAGGAAGCTCCCAAGGAAGCCCCCGCAACCCAGCCCGCCGACGAAAAACCGGCGGATGGCCCCGGCAAAGCACAAGACTGGACCCCATTCATCCTGATCATGGGCGTGTTCATCCTCATGTACTTCTGGATGGGCCGGAGCCGGCGCAAGCAGGAGCAGAAACGCCGCAGCATGCTCGAAAGCCTCAAGAAGGGCATGAAGGTCACCTCGATCGGCGGAATCAAGGGCACCGTCATCGAGGTCCGCGAAGACGAGGTCGTCGTCAAGGTCGACGAGACCAACAACACCCGCCTGCACTTCGCCCGCCGGGCCATCAGCGAAGTCGAGGGCGGCGAGGAGACCAAGGAAGAGAAAAAGTAGTCCTCCGCCGGCAAGCGGCGACGTGCCTAAAAACCGTCCACGAATTGCACGAATTTCACGAAGGGGAGCCTTTTATTTCGCTTCTTTTTCGTGTCATTCGTGTAATTCGTGGACATTTTTCTTTCGTTCCGCACGCCTCGTTTCGGGACAATAGCTGAACCGGATATGATCGCCATCGCCCTCCAATCCGGCAGCAACGGAAACTGCCTCTACGTTGAGAGCGGTTCGGTGAAGCTGCTGTTCGACGCGGGGATCAGCGGTCTCCAGGCCCAGCGCCGCCTGGAAGCCCTCGGGCGCGACATCCGCGACGTGCAGGCCGTCATCCTCTCCCACGACCACAGCGACCACGTCCGCTGCGCCGGCGTGTTTCACCGCAAGTTCGGCCTGCCCGTCCTGGCGACGGAAAAGACGCTGGCTGCCGCACGCCGCCGCGCGACGTTGGGCGCCCTGGGCGACGTCGCCACTTTCCGCGCCGGACAGACGCTCCGCTTCGGGGCGGTGTCCGTCGAGACCCTCCCCACACCCCACGACGGCGTCGACGGCGTGGCGTTCGTCGTCGATTCGGGCCATGCCAGGCTGGGAATCCTCACCGACTTGGGGCACGTCTTCGACGCGCTGGGCGAGGCCGTCGCCTCCCTCGACGCGGTCTTCCTCGAAAGCAACTACGACCCCCGCATGCTCGAGACCGGCCCTTACCCGCTGTTCCTCCAGCAGCGAATCCGCGGGCCCGGCGGGCATATCTCCAACTACGAGTCGGCCGAACTGCTCGCGCAACGCGCGTCAAGCCGCATGAAGTGGGCCTGCCTGGCGCACCTGTCCGAGCAGAACAACGAGCCCGCCCTCGCCCGGCGAACGCATGAGACGATCCTGCGCGGGAAACTCCCCCTGCACGTCGCCAGCCGCTACCACCCCACCGGGCCGCTCGAACTGTAACATCCCCCCGTCGAAAATGAGAGCGGGATTTCACTAGGCTCTGTCTGAAAAC
>DNAS01000037.1:3195-5418 GCA_003485185.1 Phycisphaerales bacterium | reverse complement strand
TAGGCTCTGTCTGAAAACTCCTCGCCAGAGGCACCAACAAGGGTGGCACTGCTTGCTTGCAAGCAGTGTTCTTGCGGCTGCACGGCTTGACAAGCAAGCCGTGGCACCCCCGGATTCGGAGTTTTCAGACAGAGCCTAGCTAGAGTTCACTGGGAAGGGGCTGTTAGGGCTGGCATGAAGAGTAAAAAATGGCTTTGCTCGAAAAACTGTCCGATTTATGGGCATGGCCAAGCATCTGAGATTTACCGTACACCTATTCCAATCTCTGTGCCTTTCATCGTGAATGGCGTTCCTCTCATGTATCCTCATGATTTCCTGTCCGGAAACATTGAAGAATGCTTAGATTGCCAATGCGTGATGATCGCTAAATTCGTGTAATGGCACGAGGGGGAGCAGGGAGTCAATTTCAGAGAAAGACCTTGACGGGCTGGAGGCGGCGGCCGGGGCGGACGACGGCCAGCGCGACCAGTTGCCCGGCGGGGTCGAGGACGGCCAGCTCCGCGCCGTCGGGCAGGTCGTCCGGGGCGGCGAGTCGCTGGCCGAGACGCAGCTGGCGGACGTCGTCGTCGGAGGCGGTGAACCGCGTCATGTGATCCACGGCCGGCAGGGGGCTCAGCAGATCGCGCGCGGGGTCGAGGGCCTCCGGCGCGACGGAATCTTCCAGCGTGAAGCGCCCGACGGCGGTGCGTGTCAGGGCCGAGCAGTACCCGCCGGCGCCGAGCGCCTCGCCCAGGTCGCGCGCCAGGGCGCGCAGGTACGTGCCGCTTCCGCAGCTCACGTCGAGGGTCAGTCGCGGCCAGTCGTAGCCGATCACGTCGATGGCGTGGATGGCGACGACGCGCGGCCGGAGGTTCAGCTCGCGTCCCGCGCGGGCGAGCTTGTAGGCACGGCGGCCGTTCACCAGCACGGCCGAGTGCGCCGGCGGCACTTGGGGAATCTCTCCGACGAATCGCGCGACGGCCTGTCGGACGGCCTGCGGCGAAGGCGGATGCGGCGCGGGCTCGCGCGGTTCGCGCAAAAGAATCTCGCCCTCGGGGTCGTCGGTGGTGCTGGTCGCGCCGAGCGTGACGACGGCGCGATATCGCTTGGGCGCGGCCTGCACGAATTCCGCCAGTCGCGCCGCCGGGCCCACGCAGATCACCAGCACGCCGTCGGCGAACGGGTCGAGCGTGCCGGCGTGCCCGACGCGCGTGCCGCGCGGCAGCAGTCGCCGCACGGCAGAGACCATGTCGTGGCTCGTCGGGCCGGCGGGCTTGCGGAGGTTGAAGAATCCGAACATGCCCACAGGATACCCGCGCCGCGGGCAAACGAGAAGCCCACGGCTGCAATGCGACCGTGGACTTGCGCGCGTCGTGCGGCGCGGTTCGCCGTCGCGCGGCCGAAGACGGCGTCGTCGCTCGCGGTCACGTCCAGCGCCCGCGGCGTGAAAATCCACCGGCCGGGGCTCCGCAAAAGATTCGCGGGAATCGCGCCGGAAACGGCGTGAAAATTGGACACAAGCCATTGCGAAACATGGAGTTAATGCGTACGGAAACCATCCGGCCTGGCAAGGGTCAAAAAAGGGCGAAAAAGGCGCGCCAGGGCGCGGAAATGGCGCGAAATTGCGCGAAAAGTCGCGCGAATTGACCCATAAGACGCTCATGCCGGCGCGGGATTCTGGCCGATAGGGACACAAGCCCGGCGCGGCGCCGAGACGCGGCGCGCGACGGGCGATCCCATCTGTGCGCCCCATCGGGGCGGGGAGCGAATGGCATGAATCGGTTGGACACGAGCGAGATCGTCGACGGCGCGGCGCCGACGAAGCGGCTGTTCACCGCCGCTGAGGCCACGCGCGCCCTCGTGCTGGTGCGGCGCATCCTGCGCGACGTGGTGACGGGCTACTCGCGCCTGCTGGACCTGCACGAGCGCGTGGAGGCCGCCGACGATGGGGATGCCCACGACTGCTCGCCGGACAAGGCCGAGATGGTCCGGCTCGTCGAGCAGCTCCAGGAGTGCATGGAAGAGTTCGATCAGATCGGCGTGGAGCTCAAGGAGTGGACCACCGGCATCGTGGACTTCCCGAGCGTGGTGGACGGGCGCGAGGTGTGCCTCTGCTGGCAGATGGGCGAGCGCACCGTGCGTCACTGGCACGAGGCCGACGCGAGCTGCGCCTGCCGCGAACCGATCCGCACACTGACGGCGCTCAAGAAAATCGCGGTTTGAGCCTATCCGAATGACTGCAAG
>DNAS01000037.1:386-3041 GCA_003485185.1 Phycisphaerales bacterium | reverse complement strand
CGGCCCGTCGCGGCCCTTGGAGTCATTCGGATAGGCTCTTGGCGAATCGCCGGCCGCGCGACGGCATACAGCAATGCAAAAGCCCACGGACAGTCCTCCGTGGGCTTTGTCGTTTTCCGCTCGCTGCCGCGAAACCGCGTGAGGGATATTTTCGAATTGCTTTGACTTCCCCCGCGCGGAACGCTACTGTAAATCGATATGGCCGGCGGTCAGTGCGGAAAGGTTCCTCGCTTTCCGCCGGCGAATACGATCGGCACTCGCATTCTTCTACAGCAGACACTCAGGTCTTCCGCCCCCGTGAATCCTTTCACCGTCGCGGTTTCGTTGCTTGAGAACACGCTCGCGAACAAAAGTGCCTGATGACAAGGAGCCATGAGTATGGCAACCGGCAAGGTGAAGTGGTTCAACGATTCCAAGGGTTTCGGGTTCATTACGGCCGATGACGGCACCGACGCGTTCGTCCATCACGGCGACATCCAGGGCGAAGGCTTCAAGTCGCTGGCCGAAGGCGAATCCGTGACGTTCGATCTGACGCAGGGTCCGAAGGGCCCCAAGGCGATCAACGTCCGCAAGGGGTAATCCCGCCTGCGGCATGAATCACAGGAACGCCACTTCGACAGAGGTGGCGTTCGTTTTTTTTTCCGGCGCCCCGGCCGTCGGAAGGCAAACCCATGCGCCTCTACCTGATCAACCCGTTTAATCCCCTGGTGAGTCTGGCCAACGTCAAGGCGAGCCGTTGGAACCGCTATCGCGTGTGGAAGCCGCTGGGCCTGCTGGTCCTGGCGGGCCTGACGCCGCCGGACTGGGATGTCACCATTCTCGACGAGAACCTTTCCCTGTCGGACTATGCGTCCCTGCCGCGCCCCGACCTGGTGGGCGTCACCGCCTTCACGTCGCAGGCGAGCCGCGCGTACGAAATCGCGGCCGAGTTCCGCCGGCTCGGCGCGCCCGTCGTCATGGGCGGAATCCACGCGACCATGTGCCGCGCCGAGGCCTTGGAGCACGTCGATTCGGTGGTCACCGGCGAGGCCGAGGGCGTCTGGGCGCAGGTCCTGTCCGACGCCCGGGCGGGGCGGTTGCAGCGCACCTACGAGGGACACCACGTGGACATGGCCGACGTTCCCCCGGCCCGGAACGACCTGTTGAGCGAAGGCTACGCCTTCGGCGCCATCCAGACCACGCGAGGCTGCCCCCTCAACTGCAATTTCTGCAGCGTGTCGGCCTTCAACGGAAACAAGTATCGCCACCGTCCCATCGACCAGGTGATCGACGAGATGCGCTCCATCCGCGAGAAGTGGGTTCTCGTGGTGGACGACAATCTCATCGGCATCAACGCGGCGCACCTGGCGCGGGCCAAGGAGCTGTTCCGCGCGATGATCGCGGCCGACCTGGGCAAGAAGTGGATCGGACAGGTCACCATCAACATGGCCGACGACGAGGAATTGCTGGACCTGGCCGTGCGGGCCGGATGCCGGGGCGTGTTCATCGGCTTCGAGTCGCCCACCGCCGAGGGGCTCGTCGAGGTGGGCAAGAAGTTCAACCTGCTCAAGGGGCGGAATTTCCGGGCCTCCGTCCGGCGAATCCAGCGGCACAACATCCTGGTCGTCGGTTCGTTCATCATGGGGCTGGACAGCGACGAGCCGGGCATCGGGCGGCGGATCGCGCAGGCCGCCAGCAGCTACGGCGTGGACATCCTCAATGCCCTGTTCCTGACCCCGCTGCCGGGCACGCGACTGTGGGACCGCATGATGTCCGAGGACCGCATCGCCGCCAAGGATTTCCCAAACGACTGGCGGTTTTACACGCTGGGATTCCCCACCGCGCACTACCGGAATTTCTCCTGGTCGTCCCTCGTGGCCGAGATGAACTCCTGCGACCGGCGATTCTATTCGCTGTGGCGGATCCTTCGCCGCGTGGCGGAAAACCTCCTGCGCAGGCGACGGCCTCTCCTGTCGCTGGTGAGCAACCTGTCATATCGCAACAACACCCGGCTCAGCCGGGTGAGCTTTGGCGAACTGAACCTGCTGCGCGACGGCGCGTCACCACGGGCAACTCTGCGGCCCGCGGGAGGGTTTGCGTGAAACGTCACGCCGCGTAGTCGCCGCGTCGGGCGGCCTGGTCGCGGGCGGAAATCAGCATCTCGCGGACGCGGTCCGGTTCCGTCAGGCCGTACAGCACGCCTTCGGCGCGCCCCTGGCCGACGCCGGCCGTCTGGAGCTTCAGCGTCCACAGCCCGAAGTGCCGCAGCAACGGACCCTGGTCCATCACGATGTCCGTCACGCGGTCCAGCGGGATGCTCTTGTGCTTGATGAAGAGGAATCCCTCGCGGATCCGCACGGTCGTGCCGTCCAGGCGGTAGTCCAGCGCCTCGGCCCGCCGGCGGGCGACGTACGGCCCGAACGTCAACATGTAAACCAGCCCCACGGCGATGCCGATGCCCCATGTGAACAGGCCGATCAGAAGAAACATCAGCGCCGCCTGCCAGAACAGGTAGCTCTCCACCTCGCGACGCTGAATCTCCAACATCATTTCCATGGTTCACTCCGTCTCGCACGGCCAATCCCGAGAAATGACATCGGGATTGGCCGTGGCGCCCACGTCGTAACGCCAACCGTTGGGTGCCACCCTCAAGCGTTGTGTGCTTGAGGGTGTCTT
>DNAS01000037.1:0-203 GCA_003485185.1 Phycisphaerales bacterium | reverse complement strand
ACAGCGCTTGGCCGTGGCACCCATCATGGCGCCCGCGCCGCTTGCGGAAAACGTCACGCGGCCTCAGGCGTCCTTGGCGGGTTTTTGCGTCTTGTTGGTCTCGGCCGCGATGCGCCCGAGGAACTCCGGCAGCTCCAAGCCGACCTGCTTGGCCAGGTCGTGCATGGGCGGCAGGGCCCCGAGCAGCCCGCCCCCCCGCCCCC
>DNAS01000172.1:30739-30891 GCA_003485185.1 Phycisphaerales bacterium | reverse complement strand
GCATGACCCCTTGCCGGCGGAGATTCTCGCGGCCGCGTATGTCGTCGTCGGCGGGGTGCTGACGGGCATCGGCGGGGCGATGCTCCTGCGCCGCCGGGCCTACGGGCGGCGGATGATCGCCTGGGGGCAGGTCCTGCTGGCGCTGCTGGCGG
>DNAS01000172.1:30547-30667 GCA_003485185.1 Phycisphaerales bacterium | reverse complement strand
CGCGCGATGGCGCCGCTGCTGGCGTTCCTGGCGGGGCTGCACGTGGCCGCCGACACCGCCATCGGCGCGGTGGCCCAGACAGCAGGGCGGGCGACCGCCCCCGCCGGTGGCGAATCCGAG
>DNAS01000172.1:16402-30463 GCA_003485185.1 Phycisphaerales bacterium | reverse complement strand
GGGGGCGGGCCCCCCCCCCCGCCGGCGGGGAATCCGAGCCTGCATCTTGACCCGTCTGCCCCGGGTGTGTACCCTGCGAAGCAGAGCATTAGGGAAGGAAACCGTTCATGGCAATTCAGAACTGGTCCGACGAAATCACGGTGGCCGAGCTGGGAGACGACCCGCAGTTCACCGACGAGCTGGGCACTCTCATGGACGCGCTGGAGTCCAAGCCCACCGACGTCGTGCTGAACTTCTCAGCCGTCAGCTTCATCAACAGCTCCAACATCGCCCGCCTGCTGCGCCTCCGCAAGCAGATGGCCGCCTCGGACCGCAAGCTGGTCCTGTGCGACGTCAACACGCAGGTCTGGGGCGTGTTCCTGGTGACGGGCCTGGACAAGATTTTCGAGTTTACCAACGACATCGCGACCGCCCTGGCCAGCCTGCAACTGGCCAAGGAATAGGCGCCAGGCGAGAAAAATTCCCGGGCCCGCCGGTTGTTTCCGGCGGGCCTTTTGCTTGCGCCGAGGATGCTTGTGCCCGTCCCGGGGCGTTGGTATAATCAACCGTTTCCGTATCCATGGCAAACAAGAGTCCTACATCCTCGGGCGCGTCCAACGGGCGGAACGGCCGGAACGGCAAGTCCGCCGCGCCTCGCGCGGAAGCTGGCGAGCCCGTCGTCCGCGGCCCCGAAACGTCCCGCGAGATCGTCGTTCTCGGCGCCAAGGAGCATAACCTCCGCAACATCGACGTCCACATCCCGCGCGACAAGCTGGTCGTGCTGACCGGGCTCAGCGGATCGGGCAAGAGCTCCCTGGCGTTCGACACCATCTACGCCGAGGGGCAGCGCAAGTACGTCGAGAGCCTTTCGGCCTACGCGAGGCAGTTCCTGGAGCAACTGTCCAAGCCCGACGTGGAGCACATCGAGGGGCTCCCCCCGACGGTCGCCATCGAGCAGCGGGCGGGCGGGGCCAACCCGAGATCGACCGTCGCCACCACGACGGAAATCTACGACTACCTCCGCCTGCTGTTCAGCCGGGTGGGCGAGCCGCACTGCTGGATTTGCGGCCGGCCCATCACCAGCCAGATGGTCAGCCAGATGGTCGACGCCATCATGACCATGCCCGAGGAAACCCGCTTCATGGTGCTGGCGCCGGTGGTGCGCGGTCAAAAGGGGCAGCACGCGGAGTTGCTGCGGCACGTGCAGCGCGAGGGATACGTGCGCGTGCGGATCGACGGGCAGGTGTGCGAGCTGAAGAACGCCCCCGAGCTGGACAAGAACCGCAAGCATACCATCGAGGTGGTGGTGGATCGCCTGATCCTTCGGGATTCGGTGCGCATCCGCCTGTCGGACAGCATCGAGACGGCGTTGGCGCTGGCCGGCGGCCTGGTGACGATTTCCTACGAGGACCGCTCGGACCAGGCAACTGACGAACCCGCGCCTCCGCCGCCCGCGCCGGACAACGGAAACGGCGGCGCCGCGTGGAAGGACCGCCTCTTCAGCGCCACCTACGCCTGCCCCGAGCACCCCGAGGCGAATCTCGAGGAGCTTTCGCCGCGGATGTTCAGCTTCAACTCGCCCTACGGCGCGTGCGAAAGCTGCGACGGCCTGGGGACGATCCTCGAGTTCGACCCGGACCTGATCGTGCCGGACACGAGCCTGTCGATCAGCCAGGGCGCCATCGACGCCTGGCGCCACGGCGGAAAGCGGATGAACATCTTCTACAACCGCCAGCTCCGCCAGTTCTGCCGGACGTACGGCGTCTCGCCGATCCTGCCATACTCGGAACTGCCCGCGAACCTCCGCCGCCTGCTGATGGAAGGCGACCCGGCGTCGAACTGGGAGGGCGTGATCCCGAACCTCACCCGCCGCTGGAAGAACACCGACAGCGAATTCGTCAAGGCGCGCCTGCACGGGTACATGTCGGAGCAGCCGTGCCCCGCCTGCCGGGGCGCGCGCCTGCGCCCGGCTTCGCTGGCGGTGACCGTCGGCGGGCGAAACATCCACGAGGTCACCCGCCTGAGCATCACCGACGCGCTGGCGTACTTCGACTCCCTGAAGCTCGACGCCGAGAAGACGCAGATCGCCGAGACGATCCTGCGGGAGATCCGCCACCGCCTGACGTTCCTGCGCGACGTGGGGCTGGACTACATCACGCTGGACCGCACGGCCGCGACTCTCTCCGGCGGGGAGGCGCAGCGCATCCGCCTGGCGACGCAGGTGGGCAGCGGGCTGGTGGGCGTCTGCTACGTGCTGGACGAGCCGACCATCGGACTGCACCAGCGCGACAACACGCGCCTCATCCACACACTGGCGCACCTGCGCGACATGGGCAACACCGTGCTGGTGGTCGAGCACGACGAGGAGACGATCCTCGCCGCCGACCACATCATCGACATGGGCCCGGCGGCGGGGCGACACGGCGGGCGGATCGTCGCCCAGGGCACGCCGGAGGAAATCCTCGCCTCGGAAGACTCCATGACGGGCAAGTACCTCTCGCGGCGGATGCAGATCGAGTTGCCCGCCAGCCGGCGGAAGGTCTCCGCCCGGAGGTGCGTGGAGCTGCGCGGTTGCCGCGAGCACAACCTCAAGGACATCGACGTGCGGTTCCCGCTGGGCGGAATCATCTGCGTCACGGGCGTCAGCGGATCGGGCAAGAGCACGCTGGTCAACCAGACGCTGCTGTGCGCGCTGAAGCGCCGCCTGTACAACTCGCGCGAGAAGCCCGGCGAGTTCGCCAAGATCCTCGGCACGGGGCGCGTGGACAAGGTCATCGAGATCGACCAGTCGCCCATCGGGCGCACCCCGCGCAGCAACCCCGCCACCTACACCGGCGTGTTCGACCTCATCCGCCAGCTCTACGCCAAGACGCGCGAGGCGAAGATCCGCGGATACAAGGCCGGACGCTTCAGCTTCAACGTCAAGGGCGGGCGCTGCGAGGCCTGCCAGGGGCAGGGAACCAAGAAGATCGAGATGCACTTCCTGCCCGACATCTACGTGCAGTGCCAGGAGTGCAAGGGCACGCGCTACAACCGCGAGACGCTCGAGGTCCGCTACAAGGGCCGCAACATCGCCGACGTGCTGAGCATGCGCGTGGAGGAGGCACTGGGCTTCTTCGACAACTTCCCCAAGATCAAGCAGCTCCTCAAGGCGCTCAACGACGTGGGGCTGGGCTACATCGAACTCGGTCAGAGCAGCACCACGCTGTCCGGCGGCGAGGCGCAGCGTGTGAAGCTGGCGTCCGAGCTGGGCAAGAGCGCCACCGGGCACACCCTCTACGTGCTGGACGAGCCGACGACGGGTCTGCACTTCGCCGACATCCACAACCTGCTGAACGTGCTGAACCGCCTGGCCGACATGGGCAACACGATCGTGGTCATCGAGCACAACATGGACGTCATCAAGTGCGCCGACTGGATCATCGACCTGGGCCCGGAAGGGGGAGACGCCGGCGGGCGGATTGTCGCGGAGGGCACGCCCGAAGACATCGCCGCCAGGGCGGAAAGCTACACCGGCCACTACCTCACCCGCCACCTGTCGGCGCAGACGGCGAGCCTGTCGGGCGCGTGAGGTTGCCCGCCGTCACGAAGTCTCAAGCAGCGGCATGTCCGCGCTGCGGATGCGGTTCCGCCCGCAGTGCTTGGCGTCGTAGAGCAGGCGGTCGGCCTCGCGGACCATCGCCTCGGCCGAGTCGACCGCCCCGCCCAGCGTCGTCACGCCGACGGAGACCGTCACCTCGATTATCTTCCCCTCGTGGCGGAAGGGCGTCCGCTCGATGAGCCTGCGCACGCGCTCGGCGAGCACTTCCGCCCGCGCCGCGTCGGTGTCGCGCAAAATCATCACGAACTCCTCGCCGCCGTACCGCGCGAGGATGTCCTCCTCGCGCAGCGTGTTTCCGATCAGCAGCGAGAGCTGGCGCAGCACGGAGTCGCCGGCGGGATGCCCGTACGTGTCGTTGACTTTCTTGAAGTGGTCCAGGTCCAGCATCAGCAGGCTCAGGGGCACGACGTGGCGGATCGCATGCGAGACGTCCGCCGCCAGGCGCTCCATGAAGTACCGCCGGTTGTAGACCTGCGTGAGCCCGTCGCGGATGGCGTTCTCGAACAGGCCGCGCTGGAACTCCTCCTCGATCGTGTCCTGGTAAGAGAACTTCAGGATCGTCGTGCCGCCGAACTCGATGCGCTGCCCGTCGCACAGCGGCAGCGTGACGACCGATGCGCCGTCGACGTACGTGCCGTTGGTGCTGCGGTTGTCGACGACCGTGACCTTGCCCTCGGCGTCCAGCAGGAACCTCGCGTGGACGCGCGAGATGCTCGGGTCGTCCAGCACGATGTCGCAGCCGGGCGCGCGACCGACCGTCACTTCGGGCTTCTGGAGCGGATACATTTCACCCGCCCGCGACCCGGACATGACGATCAGGAAGGCCCTGCGCGTTTCCTTCCGCGGTGGGGCGTCGTCGCTGCGGAACGCGAAGTTGCAGAGGGTCTGGTTGTTTTCGTCCATCGGCATCGAGTGCTTCCACCAAGGCTTCCAGCGGAAATATAGGATTTGCTTATTCGGGCGGGGAAATGCAACGTACGGTTTTTTACCGAAGAAAGGGACTTGGGACTGGGGACGGGGGAAAACAGGGAACCGGGAACACGGTCGTCCAATCGGCAACGGTCAATGGGCAATGGTTTCGGTTCGCCACGATTCGACTTCGCGGACGATCTTCCGGCGATTGAACCAGATCAGCAGGAAGACCGGACCCGCCAGCGAGAAGATCAATCCTCCCACCTGGCTGGCCAGCAGGATTCCGCGGAAAAATTCTTCTCCCATCTTTCCGCCGAATCCCCGGAACGACAGGATCCCGTGCATCATAAGTGCCTGTGATACAACACTTTCCAGTATGAGAAACATCGCCGTTCCCAGCAGGAATCCCTTGGCGGCGGGCCTGCGGCGGTACAGCAGGAACCCTCCGAGCACCAACAGCGATTTTGCCAGCGCCGCCAGCGCCGTCAGCAGGACGGACCCCAGCGAGCCGCCGTGGTACGGATTGGTCAGACGGACCAGTTCCTCCATCTGCTGCGGGGAGGGATCCTCCTCGACTTCGATCGTCACGGGCTCGGGCTTGGGGAAGGACACACGGGTTTTCTTTCCGTCGGGCCAATCAATTTCGATGTCTTCGGACGGCTGGGACGTCATCGGCGGTTCGTCCTCAAGGCGACGGGTTTCCCGTTCGCTCCAGTCGCGCAGGCCGAACGGGTCGGTCATCTGTTCGGAACTCGCCAGCACGTTCCACATCATGCCGGTCAGGCCGAGCCCGCCCAGCACCATGCACAGGACGCCGACGACGGTCGGCCAGCCGGTGGCGGTCCGGGGCAGCGGCGGCAGGGTGCCCGGAGGTGTCGGTCCCACGTTCATTCACCTGTCTCCCCGTTGCGGCGAAAACTCCCCGTCAGATTCATCTGAAGGGTGGCACTGCTTGCTTGCAAGCAGTGTTCTTGCGGCTACACGGCTTGACCAGCAAGCCGTGGCACCCCGGATTCCTGGTTTTCAACAGGATTTAATGTGCGACGGGCTTGCCCAGGATCGCCTCGACGTCCTTCAGGCGCGCCTTCATCTGCTCCGGCGTGCGGGCTTCCAGCGTCAGGCGCAGCAGTGGCTCGGTGTTCGACGGGCGGACGTTGCACCACCAGTCTTCGTACTGGCAGGTCACGCCGTCGAGGTGGTCGATCTGCGCGTCGGAGAACTTCTCGGCGATCTCCTTCATCTTGGCGTCCTTGTCGCGGACCTGGAAGTTGATCTCTCCGCTGTGGCTGTAGCGGCACAGGGGCTCGATCAGCCGGCTGAACGGCAGTTCCTGGGCGCTCAGGACGCTTAGCGCCGTCGCGAAGGCGATGGCGCCGGAATCGCAGTTGAAGTTGTCGCGGAAGTAGAAATGCCCGCTCAGTTCCCCGCCGAAGACGCCGTGCCCGTCGGCGATCGCCTTTTTCATGAACGCGTGCCCGACGCGCTCGCGCCGCGGCACTCCGCCGGCGGCGCGAATCTCCTCGGGCACCACCCGGCTGGAACGAAGGTCGTACACCACCATCGCGCCGGGGTTGTCCTTCAGGAAGTGTCGCGAGAGCAGCGCCGTCATCAGGTCGCACCGGACGGTCTGGCCCTTCTCGTCGACGAACATGCAGCGGTCCGCGTCGCCGTCGGTGCAGATCCCCACGTCGGCCTTATGCTTCCGCACGGCGTCCTTGGTCATCTGGAGGTTCGCCTCCACCAGCGGGTTCGGTTCGTGCACGAAGCCCTTGCCGATCTCGAAGTTCAGCGGAAGGATCTCGATGTCCGTGCCGGAAAACAGCGCCGGGAACATCTTTCCGCCCATCCCGTTGGAGGCGTCCACGACCACCTTCAGGCGGCGCGGCGTCTTGAGGAACTTCAGCACGTGCGAGCGGTACTCGCTCCAGAGATCCACCTTCTGCGCCGGCGCCAGCGACGCGCCGATCGGCATCCGCCGAAGCGTGCTGACGATGTGCTGAATTTCCTTCAGGCCGGTGTTGGCGCCCACCGGGCGGGCCCTGGCGCCGGAAATCTTGAACCCGTTGTACTGGATGGGATTATGCGATGCCGTCACCTGGATTCCCCCGCACGCGCCCAGGTGGTTGATCGCGAAATAGACCATCGGCGTGTCGCACAAGCCGATGTCGATGCACCCGGCCCCGCTGGAGGTGATGCCCTCGACCATCGCCTGTACCAGCGACTCGCTGTGGGGGCGCATGTCCCGCCCGACCACCACGCGGTTGCTCGCCGCCTGCCCGCGCTCGTATCCGCTCAACAGGCTCCGCAGGAACTGACCCGACGCGTGACCGATCTTCCAGGCGAGATCCTCGGTGATCTCCTCGCCGTAAAGACCGCGAACGTCGTATGCCTTGAAGACCTTTTCAAACATGTCCATGGCCGGCCTTTCCGTACTGGGGTCCGCGAGACGAGATTATTGAGCATCCTCGCGCGGAATGCAAGAAGAGTGCAGAGTGGAGCAATTGTCAATTGACAATTGCAAATTGGAAATTGGAAGACCGTGTTCCCGGTTCCGAGTTCCGGGTTCCCTGTTTTTCCGGTCCCTGGTTCCTTGTCCCGAGTCCCTTCTTTACCAGTAGATGATGCGGGTGAAGTCGGCCCGTTCGCCCGGTGACAGTGCGTCGAGGTCGGGAATGAGGTAGCGGTTCTCGTCGACGTCAATGAGCACCTTGCCCCTTCGCCCGTAATCCACCGCGCGGTCGGATTTCCAACGCATCATGAACTGCACGCGCCCCTTGTCGGTCTCCACGTCCAGCGAGACGAATCCGTACTTCCAGCCGATTTCGTGGATGCGCGTGATGGTGTGGATGAAATATCGCCGGGCGAGCGCCTGGCGGACGAGGTCGGCCTGCTGCGGCGGAAAGTCCGACAGGTTGCGGATCAGCCCGATCTCGACATCCTTGCCATCGCCCGCGCTGTGCAGCAGGGAGATGAACTGGTCGCCGTAGGCCACCGGGAAGGCGTACGCCGCGTAGACGCCGCCGTAGATGCGCTCGTCGCGCACGGTCACGTGCAGCGCGCCGTGCGTGCCGAGGTGGATGCGGCACGACTCCGGCGTGAGGTAGCGCACCCGCGTCGGGTCCGGCCCGGATTCGGATTCGGGTTGTGTCGGTTCGTCCGCCATGTCACGGCTTCCGGTTGGACAGGGCGTCCACGCTCGGCTCGCGGGACAGCTCCGTCTGGATCTTCACCAGCTTGTAATACAGGCCCTTTTGCCCCAGCAACTGCTCGTGCGTTCCGTGCTCGACGATCTGCCCGTTGTCCACCACGAGAATGCGGTCGGAGTTCTTGAGCGTGCTGAGGCGGTGCGCGATGGCGATGGTGGTGCGCTCTGCCGTGACGCGCTCCAGCGCCTCCTGGATGAGCTGCTCGCTCTCGGTGTCCACGTTGCTGGTCGCCTCGTCGAGGATGAGGATCTTCGGGTCGTACAGCAGCGCCCGCGCGATGCTGATGCGCTGGCGTTCCCCGCCCGACAGCCCGGCCCCGCGCTCGCCGATGTACGTGTCGTACCCCAGGGGGTGGCGGATGATGAACTCGTGCGCGTTGGCGGCCTTCGCGGCCGCAAGCACCTGCTCCGGCGTCGCGTCCCGCTGGCCGTACGTCAGGTTGTTGTAGATCGTCCCCCGGAACAGGAACGGCTCCTGGAGCACCACCCCGACGTACCCGCGAAGCTGCTGGAGCTGGAGCTCCCGGACGTCGATGCCGTCGACGAGGATCCGCCCCTCGTCCACGTCGTAGAACCGCGCCAGCAGGTTGATGAGCGTGGTCTTTCCGCAGCCGCTCTTGCCCACGATGCCGATGTGCTCGCCCGGGGCCACCTCGAAGCTGACGTTCTTGATGACCGGCTCGTGCCGGCTGTAGCCGAACGTCACATTCTCGAACCGGATGCTCCCGCCCCGTTCCGGCAGGGGGCGCGGCTGATCCTGCTCGGCGATCTGCGGGTTGGTGTCGAGGATCTCGAACGTCCGCTGGGTGGCCGTCAGGAACTGCGTCAGCCAGTTGGTCAGTTGCGTCAGTTGCCCCAGGGGGTGGTAGAACATCCCCAGGTAGCCCAAAAAGGCCATCAGCTTGCCCAGCGTCAGATCGTGGGCGAGCACCCACTGACCGCCGACGAACCACACCAGGATTCCGCCCAGCTGGAACAGCACGCCGATGGACGGGTTGAACAACGTGACGGTGTATTCGACGCCGCGGAAGCTGTCGCGCACGTACCCGCTGGACCGGGCGAAGCGGTTCTGCTCGCGGTGTTCCTGCCCGAACGCCTTGACCACGCGGATGCCCGACAGGATGGTGTTCAGCGTTCCGTGGAGCTTGCTGTTGGCGTCCCAGACGCGGAAGTAGCGCGGGTAGATGCGCTTCCAGAAGAAGATCGCTGCCGTCACCACCAGCGGTGCCGGAAGCAGGGTGATCAGCGCGAGCTTCCAGTTCAGGCTGAACAGCACCGCGCCGACCGCGACGACGGTGATCATCTGGGCCATGAAGCCGCTGGTCATCTGGTGGACGAAACCCTTCATCTGCTCGGTGTCGCCCGCGACGCGGCTCATGAGCTGCCCGACGTTGTACCGGTCGTAGTAGTCCACGCCCAGGCGCGTCAGGTGCCCGAAGACCCGGCTGCGCATGTCGAAGGTGATCTGCGTACCGACAAAGCTCGCCAGGCGCCCCATGATCATGTGGATGCCGGCCATCACGACGTGAATGCCCAGCAGCGCCGCCACCAGGGCCAGCAGCCAGGTCGTCGCGTTGGCGGGCGGAAGGTTGCCCGCCTGCCCCGGGGCCAGCACCTTGTCGATCAGCACGCGGATCATCTGCTGGGGAATGAGGCTCAGTCCGATGCCCGCCAGTACAAACGTCATCATGATGACGGCTTTGCCCGTGTAGGGGCGCATCATCCGCAACACGCGGACGAAGACCGCGCCGCGGTTGATGCACCGCTTGCAGAGGTCGCCCTTGAACTCGAGCATCATTCCGCACTTGGGGCAGCGGCGGGGGTCGGCGTCGTCTTCGGACCCGACGTCGGGCTGTGTGCCCCTCAGCCAGCTCTTGAGCTTGGCGGCGGCCTTGTGGAACACGTCCGCCCGCGCGTTGGAGTAGGCGACGACCTCGACGTATACGCCGTCCACCAGCGCGTCGAGGAACCCGCCGCCGACGCCTTGGCGCGTGCGGATTTCGGAGATGCTCTGCCGCGCCAGGCAGATGCGCGTGGCGGGGCGACCGGACTTGTCGGACAGGGCGAGCGTCAGCAGGCGGTCGGGTTCGGCCAGCAGGAAGACCCGCTCGTAACTTCCGGCGAGGTTCAGATCGGTGGCGGTGGTCAGCCAGGCGCGGTCGACCTCGACGCCTTCTTTGGCAGCCAGGCGGGCCAACTCAGCCGGCAGGGGCATGTTCAGCAAAACGGAACGCGATCCGGACATCTCTGGTCAAGTCCATCGGCTCCCGACGCGGCGTATCCGCACCGGGGCAACGGGCATTCATGATACCACCGTCGCGACCGAAAGCAATCGCCCCGTCGGCGAAAGTTCGGCCACGCAAGAACCGGGCCTTGTAATCGCCCCGCCGTTGCGGCAAACTTCGCGGTGGCCCGCGCCGGGCCCGCGGACAGACCATGCGGATCGGCGGCATCGTCAAGTGGACGCTCCTGTCGTTGGCGGCGGCGATTCTCGTCGCGGCCGGCTGGCTGTACGTCCAGGCCGGACGAGTGCCCGAAAACTACCGCCCCGCGCAGCTCTCGTTGTCCCAGCGCCGACAGGCCGCCAGCGAGTTCGCCAACCGACTGCTGGAGTTCAGCAACCTTGCCCAGTCGCCCCAGGCGTTCACCTGGACCGTCACCGAGCGGCAGATCAACGAGTACCTCGCCTCGCTTGACGAGATCTCCGACGTCCGCCACGGGCCCAACAGCGGCGAGGCCCGCCGCCTGCTGGCCCGCGCGGCGCTGGCAGATCCTGCCGTCGCCTTGGGCGACGGAATCGTAACCCTGCTGGCCCGGCAGACCGAGTACAACAAGGTGCTCTCGGCCGACCTGGCCATCCGACAGGACGCCGACGGCGCGCTGCGGGTGCGCCTGGCGGCCGTCCGCGTCGGTCGGCTCGAGGTGCCGCGAGAGCTGGTCGACACGCAGATCGACGCGCTGCGGGAGAAACTGACCGCCGCTGCCGCCCGCGCCGCCGGGCAGGAGCAGGGCGCGTCGGACCTGGGCGGCCTGCGCCCCGAGGACGTGGGGCGGCTGGTCTCGGCCGTGCTGGCGGGGATCGACTCCGGGCCGATTCCCAACGAGCTGAAGCTGCCCATCGGGCGCAAGAAAGTGCGGATCGCCCGCGTGGAAGTCCGCCCCGAAGGCCTGACGCTGCACGTCGAACCGGTCGCCCGGGCCGGCCGAGAACCCTGACCGTAACCGAAGTCACTCCTCCAGGCGCCGCAACTGCCAGTCGTCGCCGCCGGCCTGCCGCGCCAGCTCGAAGACGCCCGCCATCCGTCGCCCGGCAAACCGCGCCCGCAGCAGGGCGTCGGTTCTCTGGAGCACCTCGCATTGCCCGCTGTCGGCGATGCGAACGCTGCCGCGCCCCCGGCTGACCGGGCCTTCGTACGTCAGGTACGCTCGCCGGTGGTCGGGCAGCTTCCGGGCGGTCGCCGCCTGCCCAGCCGCCAGCCCGGCAGGGTCTTTCAGCAACTGCCAGGTCTCCAGCGCCTCGCCCCGGTCCACCATCAGGTCGAAATGCGCCGGCCCGTGCCCGGTATGGATTTGGATGACAAACGCTTTCGACATCGCTATGATATTAGCACAATCCAGGGCGCATGGAATGGCAAGCCCTTGGGGGCTGCATGAGGAGAAGCGACATGAAGCGCGTGACCTTGTGTGGACTGGCGACGATACTCCTGGCCGGCGCGACGCTGCTGACCGTCAGCGGGTGCGGCGGGCCCACGCCCGAACAACTGCGCACCAAGGCCATCAGCGAATACCAGGTCGGAAAACTCGAAGAGGCCCGCGACCTGTTCCGCCAGGTGCTCTGGACCGAACCCGCCGACGCCGACTCGCTGTTCTACCTCGGGAAAATCTGCTATTCGCAGGGCGAGTACGCCAAGGCGATGTACTACTACCAGTCGTGCCTGGACGTCCAGCCGAGCAACGAGGCCGCCCGCAAGGGCCTCGCCGAGGCCAAACAGGCCGCCGGGCCCGACATCGCCGAGTTCAACCTCACCCAGTAGCGCGATAGCCCCTTTGCAGCGGGAGGCGCGCATGGAAGAGATCGTCTCCGACCCGAATCTGGTCGCCTATTGCGGCCTGTACTGCGGCGCGTGCCGTGCCTACCTGCGAGGCTGCTGCCCCGGCTGTCACGAAAACTCCCGCGCCGGCTGGTGCAAGGTGCGGGCCTGCTGCGTCGAAAATTCCTTCGCCACCTGCGCCGACTGCCGGCAGTTCGCCGACCCGCGGGAGTGCGGCAAGTTCAACAACTGGGTGGCCAGGCTGTTCGCGCTGGTCTTCCGCTCCGACCGCGCCGCCTGCATCCGCCAGGTGCGGCAACTCGGCCTGCAAGGCCACGCCGACGACATGGCCGCCCACAAACGACAGACCCTCCGGCGGTAAAACGCGGCGCGATCTGGCCTTGGCACTGTAGGAGAAGAATGATGGACTATCGAGAACCGAAGTTTGGGGCGAAGTTCGAGGACGCCGCCCGCCAGTTAGGAACGGTGCCACACCAAGTCGAGTCTCTCAAGCTGCGGGAGCATGTCGAAGGTGATCATGCCGCTCAATACCGACAGCTTCTTCAAGCATTGGCCAATGAAGCAGGGCTGAAATCGACACCTGCTAACGGAAACTCGCGGGGGAATGGGCACGTCGTGGAGAACTCCAAGACCAAGATCATTTTGGAGGAGCACGAGTCCGGTTTGGAGATATTCTACATCGCGGGGTCGATAGCATCGCTCGTGGGATTGATTCCGCTGGTCCTCAAGTGCTGGAGCGCCATACGCGAGCACAACGGACGTCACCATCACGGCGGCCCTGAACGCATGGAGGCTCGAAGACTTGGCATAGACGGCAAACTTGTCGAAGAGCATTCCCATGCATGGGCATCTCCTTGGGGTATCCATTCCTTCAGTACGTTAGACAACGCGGTCTTCTTGGCCACGGAGAAGATTGACACGGAGCTTGACGGTCTGCGGCAAGCTCTCGGCACGCTAACCGCTCGTATTGAGGCGCTAGAGAGCAAGGCACTCAAGCCATCACCGACCCGCAAGCCAAGAGTCCGAAAGAAGCAGGCAAAGGATCGCTAGCGGACCTGCCCATCGCTGGCCTTGGCAATCGCATTCCCAATCCCCGCCCGGAGGAAGCAGGCTTGGGTCGCCGCCCAGACGGCTGCCAGCAGCGCCAGCGTGTCGATCTGGCCGTCGGCCCAGGCGACTACCGCGCCCAGCAGGCCAAGGGCAGCGGTGAGGTAGGCCTTCCGGCCGCGAAGCGAATTGCGAATCCGGTCGATCATGTTCCGTTCTCCTTCGCGGCTACCCTGCGTAGCGGCACCGTTTGCCGCGAAGCGGGGTTGCCGCCACTGAGTGTCACCCTCCTTCGCCAAGGCTTCGGAGGGTAGGTTCGGCCTGCGGCCGAACCTAAAGCCCCACCAAGCCGGCCAACAGGTTCAGCACGACCGGCGCCAGCCGCAGCAGCAGTTCGTTCCGCAACTCGTCGCGGACCTGGTTGTAGCCGGCCACGTTTTCCCAGCGAGCCGTGTTGGTCTTGACCTTCGCGACGAACTGGCCGTCGCTGAGTTTCGCGTCGAGCTCCGCGGCCGCGTCCAGGTCGCCGGCCAGCAGACGGCGAAGCCATTGCCACGCGTCCTCCTGGGCCAACTCGAAGAATCGCGGGCCGTACTCCGCCAGCAACTCCGACGCGGCCTGACGCTGCGAGTCGGGAACCTTCGCAAGCAAGGCTTGAATTTGATCGTTAAGACTTGCCATGGCTTTGCTCCTTTTCGTTGCGAGGTTAGAGGGGAGAGGGTAGAGGTGAGGTTCCGCGTGCGACCTTCTTTCGCCCCTTTCGGCGCTCCCGGCGCAACGGGTTGGCAACATTCCTGAGCAGGAGAACAGGTGAGTAGGAGACCGCAGGCTCGCGGAGCGTCTTTCTACTGTTCCACTGCTCAACTGCTCGCCTGCTCTAGCTCGCTGGCTATTCGCCGGCGAGCTTCGGCCCCCAAGTGGTGTCTTTGCGCGCGGCGCGGACGAAGTAACGCCACTGCTTGAAGTTCTCCACCAGGTAGGACTGCTCCCACGTCGGCTGGGTGGTTGCCGTCGCGCCTGCGCGCTGAGCCGCTTGGTAGGCGTCCATCGCGCTGGTTTCGGCGGCCGTCAGCGCCTCGCCGCGCAGGGTCACGTTTCCGCAGCCGGGCAGCAGACCGCCGCAGACGGCGCACAGGACGCCGAGAATCAGGATCGTTCGCATGGCAATCTCCTTTCCGTTCTGCTCTACGTGAAAATTCGCATGGCGTGTGCCACGGCTTGCTCGTCAAGCCGTGCAGCCGCGAGAACACTGCTTGCAAGCAAGC
>DNAS01000172.1:15640-16231 GCA_003485185.1 Phycisphaerales bacterium | reverse complement strand
CGCGTCCGGACATGGTGCATCTCCTCGACGAGTCGCTTGAGGACGTCGCAGGTTTCCCGCTGGATCTCGGCGAACCGCGTGATGGCGGCCGTGTTCTGCTCCACCACGCGCGTCAGGCTCGCCAGCCGCTCCTCGTCGCGGCGAATCCGCCCGTGCGCCTCGCTGAGTTGCTCCTCGCGGTGCCGGCTGAGCTTGCGCTCCCACAGCCACATCGCGCCCATCAGCCCGGCAGCGCCGAACGTCGCCAGGTCGAACATCACGCTCAGCACGTTCATCGAATCTCCTCATTGCCCATTTCCCATTGCCCATTGAAAGAGTTCCTGGTTCGCACTCAGACCTCACACCTCAGTCCTTCTTCCCTTTCGCGAATCCGAATTTCCGCATACGAAAATTGGCGATGGGCAATGGGCATTTGGCGATTGGCTTGCTCAGTTCGGCGGGCTGTCGAGGTCGAATTCGACGGTCAGTTCGGCCGTGAGGGTGATGGTCTCGTATCCGGTGTCGGCGCGGCGGAGAAGGAAGTTCTGCTCCGCGCCGTCGACCATGGCCTGGACCGCCTCGGCCAGCGCGGCGCCGGTCAGATAGCCGGGC
>DNAS01000172.1:15200-15433 GCA_003485185.1 Phycisphaerales bacterium | reverse complement strand
CCGAGCCGATCCACGCGGCGTCGTCGGCGCCCGCGCCGCCGGGGCTGGCCCATGCGGCTGAAGCGCTCGGGTCGTACTCGTTCCACGTCGGGCGGTCGGTCACGAAGTCCACCGTCCGCTTACAGCGATAGACCTCCACTTGGCAGTCGGCGTCGGCCGTGACCGCCAGCGAGCAGGACTCCCGCGCCATCACGCCGCACAGGCCGCGCGGCGGATCGTCGACCGTGCGGAGG
>DNAS01000172.1:12358-15078 GCA_003485185.1 Phycisphaerales bacterium | reverse complement strand
ATCGTCGACCGTGCGGAGGATCGCCATCCCCAGCGTGCGAAGCTCCTGCGCGCCGTTGTTGGCGATCAGCTCGCCGATCCACGGCGTATCGGGCAGGGGGGAGAACAGCCCCGTGGCCAGGTAGACCGGCAGCACCCATCGCCCGCGGCGGAGCCACTCGACCGCCTGGCGCAGCTCGTTGCAATGCACGGCGCGGACGGGCGAGACCGCCGCCAGCAGGTCGGCGTCGGTCCAGCCGGCCGTGGCGTTGAGCTTGTCGAACAGCGACACCTCGCCCGCGCCCGCCTCGCCGGCGACGATGCGTTTGTTCTCGTCGCCATCGGCGATTGGCCAGAGCCAGTCCATCGCCGCGGGCGTGGCGGGCTCGCCGCCGAGCGTGCCGAGCGGCGCGGAGAGGATCTTCTCGGCCAGCGCGGCGCGGAAATTGTCCAGCGGCGGGGCGACGGCGCTGTCGAAGGTCGGCTCGCGCAGCCGTTTGCCGGCCGCCACATGCGACGAGAAGTCCTGCGCGGCCTGGTACGTCAGCAGGCGGCGGCGGTTGATCGCCTCGGCGAGTTCCTGGGCGTCGGACAGGCGGATGCGGTGCACGGCCGGGGCCACTCGCCCCTGTGCGTCGCCGTTGGTCCATGTCGCGAGGTAAGGCATCGTTCACTCTCTCATCCGGCGGCTCTCGCGGCGAGACGGCATTTGCCGTTCGCCACTCAGTCCTCAGTTCCCAGTCCTCGGTCCTCTCCGCTTCAATCCAAGTACTTGGCGTAAGCGGGGTGGTCGAAGAAGTATCGGATCGTCGTCGGCTGGCCGGTGTCGGTCTGCGCGGTCACCAGGACGATTTCGCCTTCGTCGACCGCGCCGCCGGGCCCGAGCGAAAGTTCCGCGAGGTTGCAGGCGGTGACCTGGGCGGCGCCGGACTTGTCGGCGAAGGTTCCTTCGCCGGTTGGCTCCTGTTCGAGTACGTGGTAGGCCGCGCCGCTGACGGGCGCGACGACTTTCGCGGGGAACACAGCCGCCGCGGGGCAGCGGAGGAAGACCACCCACCGCCCTTCGACGTCGAGGGCGGCGGCGTCTGTGTCGGACGGCACCTGCCCGTCGGCGTCGGCGGGCTCGGCGAGATTGGTCACCACGAGCGTTTGCTCGCCGACGAGTTGCGTCGTGCCCTGCTCGTCGAACTCGATGGGCCGCGCGACGTAGCGGTTTGCCTGCTCGCGCTCGACGATCCGCACGAGCTGGATTCCGGCGGCCTGGCCGGCCTGGGCGAGCCGGCGAATTGCGTCACGATAAGGGCGATGGGCTGTCATGGTCATCCGCTCACGGTCAGGGTGGTGGTCTGCGATTCGAAGTCGTGCCGGACGGCCCGCACGCAGGGCAGCGCGTCGGCGCGGGAGCGAAGCTCCAGCCCGCGCCCCTCGACGCGCTCGACGAGATCGCCGACGTGGCACGACTCGTCGATCCCTCCGAGCGTCAGTTCGGTCTCGACGGCCTGCGGAAGTTGCTCCGCCGCGCGGCGTGCGTGGGCCGTCAGCAATTCCGTGTCGTCGCGCTCGTCGGCGTCGGCGCTTCCGAAAAACGCGCTGCTTTCGTGGACGCGCGCCCAGCCGAAACGGTCGGACAGGTCGATCACTTCCGGCGGCAGGTCGGGCGAGCCGGGAACCTCGGCCGTCAGGCGCACATCGGACTCTAGGCAGGCGGTGACGCGCAGCTCGAGCTCGTCGGCCGCCGCGGCGCGGAAGTAGTCGGCGGGCAGCGCGTCGCCCCCCAGCCAGATCGCGCACTCGTCGGGCGCCACCCACAGCGGGTTCGGCCAGCGCCGCCAGTCGCCCTGCGACACGTCGCGATACTCGACGACCACGCCGAGGCTCTGCCCGGCGGCGTCGGCGGACAGGCACGGCAGCAGCCGCCGCGCGACGGGCAGGGCGAACCCCTCCACGCCGAGTTCCGACAGGTCATTCCGCGGCAGGTTCCACGGCCCGACCGAGTCTCGCCCGTGCTCGTTGAGCACCCACTTGCGGAAGACGGGGGCACGGGCGGGCCAGTCGTCGGACTCGCCGAAAACGAAATCGCGCCAGCGGGTCGTCTGCACGGCCGGGTCCCACCCGGGCGAAAGCGCCAGCGTCACTTCGTATCGCTTGGGCGCGCCCAGGGCGATGACCCCGCGCGCCGCCGGGCGGCGCTGCAAGCCCAGCCTACCGCGCCAGAGATTGCTCGCCGACGGGTCGAGAAGTTCCCCGGCCGGCTGGAGACCGATGCGCCGCAGCCGGCCCTGCCGGCCTGGGCGGAAGAACGTCAGGCCCAGCCCCTCGCGCACCGCGCGGATCTCCATGCCCGCCACGCTCGCTACGCGTGCCAGCGCCGCCGCGAGGGCGACGCCGGTCAGGTCGATGGCGGGCAACTCGACGGATCCGCAGATGGCGTCCAACTCGTCCGGGCCGGGCACGTCGAGTTCCGGCGGGGCAGCCGTCGCCAGCAGGTACGCCAGCGCGTCGGAAACGGTCCACGCCGCGGCCGTCGCGGCGCTGCTGAAGACGCGGGTCGTCCTGCCGGCGACCTCGACGCGTTCGGCGCTGGCCAGGCCGTTAGCGTCGGCGTTGAACCGCAGTCGCGCCAGCGGGCAGGCCGCCGGGCCGTCGTCGCCCAGACGCCAGGCGCCCAGGACCGGCTGGCTGAGAAATTCCGCCACCTCGCTTGCAACCACGACGGATCGCTCTTCCTCCGCGTCCGAAACT
>DNAS01000172.1:0-12288 GCA_003485185.1 Phycisphaerales bacterium | reverse complement strand
CTCTTCCTCCGCGTCCGAAACACTCATCTCCTGCCTCGCCACGACACCGCGAAACTCCCCATCGCCCCCGTCCGCGCGAATCCGCACGCGCTGGCCGGGGCAAGGCAGCGCCGCAAGCGAGCGCGTTGGAACCAGCACCAGCCGGGCCTCGCCGAACCGCGGCGCGGACAGGACTTCCCACGAAGCGACCTTCAGGTCGCGCCGCCGCGTGCCGCCGACATACACCGCCGGCTGGCGGCAAGGGACGACCGACTCGCGCGTCGAAGCCGGGAATAGAGTCAACGTGAGCATGCGGTTTTTCCTACAGGAGTTCGGGCGCTTGCGGATCGGGGCCGGCGGGCGCGAGCACCGCTGCGCTCAGGTCACCGGCGCGACCCGCGCCGACGGCGCGGACCGCCAGCCAGGCCGGCAGCGTCAGACCGTCCAGGCGCGTTTCAAAGTCGCCTTGCCCGTCGACGGGGCGATCGGCGGTCGCGATGGGATTTTCCAGGTCGAATCCGTCGCCGGTGTCGGCGAAAACCTCAAAGCATTCGGCCTCGGCCCAGCCGTCTTCCGCCCGCCAGGAGAAGCCCAGCAGGACCGTATCGGGCGATTCGATCTCGGCCGACAGGTCGAACGGCGCTGGCGGAGCGAGGGGCGCCGCTTCGCCGGAGACGTCCAGTTCCAGCCAGGCCAGCGCGTGCGTGTTGCGCTCCTCCACGCCCGAGGCCGAAACGTTCCGGGCGAGCAGGACGTGCTTCTGGCCGTCTGACACTGGAAGCGGAAGCGACAGCGTGTTTTGGTCGGCGCGGGCATAGGCGAGGGGCTGATCGAAGTCGATTGCCTCCAGCCCGCCCAGAGCGGCATAAATTTTCCGCCCGCGCTTGGGGAAGCCCACGGTCAGGCACGGCCAGCCAACGGCGACGGACGTGTGGTCGAGTTTCGCCACGGCCACCGCGAAGGCTTCGGCGACGCTTCCCCCGGCCAGCAGCATCCGGACGAAGGCGTCCACGCGGAAGTCGCACGGGGTGTCGGCAAAGCCCAGCGCGGCCGCGAATCCGCAATTCAGAATGGCCTGGGCAGGCCAACACGATGCCGATCGCAGCGTGGGACAGGAGCCACCGTTTCGCGACACGAAGACCGCGCGCGAGCCGGTCGAGTGCAGCGTCTGCACGGTGGAATCGTCGGCTGCGACCAGCGCGGTGTTTTCGATCTCCGCCAGCGAGCTGGACCGCGGCAGCAGCGGCTCGGCGTAATGGTCGTCGCGCCCGTAAATCGGGTCGTCGGTATAAAGCACGTCGCTTTCTGGCAGGATATTTTGTACAGACAGCGCCAGCCCCGCCGCGAGGATGTCCTGCGCGGGGGCGATGGTGTCGGCGTCGATGCGGGTGCAGAGGTAGACGGAAGCGGCGCGAAGGGCGGAGATCGTAGGCCGGGCAACCGTGCCGGGCGCGTAGAGCGGGTTGGCGGTGTCGGCGGAGAACGCCGTGCCGTAGTGCATCAACCGGGAAGTGGCCGAATAGGTCACCCCGCCGTTGACAAAAAACCCGGGCACGCCGGGGCCGATGAGGAACGTGGTGACGCGGCCAGCGACGACGGGCCGCGCGGCAAGGAAGTTTGCCAGCGGCGTCTCGACTTGCGCCTGGAACGTCGCGTAGTCGGCCAGCGTCTCGGCGCCCACGGTGGGCAGGCAGCAGACGTTCGCGCGGGGAATCCCGGCCGCAAAGCAGTCCGCCGCGAAGGTTCTTCCATTGGCCGTGTTCGGGACGATCAGCACCGTGCGGCGCGGCTCGCTGTAGTCGGTCAAGGGGGCGGGCGAGAACGGCTCGACATCGGCCAGCGCAGTGCCGATCTTGATTTCGTCGAAGTCGTTCAGGGCCGTCGAGACTGCCACCGACGCACCGAACCGCATCAGACCGATGACTTCGGCGCGGTCATAATTGTCCATGTTGGCCGTCTGGCCCGCGCTGAGTCCGTCGATGTAGACCTGCCCGTAGCCGTCGGCGCTGACGGCCGTCGCGGCGCGGTGGACGCGGAATGCGAGGTGATACCAGACGCCCGTCGAAAGGATGGCCGTCGTGACCGCCGTCGGGTAGCCCCCGGCGTCATTGCGGAAATAGCACTCCAGACGCCGACTGTCTCGCAGGTAAATCAGCGCCTCGTTCTCTTCAGAGGCCAGGATTCCGGCATAGCCCCCGCTGGGTGTCTGATGGATCCGAAACCAGAACGCGACGAAACAGTCGCCGCCTGCCGCCGGGGCGAACGATCCGTTGGCCTGCCCGTAGGCGGCCGAGCCGCTGACGGTCGCGCAGCGAAAGCCCGCCTTGCCACGCCCCGGCCAGGCGGCCAGCGGCGTCTGCGTGAACGTGGAGTTGCCCGACTGGACGACGCTGCTCCATTCGCCCAGCGAAGGCACTTCCGCGTCGATGTAACAGGATAAGGACATCAGGCTTCAGACCTTAAAACAAGGCTTCAGGCATCAGGCATCAGGCATCAGGCCACAGGCTTCAGACATCAGGCTTCGGACCACAGGCTTCAGACATCAGGCTTCGGACCACAGGCTTCAGGCATTAGGCTTCAGACCACAGGCTTCGGACCACAGGCTTCAGGCATCAGGCTTCAGACCTCAAAAAATCAGGCTTCTTCTTCTGAGGCCTGGGGTCTTGGGTCTGTAGCCTCTTCCCGTAATGCCGTTTCCGCCGCGTCGCGCAGGGCGGCGTCGGCGTCGCCGTGATTGACCTGCACGTCAATCCGCGATCCGCAATCCGCAATCCGCAATTCGTAGTGCCTCGCCTCGCCCCAATCGCAGCGCTCGGCGCGGACGAGCGTTGCCTGCGCCGCCGGAGCGCGGCCCCGCGCGTCGAGAAACCGCGCCGCGATCCGGTCAGGGCGGACGGCGACGGCCCGCGCCGCACCCTCTCCCTGCCCTCTCCCTTCCAGGGAGAGGGGTTGGGTGAGGGTGTCCATGCCCAGATTGTCGCGCTGCTCGGTCATTACGCCGTCCACTCCACCGCGCCGCTGGAGGCGATCACGCCGTTGATTTCGGCCATGAAGTACTTCGTAAACGCGCCGACGATCGTAACATCAACCTCAACCTTGCCCGTGGCGTCGGAGACGTACAGATAGGCGCAGTCCGCCGATTCCTCATCGTAGCCGCCGCCCGTCACCAGCGCCCACGTGCCGGCGGCGGCCGGCGCGCCGTACTCTGCGTCCGACTCCCACACGCGGACGCGGAATCGGCCCGCCAGGTCGTTGCCGTTGGCGTCCTTGACCTGCACGGTGATCCGCCGCACGTTGGCGGCTTCCGCGCCGGCCGTCACCGCGCAGTACGGCAGCTTGTCCTGCACGGCGTCGGCGAGTTTTTGGATAGTGACATCCTGGTCTTTTACGGTCCCATGTACGCTTGTTGTGCCCATTAGCTGGTCTCCACTGTCCAGGTGCCGCTGACCGACACCGCCACCCAGGAAACGTCATCCACCGCCACCAGGTGCAGCACGTCCCACTGCGCCGTCGATTCGACGTAGCCCGCCGCCTTCGTGGCGGCGGCGTTGATGACAATCACGTCGCCGGCGGCCGCCGTGATGCGAATCTGGTCGGAGGCGTCGGAGCGGATGAACGCGAATTGCAGCCCGGCGGCGGCGGCCGGGAGCGTGTGATAGTTCGTGGCCGTCGAGCCCTCGTTGGTCAGCGCCTTGCCCGTCTCGGCGGCGGTCAGCACGTTCGGCGCGCCGACGCCCGCGGTGCTTTGCTCAACGGTCATCGACAGGAGATGATGCGTGTGCAGCGTGTCGGCGTCGGAGCCGTCGGAGAGCGTCTCGGCCTCCGCGCCGGAAAGGTCCGTCGCGCCGAAGAACGTCGCCGCCTCGTTGGCCAGCGCGGCGGTCAGGGCGTTGAGCGTGCGGTACAAGGCCTGGCCGCGATAGTCGGTGATCGCCGTGTGCAGGTAGGTTCCAGCGCTGGTGACGATCGTCGCCAGCGGGATGTGCGGCGTGGCCGACGGGTTGGGGAAGCCGGTGGTGTTGACCGTCAGCGTGGCCACGCCCGCCGCGACCGCCAGGTAGATGTAGTTGGTCTGGTTGTTGGTCAGCGCCTGGGCCGTCGCCCCGGCGTAGGCGATGGTGTTGTCGCCGTTGGCCAGCTTGCCCGCGCGGACGCCGAACGTCAGGTCGCCATCCTTGTAGACCCGCAGGTCGCCCGCCCGCCGCGCCGCGTCCAGGAAGCGGTAGAGCATCTTGTAAAAACTCGTGTAGTAGGGCGATTCGCCGGTCGTCGGGAAGAGCACCTCCTGGCCGGAGTCGCTCGTGCCGCTGAGGGCGTTGAGTTCCGTGTCGGTAGGATAGAGTTCGGTCATGGGGAGTCCTCACGAAATCTGGATGGTGACGGTCTGGGTGTCGGCGTCGTAATCGGTGATGGTGACGGCTGTGGGCGGCGCGGGCGGCGGGGCCGCCTGGAAGACGACCGGTTCGCCATCGGCACCCCTGCCGTCGGGGGCGATCGTCCGCACGAGAAGCTGGTGCGCGCCTTCCTCGGCCAGCGCGGCGCTGAGTTCCAGCAGTTCCGCGCCGAGGCCGAACGGTCCGGCGCCGAACGCCCCGCGCAAGCCCGGCGCGGCTGCGGCGTCGTAGCCGAATCCGCCTGAGCCGAACGGTCCGGCGCCGAGCCCGCACTCGCCCAGCCAGGCCGGGCGAAGCTCCCGCCGGTCGAGCGGGCGGTCGTCAATCTGTCCCGTCGCGTGGTCACCCAGCAGCGCGGCAAAATCACCCCGGCCGTGCCGATGGGAACGGACCACTGACGCGCGGTACACCCACATGGGGTTCCGCTGGGCGTCGGACAGCCGCGCCGAAAAGTCCATTCGCCGCAACGCCGGCGCGACGGCCGCGACGAGGATCTCAACCGGGCCGCCGAAAATAGCGTCGAGCGCGAATGCCCGCTGCGCGGCCGTGTCGGTCCAGTCGGTCAGCCAGCCGTTCACGTAGAGCTGGTGGCAGCAGGCTGGGTTGCCGGAGGCGAAGCGGATTTCCCAACCCGTGCCGCGCGGCACCGCACGAAGCTGCGTGATGTTGTCGGTGGTGAACTCGGCGCTCATGGTAGTTGCCTGTAGACGATGCGGTAATCGCACCAGAAGCCCCGCCCGCGGCGGATGGCCGAGGCGGGAGCGAATTCTTCGACGAGTACGCGGGCGTAGACTCGCCCGTAGGAATCGACGAGGGTGTGCAGTTGGCCGTCAAGGAGCCCCTCGATCTGCGCCAGCAGCAGGTTGAGCACGTCGCTTCCTGTCGCCTGGAGCCGCCCGGTCTGGACGATCCGCCGCGAGCGCAGGCCCAGGTCCAGCGCCAGCTCGCCGTCGAGACCGGCGAAAGCGCGTCGCATCACGGCGCGCTGCCAGGACTCGGGGCGGATCTCGTGCGGCCCGCTGCCGAAGAGATTGTTTCCGTCGAGGGTGCTCATTGCGCGTCCTCCGCGGCGTGGGGGTCGGTCAGGCCGTCGGCGGCCTCGGCGACGAACCGCAGAATCGCCTCGGCGAAGCCTGCCTGCTCGTAGGCGACGTCCGCGCCCGTCAGGACCGCGCCGGCGAGCGTGACGCGGCGCGGCGCCTGGTCCGCAGCGGCCTGGCCGACGACGAACGTCAGCGTCCCGATCTGTCCTGGCGACATCGCCTCCGCCACGGCCGTGCCGCGCAAACGCACCTCCGCCGCCAGCACCGGCCGGGAACACTGGACGCTTGTGATGAAGGCGTCGCCGTCGCCGGCGGCCGCCTGCGGCTCGCACCGGCGAGAGACGCGCACCTGGAGCGGCAGGGGGAGGTCCACGCCATCGAACGTCACGGATTGGATTTGCGTGTAGCGGTTCATGGCTGGTCCTGCGTCTGGAAGTGGCAGCGGACGGCGAGGCACATTTCGCCCTCGGGGCGGCGCAGCGCGACAGGTTCGGCGAATCCGATCTCGGTGGCGGCGCCGACGGGCAGGTGGCGGCAACGTCCGCCGCGGAAGGGGTCGGCCAGCAGGGCGCTCGCCGCGTCGCACAGTTCCGCCGCGCGGATCGTTCCGCCCGGCGGCTCATGCGCGCGGGCGTGCACCGTCACGCGGGCCCGCAGGCGGAACCAGCGGGCGTCGGCCGTGTCGTCGGGGCGAAGCTCGTCGAGCCCGGCGAGCGTCACGCAGGCCCGCGGCGTCGCCGTCGCCGCCGCGCACTCGCCCAGCGTCACCAACGCGAACCGTCCTGTGCCCCGGATCGTCTCGACGATGTCGTTCAGGATGTCCGCGACGGGCAAGGGCATCTCACGACCTCCTCAGCGTCACGTGCCCGAGGGTCCGCGTCCGCTCGGCGAAGCCGTCGCCGTCCTCGTCGGCCGCCAGGCGGAGTTGGAGCTGCATGCGGACGGACTCGCGGCGGTAGTGCTCGGCCTTGATCCAGTGGGCGTCGTGGGCGGCGGCGTTTTGGGCCTGTGCCACGAACACGCCCGCCAGCGCCAGGTACGCGGCCGTCAGGCGAAGCTGCGACGAATCGGCGAAATCGGCGGACTGCACGCCGGCGGTCTCGGCGAGCTGGCGGAGCTTTTCGGCCAGTGCGGCCGAGGCGTTGCGAATCTGCGGGCGGAACGTGCGGACGCGGAACGACAGGCTCTCGCCGGGCGCGGGCGGAACGGCCGGGCCGTCGGCCTCGGCGCGGAGCACGGAGACCGTCAGCGTCGTCGCGGAGGGCACGGCGAGGATTTCCAACGGCACGCCCTCGTCCGGCGAGGCGTCGTAGACGCACAGGACCATGCCGGCCGCCACGCCGGCGGCGGAAAAGTCGCTTCCGGGCGAGGTGAACGTCGTGCCGGAAATCTGTCCGCCGGTCCCTTGGGCGATCTGCTGTGCGGCAAAGCCCCCGCCGAGAAACAGCCCCGGCTCGATGCCCAGCAGGTCCCTGTCCTGGCAGAATTCGCTCATGGTCGTTTCCTCGTTCGTGATGGGGTGTGAGGCGCGGGGTTTGTCCCGCCCGGTCTGCCGGTCGCCGGCTCGCTGTCGCGGGCGCGGCGCGGGCGGGACAGGCCCGGCGCCTCGCGCCGGGGTTCGATGCCGCTACGAGATGCTCAGGCCCGTGATGAACCCGTGGGCGTTCTCGTTGCGGAGTTCCAGCGTGTATTCGCCGATGACCTCGCCGGCCTCGTAGTCGCCGGCGCTGGCCAGCGGCTTGTAGTGGAAGCTGCGACCGGCCAGCGGCAGCACGTCGATCCGCCCGGAGTCCAGCAGCAGCACCGCGTCGGCGGGCACGGCCCGGCAGAGGATGACGCGGCAGACGCCGAAGTCGCTCTCGTAGACGCTCACCAGGTCGCGGTACGACGTGTCGGCCGGTCCGTACGCCCGACCGGAGGTGAGGAACGAGTTGATCCGCCGCTTCTGCTTTCCGTTGACGACGAGGGTGTCGATGCGGCTGGACGCCTGCTCCCAGATGCTCCGCAGCGCGAGGTTGAGCTGCGCCTCGGTGAGGTCGGTGTCGGCGGGGAACCCGTCGGCGCCGGGCGAAAAGACGTTGGTCGTCAGGCTGGGCAGGATGCCGCGCATCGTCCGGCGGACGGACTCGCCGCCCTGCGGGTTGCTGACGGGGGCGATGCCGTTGACGACGGTGTTCTCTAGGTCGCGGAGCAGTTCGCGCAGGCGCTCCTGCTTCTGGTAGTCCAGCTCGTCGCTGACGGCGACCTTGCGGACGGCCAGGTCGGACCCGCTGACGCGGATGGCGGAGGTGAAAATCTGCGTCCAGTTGCCCTTGCGGACGCGGGTGGTGAAGCGGGCGGCCGGGGCGTCGTCGCCCTCGAGGGCGGCGTTGCCCAGGATGTGCAGCACCTGCGCGTCGGCGAGGTCTTCGGGCGTGGAGCCGCCGTAGCCCCGGGTGACGGTGACGGTTCCGGCGCCGGTGTCGACGGCCGTCACGAGCATCAGCTCGCCGCTGCCGTGCGGGCGCACCTGGTCGCCGACGCGGAAGCGGGCCGCGTGGGCCACGCCGAAGGTCGTGTCGGCGGCGGGGTCGGTCCACGTGTCGTCGTTGATGGTGTCGGTGTTGGGCAGCAGCTCGTCCTCGAGCCACTCGTGGTAGGTGCTTCCGGCGGCGCGAGGGGCGTCGCCCAGGTGGTCCAGCAGCGGCGTCTCGTACGGCGAGACGATGCTGACGATGTCCGACACGTCCTCGGCGAGTTCCGGCAGCGTCGCGCCGGCCGAGTAGGTTGCCTTGCCTGTGAATGCCATGGATGGTTTCTCCTGTGTGGGGAAAGGGGTCAGTGGGTTGCCAGTTGCCTGCGGAGGCGCAGGTAGTCAGCGACGTCGCGCCGGTTTCCGCTGTGGGCGGCGCGTCGCGCAGCGTCGGCCAGGTCGGCCGCGGGGGCCTGCCGGGGCTTCGGGGCGGCCGTCGGCGGGGGAAGCCCGCCCGCCGCCCGCAGGTACGGCTTTTTTTGCAGGAGTTGCTCGACGTCCCGGGCGAGGGCTTCGGCCTCGAGTGGCTCCTTGAGGTCCACGCGCCTTGCCAGCAGGATCGACGCCGCTTCGAGATCGGTCACGCCGGACTCGGCGAGGGCCCTCTCGGCCGCGATGCGGTTCTCGGCGAAGAGAATCTGCTGGCGCGCCTCGTCGCGCTGGGCCTCGGCCAGCGCGAGCTGGTTGCGCTGGTCCTCGAGCTGCGCCTGGACTTCGCGGAACTGCTGTTCCAGATCGTGGATCCGGGCCTCGGCCTGTTGCGCCCGCCGGCGATAGCGGATCGACTCGGCCACCGGCACGAGCCGTCCGGGGGCGGGGCTGTCGGCGGGGCTGTCGTCCCGCGGTTCGGCCTCGACCGGGATGTCCTGCTGCTCTGTCATGGAGGTTCCTTTCGCTTGGGATTTGCGCGGAGTCATTCGTCGCTGTCGGGCCCGTAGCCGAGTTCGGCGAGAATCCGTTCCGCGGGCACGCCGAGCTGGGCCTTGATCTGGGCGTTGCGGAGCTGTTCCGACTCGTCGCTGGGCAGGGGACTGGGCCAGTGGATCTCGACGCGGCGGTCGGCGGGCGCGGTCCGCAGCGCGCCGGACCGGTCGAGGACGGCCAAACTCATCTCCACGATCCGCTGGAGCCCCTCGCCGTAGGTCAGGCGCTTGCGGGCGGTGCGGGCGAGCAGCCCAGCCAGCACCACTTTCAGCGCCGCGGCGCTGGTGAGGTTGCCCACGTTCCCGCGGATCAGTCCCGCCGCCAGCGGCGTGACGCCGGAGACCTTGTCCATCGCCTGGCGGACCTGGTCGATGTGGGCGTCTTCGCTGGGCGATCCGCTGTCGGCGCCGAATTCCTGGATGGAGGCGTCGATGTTCGTGGTGGCCCACATCTGCCCCGGGCCGACGGGACGCTCCAGGAAGTCGTCGATGCCCTTGCCCAGGTACATGCGGAACGACTGGTACGTGACGCGGTGGGCCCGGTCGCTCAGGCGGGTGTTGAGTTCGTCCTGGAGGGGGATGAGCGGCTCGACGTCGCTGAGCCCTTCGTACGCGCCGGGGACGGCGAGGTTGGGAATATGCACGACGGGCAGCCGCCCGAGCGCGTTTTGACCCTCGACCGTCAGGCGACCGTTTTCGTACCGCTGCCACCACGTCGGGCCGAGAATCTCGACGACTTCGACGGTCTCGGGCGACGGCGCGGCCGGGCCGCGGCCCAGGCGCCACCACGGACGATCCTGCGAAGCCAGGCGGGGCGGATGCTTCTCGAACCGCTGCACCCAGTAGCGGACGCGGCGGTAATCGTTCTCGTCCAGGATGGGCAGGACCCGCCCGGCCTCGATGGTCTCGAGCCGAAGCGTCCGGGCGAACTGGATGGCCCGTGCAAGGGAGGTGCTAGACCGGGCCGGCGCGGGGTCCGTGCCGTCATCCTGTCGGCCGTCGGAGGCCGAAGCAGCGCCCTGCCGGCGCGGGGGAGAGGCGGGTTCGTCGAGAGGGGGGGGAAGGGAAGGTGCAACGGGATCGGCGGACATGTCGCCGGCAGGGGTGCGAAGGGCTACATCGACGAAGCCGAACACGGCCCCCAGCAGCGCGAGCTCCTGGAGGAACTCCAGGCCGCCGTTGGCTTCGAGCAGGTGGGCGAGGACCGTTTCGATGGTCCGCGCCTGCCGCGGGTCGGCGGCGAGCGAGCGGATCATCGGGCGTCGCCCGAAAAGGAACTCGACCATCGTCTGGACGCGCCAGCCGATGTCGTTCTCGATGACGACCTCCTTGCGGCGGAGGTCGGTGAGATGATCGGAAATCCCCCCGCGATGGACGCCGGTGATGCGGGCGGGCAGGCCGACCTCCTGCGCCTGGAGATAGGGGCGACTGTTCCCGTTGAGCGCCTCGGCGGCCGGGCCGATTGCCGGAAGCAGCGGGTTGCGGAAGTAGTTCCACAGCCGCTCGAAGCGGGTCTCGGTCTGGCGCGATTGCCGACTGACCACGTAGGCAAGGTACTCGGCGTCGAGATGCGGGTCGCGGAAGTTTGTCAGGTCGAATCCCATGTTGTCGCTCCTCACCCTTTCCCGGCGCGCTCGGCGGTGCGCTGCCCGGGACTCGCGCGAAAATGCGTTTTGCCGCCGCAACTCCCGACCGGGCCGGAAGAAAAAATTTCTCGTTTTGACGAGGGAGGTCGGAAAAATCCGGCGGCCGGCGGGCAGCGCACTGTGTGCGATTTGCCCCCCTGAACTGGTGACAAACCCCCGCCGTTGCGGTACACTCCGGACGCCATGGACGACCGAAGGAACACCTACGTCAGCCCGCTGGAAGGACGCTACGCCAGCCGGGAAATGCGGGAACTGTTCAGCGACCAGCGGAAGTTTTCCACTTGGCGCAGGCTCTGGGTGGCGCTGGCCGAGACGCAGAAGGCGCTCGGGCTGGACATCTCCGACGAGCAGCTCCGGCAGATGGCGGCGCACCTCGACGACATCGACTACGATCTGGCCGCCGAGTACGAAAAAAAGCTCCGCCACGACGTGATGGCGCACATTCACGCCTTCGGCGACGCGGCGCCCGCCGCCCGCGCGATCATCCACCTGGGCGCCACCAGCCAGTTCGTCAACTGCAACACCGACATGATCCAGATGCGCGAGGGCCTGGAGATTCTGCGCGGACAGCTGGTCAACATCATCGACGCGCTGGGAAAGTTCGCCGGAAAATACCGTGACCTGCCGTGCTTGGCGTTCACGCACTTCCAGCCGGCGCAACTGACCACGGTGGGCAAGCGCGCGGCGCTGTGGTGCCGCGAGTTCGTCATGGACCTGCGCGACCTGGAGTTCCGCCTGGAGTGCCTGGAGTTCCGCGGCGTCAAGGGAACCACCGGCACGCAGGCGAGCTTCCTGGCGCTGTTCGACGGCGACCACGACAAGGTGCTCGAGCTGGAACGGATGGTGGCGAAGAAGATGGGCTTCGAGAAAATCGCCACCATCACCGGGCAGACCTACAGCCGGAAAATCGACGCCGCCGTGGCCCAGGTGCTCGCGGGGCTCGGCGCGAGCGTCCACAAGTTCTGCAACGACATCCGCCTGCTGGCGCACCGCAAGGAGTTGGAGGAGCCTTTCGAATCCACGCAGGTGGGCTCCAGCGCGATGGCCTACAAACGCAACCCCATGCGGTGCGAGCGGGCGACGGCGCTGGCGCGGTTCCTGATGGACGTGGCGCAGAGCCCGCTGCACACGGCCGCGGAGCAGTGGTTCGAGCGCACGCTGGACGATTCGGCCAACAAGCGCCTGGCGATGACGGAGGCGTTCCTGTCGGCCGACGCGGCGCTGCTGATCGTGCTGAACGTCGCGCAGGGGCTGGTGGTGTATCCGGCGGTGATCGAGGCGTCGGTGGCGGCGGAGCTTCCGTTCATGGCGACCGAGAACATCCTGATGGCCGGCGTGAAGGCGGGGGGCGACCGCCAGGACCTGCACGAGCGCATCCGCAGGCACAGTCAGGCCGCCGGCGAGCAGGTCAAGACCTACGGCAAGGCGAACGACCTGATCGAGCGCCTCAAGGGCGACCGCGCCTTCGCCAAGGTGAACATCGACGCGCTGCTGGACCCGCAGACGTTCATCGGGCGCGCGCCGGAGCAGGTGGACGAGTTTCTCGCAGCCGAGATCGCGCCGATCCGCAAGAAGCACAAGGCGCTGCTGGGCGCCAAAAGCGAACTGAAGGTTTGACCGGACCGACGATTCTTCGCGTGAAACGAGAAGATCAAAAGCCCACGGAACACGTTCCGTGGGCTTTGCTTATGCGATGTGGGGATGTTAGCGGGGTAAGTCGCGCACGAGTTTCACGAACGTCTCGCCGCGCTGCTCGTAGTTGGTGAACATGTCATAGCTGGCGCAGGCGGG
>DNAS01000081.1:26657-28870 GCA_003485185.1 Phycisphaerales bacterium | reverse complement strand
GCCCCTACAGAGATGAACGCGGACCGTTCGCCCTGCTTCCCTGCGCGGCGATTGGCACTGGGGGTGAACTCGCAACGGGATGTCTGGCTCCTTCGCATCTCGTTCAACCCTCTCCCATGACTGTGGGTGATCGTCTTGCCGATTATGCCGAGGCGCCCGGCGGCGCCACCGAACCCCGTTCCACCAGCTTCACCGGCATCACCCGGTGTTCCACGGGCGTGTTGGAATCGTTCATCCGCTTGCACAACAGCTCCATCGCCGCCTGGCCCATCGCGAAGAAGGGCTGGCGCACCGTGGTCAGCGGCGGGGGCAACCACTCCGCCAGCGGATCGTCGTCGAACCCGATGACGCTCACGTCTTGCGGAATGCTCAAACCCATCGCGCCCAGTGTGCGATAGGCGGACCGGGCCACCGCGTCGCAACTGAAGAAGATGGCCGTCGGCGGCGAGGGACGCTGCAAAAGGTCGCGCGTGCATTCCTCGACGGAGGCCGACCAGTCGCCCAGGCGATCCTTGCCCGCCAGGACGTCGGCGATCAGCGAACGTGGCATCGGCAGACCCGCGTCGGCCATCGCGTCCCGCAGGCCCGCAAGACGGTCCTGCACGGTCGCTGCGACCAGGTCGCCCACGAAAGCGATCCGCTTGTGCCCCTTCTCGAGCAAGGCCCGCCCCGCGGCGTATCCGCCCGCGTAGTTGTCGGCCGTGATCGACGGCACCTCAATGTCGCGAAGCCGCTGGTCGGCAAGGACGAACGGGAATCCCGTCGTCTTGAGACGATAGACCGCCTCACAGAACGGTGGCGTCTGGAGCGAAACGATGACCGCGCCCTTGGCCTGCCCGCTCGGAAGTTGCCGCAGCATGGCCATGTCCAACTCCATGTCTCCGTGGGCGTCGTACAACTGCACCTGGATCCGCTCCCGCTTGGCGATCGCCTGCACCCCGCGCGACATCTGGAGCGACGATTCCCACCGAAGGTTCCCGGCGACAATCTGGATCATGCGCGTGGCGATGGGCACACCGTGCCCGCGCCCGCCCGTGGCATACAGGCCCTTTCCGGGGCGGCGTTCCACCAGGCCTTCGTGGACCAGCAGTGTGCAGGCGCGCCGCACCGTCATGCGGCTGACGCTCTCTTCGCGCGCCAATTCATATTCCGAGCCGATCAATTCACCCGGTTGATACGCACCTTGGCAAATCGACTTGCGGATTCGCGCTGCGAGAGCTTCGTACAAATGTGAACCGGTATCTGTACTAGTACTCTCTTCCATATCTCAGAGAGTACCAGAAAAAGACCATTGTGTCAATTATGAACACATAAAATGCCTATATTCGTTTCCGTTTGAAATGTTTACCACAAAGAATGTTCGTGGTCCGTTAGTAACAGGACCGATAGATATCGGTCAAGACGCATCCGGTTTGTTGACTGGTATCCAACGGTGAAAAGCGGCCTGAATCCGCCTATATTTCTTGAAATCCCCTCCCGCCGGTGATAGGTTCCCGCGAATTCCGTGGAGAAACTTCAGCCGCCAGTCGTTTTTTCCTGGCTGGCGGTTCCTGGGCCACCCGAAACGGCCACACGACGCCATGGACATCCTCGCTACCATCATCTCTCACATGGACTGGTTCCTGGACCACGCGGTCTGGCGTGAGGATTCCCCCCTCGGGGGGCTTTGGGGGTCCATGCTGGATCTTCGGACCGGCCTGCCGCCCGAGGGCGAACGCAACGCATCGGTCTCCAAACGATGCTACCGGTGGATCGAAAGTCCGCGCGGCAGCAACCTGTACTGGGACGGACCGCTGGTGACGGCGTGTTTCGCGGTCTCGCAACGGACGGGCGACCCTCGCTACTCCCAGGCCGCAGGCAGGTATGTTTCAAGGTACTTTGACGTCGCGGCCAGTCCGGGCGGGCTGTTGTGGTGGGGAAATCACTACTACGTCTCCCGCGAGACCGGCGGCGCGGTGTTCTTCGCGGGGGAGAGCCCGCCCCAACCGGTGGACGACCGCCATGCCTCCGCCCCGCTGCATGAAACCCGTCCGCTGCCCGTACCCTGGAAGCTCCTGCACTCCCTCGAGCCCGAACGGACGATCCGGGCCCTGCGCGCCCACGTCGGGCATCTCGTGGACGGGCCTGAACCCGGTTGCTTCAACCGCCACGCCGACGGAAAGCGATCGCACGCCTTTCTCGAAGCCGGAGGACTGCTCGCGCTGTCACAGGCG
>DNAS01000081.1:25344-26598 GCA_003485185.1 Phycisphaerales bacterium | reverse complement strand
GACCCGACGGCCGGGAAAAGGAGTTCTGGGCACGTGCCGAAGCGGAAATCACCGCCGAGGCGAAGCAATCGCAGGGAGGTAATCGTTGACAACGCAGCAGCTGCTCATCAGCGGTATCCTGGCGGCCACCGTGGCGATGTTTTTGTGGGGCCGCTGGCGCCATGATATGGTTGCGGCCGGCGCCCTGCTGGCCTGCGCGCGACTGCTGGACGACGGACGTCTGAGCGAGATGTCCGGCGAGTCGCTGGGCGACTGGCTGCGCCGCGCCTGGCGCCCCGCTGCCAGGCGATACGCCGGCAGGACGCGAGTGCGAACGGGCGAGCACGACGGCGGACCCAAGACCACCCTCTACCAGCCGGGAACGTGGTCCGACCCGTGGGACGCGCTGTTCCCCAATCACGATTACCCGCTCCAGACCGCCGAGGCCTGTCTGGACGCCTGGAATCTCCGGCGAGAACCCGTCTTCGCCGAAGCCTGCGAGCGCTGGGCCGCCGTCCTGGCCGAAACGACCCCCGCCGCCAACGGGCGAGGGGCCTACGCCGAATCCTACGGCCGGGCCATCCACTTTCTCCGCCGCGCCGGCGCGACGCTCGAAAAACCGGCCCTGCTGACCCAGGCCCGCGCCCTGGCCGACGAGGCGCTGGCCGTGCTCGCGCGCGACGGGCGCCTCGCCAGCCATCCCTGGGAATCCCGCGTCGAGGCCGTGGACGGAATGGGCTGGCTGATTCTCGCTCTGCTGGCGATGGAGAGCGGACAGGAACCCGACGCGGGCGGAATGTTCTGGTAATCTTCTTCCGCCGTGCGCGGAGCGGTTGCAGAAAGGCAATCCATCCATGAAAGAATCCATGAAGTTCCCGTGGCTGTGGCTGAAGCGGGGCGATCTGGCCATCGAGCGTGCCCAGGCCGAGGAGGAAGGCAGGGACATCTCCGCGCTGGCCGGGACGTTCGACGCCCTCCAGTCCGACGCCGTACCCGAGGACGAGGCCTTCCAGTCGCGGGCGCGGGAGCTGCTGGCCGCTTCGATCCGCGCGCCCATGCGCCCGGACTACCGCTACGTCGAGCCGAGCGACCTGGAGGGCATCCGCGCCGCCCGCCCCGACGCGCCACGGGTGTTGAACGTCTCCACCGGCGACGCGGAACTCCGCGACCGCCTGCACGGCGCCCTGCTGGGCCGCTGCGCCGGCTGTCTGCTGGGCAAACCCGTCGAAGGATGGCGGACGAACGCCCTCTGGCCGATGCTGCGCGAGGCCGGGG
>DNAS01000081.1:23659-25235 GCA_003485185.1 Phycisphaerales bacterium | reverse complement strand
CGATGCTGCGCGAGGCCGGGCACTCGATGCTCACCGATTACTTCTGGCGGCTGGGAATCTCCGCCGAGAATCTTGCCCGCCACAAGGTCGGATCCAAGCCCGCCACCAAGCTGTTTGCCGCCTACGACCACATGCCCGAAGACGACGACACCAACTACACCCTCACCGGAATGGCGATCGTCAAGAACAAGGGCGTGGACTTCCGCCCGGCGGACGTGGCGGATTTCTGGGTGCGCGAGATTCCGCTGCTGCACACCTGCACGGCCGAGCGCGTCGCGTACCGGAACTTCGCCGAGGGAATCGCCCCACCGGATTCGGCCACCGTCGCCAATCCTTACCGCGAGTGGATCGGCGCGCAGATTCGCGCGGACTTCTTCGGGTACGTCGCGATGGGCCGGCCGGAGTTCGCGGCCGAACTGGCCTGGCGGGACGCGTGCATCTCGCACGTCAAGAACGGAATCTACGGGGAGATGTGGGTTGCGGCAATGCTGGCTGGGGCAGCCGTCGAGACCGACCTCCGCCGCATCGTCGAGATCGGTCTGGGCGAGATTCCCGCCCGCTGCCGCCTGGCCGAGAACCTCCGGATGGTCCTGGACTGGCACGCCGGCGGCGTGGGCTACGACGACGCCGTCGCCCGCATCCACCGCCAGTGGGACGAGCATTCGGCCCACGGCTGGTGCCACACGATCTCCAACGCCCAGATCGTCGCGATGGGCCTGCTCTGGAGCGAGGGCGACTTCGAGAAGGCGATCACCCGCGCGGTCTGGCCGGGCTTCGACACCGACTGCAACGGCGCGACCGTCGGATCGCTCATGGGCATGAGGCTCGGGGCCGCCGCCCTGCCCGCCAAATGGACCGACACGCTGCACGACACGCTGCGCAGCGGGCTGGCGAGCTACCACAAGGTGTCCATCGCGGCGATGGCCGGCGAGATGTTCGACCTCTACCAAAAAGCCCGCGGCGCAACCTCCGTCTGACGGCGGGGCGATGCCATCCCGATTACTTCGTGATCCCGGGCCAGGAATCGGTCCGGAACGGCGAGGCGGGAAGCTCGGACGCGTTGTAGAGCGTGCAGGGCGGATTGTCGGACCAGGCATACCGGACCGCTGCCGGCTGGGGAACGTCGTCGCTCCAGACCTCGACGCAATCCCCGACGATCTTCGCCTCGGCCCAGACGAACTTGCGGTCCTTCCCGGCGACGGCGAATCCTTTCAACGCGCCGCCCCGCACGACCAGCCCGCCGGCGACGTGGTCGAATTCCACGCGAATCCGCCCCTTGCTCCTGTGCAGGGACCGGAAGACCGGCCCGGAATGGACCAGGCCCTTGAACCCGTACACCTTCGCCAGCGCCGGAAGCGCCAGGCGGATTCCGACGTCCTGCTTGTTGGTGGGGTGAATGTTGTCCGCCTCGCCGATGTCGATGGTCACGGCCATGCCCGTGTTCGGCGCCGACAGGGTCATCGTCTGCGCTTCGCGGAGTTCCGCCCATGTGCTTTCGACGGGCCGGTCTTCCGGTCCCTGCACAGGAGCAAGGGGCGGATTCGCGTGGAATTCGACCACGTCGCCGGCGGGCTGG
>DNAS01000081.1:23027-23503 GCA_003485185.1 Phycisphaerales bacterium | reverse complement strand
GATTCGCCCTGGTACCAGATTGCGCCGCGGATCGCGTACGGCAGGAGCGGGTGGATCATGCTGTCGAACAGGATGTGCGGCGAGTTGGGGTTTCCCCTGCCTCGGGGCTTCGGCGGCGGAGGGGGAACCAGCCCGAAGTTCGCCTCGATCTTGTACCGCCACGGGCCGGCCAGCGGGACAGGATCGTCCTTTCCGTCCTCGCGTGCCAGGCGCATCTGATGCGGCGTTCCGATGAATCCGCCTTCGTAGATGTTGCTGAAGACGCGGACGGCGACGACGTTCCTGCCGGGCCGGACCAGGCGCCCCGGAACGGTGTAGGTGCGGGACGTGCACCAGGCGTCCGGAGCCTGCTCCATGGTCAGGCTGCCGACGCGGACGCCGTTGAAGTAGGTCACGTCCGACTTGTCGACCGCGCCCAGACTGAGCGCCAGGTCGCGCCCCGCCCAGTCGCCCGGCAGCGTCACCTCGCGGCGGAA
>DNAS01000081.1:20600-22877 GCA_003485185.1 Phycisphaerales bacterium | reverse complement strand
TTCCGCCGCGAGGTGACGCTGCCCGACGCTCTGCCAGTTCCGCGGAAGGTCCATTTCCTTCCAGTCGTCGGCCGTCAAGCCGGGCTCATGCCATCCTTCAGCCTCGCCCACATTGTTCACGTCCTTGATTTCGTACTTCGCCGCCCATTCCTCCTGCTTCGCGCGGAGTTCCTTGAACGCCTCGGTGGGATGGGCCAGCTCGTGCTCGTATTGCTCGACGACGCGGCGGAAGAGCGGTTCGCTCATCAGCGCCTTGCGGCTGGTCCACGCCTCGGCGTAGGTTCCGCCCCAGGACGTGTTGATGAGCCCGACCGAAAGGCCGGTCTTGCGATGGATCTCGCGCCCGAAGAAATATCCGACGGCGGAAAAGCGGCTCACGGACTCCGGCGAGCATCGCTCCCAGGCGCCGCGAACATCGCCCAGCGGCGCCTGCTCGGCTTTCAGGGGCACGGAGAAGAACCGGAGGTTCGGGTAGTCGGCGGCTGCCGTCTCCTCGACGGCGTTCTTCGACGCCGCAACCCTCCACTCCATGTTGGACTGCCCGGAGCAGACCCACACCTCGCCGATCATCACATCCTTGAGCACGAGTTTGGGACGTCCCGCCACCGTCAGTTCGTGGGGGCCGCCGGCCGGGAAGGGCGGGAACTTCGCCATCCACTTTCCGTCCGCGCCGGCCGTCGCCCTGGCGGTGCGACCCGCAAGCGACACGACAACCTTCTCGCCGGGGTCCGCCCAGCCCCAGATCGCCAGGCGGATATCGCGTTGCAAGACCATGTGATCGGAAAAGACGCCTGCCAGTTTCACTGCCATAGACCATGAACCTCAAAAAAATGAATCCGGAAGCGGATAGGATACCACATCCCCGTTTTCAAGCTATCGTTTCCCCAGGCGGCACAGGTGGAACCGCTCGCGCCGCTTGCCTTTGGCGAACCCGGAGCCCCACTCGATCCACCCGCCCCGGTCCGGACCGTCCCGGTCTCGGACCAGCAGCGACAGCGAGAAGTAGGGGCAGCCAGGCGTGAAAAGCTCCCGCCCCTCGCGGGGGATCGACACCTCGTAGATCGTTTCCATGCCTTCGCGGCGGGCGCGGCAGACGGCGCCTTCGGCAAGGCTCTGGCCTTCGTCCTCGCTGACGCCCTTCATCTGGTAGACCTGCGGGCCGGATGCACGCAGAGAGACGGCGAATCGGTAAAAGCCCTCGCCCGGCCAGTACCGCGCCGCCGCTTGCCAGGGAGGCATCGGAGAGACGACGAATTCGATCTGGTCGCCGATGTCGTTCTCCTCGACCGGGGGATGGTGCGCGTCGTCCGTAATCCGCGCGGCGAGATAGAAGTTCCGCTCGTCATGGGCGAGCCAGAGCTTTCCGGAAAGGTCTGCGGGACCGCCGTCCTGGGTCATCTTGACCGTTCCATGTTTCCGCAGGTCGATGGCGGGCAGGTCTTCCCACTCGTCGAGATTCCCGTCCATCGTCGGTGTCAGACGGTGAACCGGATTGTCGCCGATGATCCCCTGCCAGCCGCCGAGGAACTCGCCGCCCAGCCGCCCCTCCACGCACAGCGGAACGACGGCGTACGGCTCAAGGCGGACTTCCGGAATGGCGAGCGAAACTTCCTCACCCGGCGCAATCGAAAGCGAAACTTCGCGCACGCCCTCAGCCAGACCCGCAGTCCAGAGGATCCGGTCGATTGAAAGGCTCTGCTCACGGGACGCGTTCCGCAGCATCAGGCGCATTGTCGCGTCGTCGGCCATGTGCGGCGGCTGGGGGAAGGCAAGCCGGTTGTCCGCGCGAATTTCCACGGGCATCTCGGCCAGCAGTTCGCCACCGGTCCGGACATGGAACGCGAGCACCTTTTTCCCCGGAGCGGTATCGGGCGGGAGAGCCACACGTCCCTGTTCGACGGAATCCGGCTTCACCGTCGCCTGCTGCCTGGCACCACCCCCCTCCAGCCCCACCGAAACCGGGAATGGAAAGGCGTTCTCGATCCGGTACGGCACGAGCGCCATCTCGCCCACGCAGGCGGAACACTTGCGGTCCACCCGGACCGTCAGTCCCGCATCCACCTGGTCCACGTCGCCGACGAGGTAGACCGGTTCGCCCCTGCGGACGGGCAGAACGGCCAGCCCATCGGCGGGCTCAACCGTGCGGGTCTGCCCCATGAGGTCGGCCACCGTAAACGGCTTTGCCGCTCGGACGCGGAGGACCGTCGGTTCCAGCGACCAGGCGACGCGGGTTTCCCCGCCTTTCCCGCGGAAGACGAAACTCCGCATCGTCGGCGG
>DNAS01000081.1:318-20517 GCA_003485185.1 Phycisphaerales bacterium | reverse complement strand
ACTCCGCATCGTCGGCGGAGTCTGCTCCTGGCGGACGAATTCCGCGCCGGTCAGCCGGCGGGTCATCTCCGCATACGCGGAATACGCGGGCAGCGGCGCGTATCGGCCCATCGCGTCGTCGGGGTGACGGATCAGGCCGAAGTTGTGTTCGCCATTGCGGCTGTCGGTCCCGTCATTCATGAAGTCGTACCAATGAATCTTCTCGACTCCCGCGGCCAGCAGCAGGACATAGGACCGCACCAGGTAATGCGCCTGCACTTCCTCGCTGGTGCGGACGTCGAGCGATTCGTAGACCTGATCAGCGACCGCCTGGGGATGGACGTTGATGGGCCAGCCCAATTCGGTGACCCACAGGGGGCGCACAGGCCCGCCGGCGTCCCGCATCATCCGCCTGAGCCTGGCCATGGATTCCGGCAGGTACTCCGGCTCCAGTTCGCACTTATAGGGATGCACGGACAGCGCGTCCATCCGGTCGATCGCGCCGGGGATTTTCAGCAATCGGCGAAGCCAGAAATACCCGCCCCACCACAGCCCGGTGACGGAACCTCCGATGACCTTCACTTCCGGGTGCTTCTGCTTGATCCGCTCGAAGGTGCGTTCGAGCAGGCCGGCATACACCTCGGGCCTCGCGGCGGCGGGGCCGGAGGAAAAACCGGGGCTGTTCCACTCGTTCCAGACTTCCACCGATCGGATCTGCCCGGCGTATCGGGCGAGAAGTTCCACGGCGTATCGGGCGAACGCGAGAAAGCCCTTTTCTTCATAAGGCGCTCGCCCCCGGTGGTACAGCCGGTTTCCGTACGTCAGTCCGATGTGCGGCGTGAGGTTCGCCGCCGCCAGGGCGGCCATGTAAGCATCGCACTTCTTCGGAAATGAGAAAACGCCCTTTTCCTTTTCCAGGCTTTCCCAGTACTGCTCGTCGCGGATTTCCTTGATTCCCGCCCGCGCGATCAGCGGAATGATCTCGGTATCCCACCACTGCCCGAAATGGGTGCAGACCCCGAAGGGCGAGTCCCGCACGGCCGAGAAGTCAACATCGGACACGACGGCAAAGGAGGTTCTCGCCGTCTCGAAGGTCTTTTCGGCGCCGCAGGCTGCAATCTCCACCTCAAAATACCCCACCCGCCTCCCCGGAAGCGTCAGCCGCACTGGGACGTCGGTCACAGCCTGCTCGCCTCGCATCACGCAGTCGCCGTGGTGATCCGTCACCGACCAGGCGATTTTGTCCGGTTTCCGGGCGAACGCGCTGAGAACGAACCGCAGCGGTTCGCCGGCGGAAAAGACGTTCCCTACCCTTGTCTGTCCGATCTCCATTCCCTGATGGCCTTTGTTTGTAACGTTCCGCCCTTACAACGCAAGGCGGCGTTCCACGGCGTCGCAGGGGGAAACGTCGAGCGTTTCCCCGGAAACCGCGATTCGCCACGTGGCGATCCGACCAGCGGGAACTTCGTCCAGCGGCAGATTCTTGCCCAGCAGCGTCAGGATGGGACGCATCGCCGCGTCGGTTATGTTCTGGAGACGGAGAATCCATCCTTCGCCGTCGCAGGCCTGCTTGAACGCCAGGAGGCGCAATCCTTCCGGCTCGATCCGCAAGATCGAGCCCTCGCGAGGGAAGTCGCCTTCCGTGGCGGGAACCGGCAGCGTCACGGGCGGCTGCTCGAGGACGACGGACTGGTGGGCGAGGTTCCCCTGCCCGCATGTCAGAAGGAAGCGGAACTTGTACTCGCCGCAGTCGCACGCCGGCAGCCAGGGACGGTCCTCCAGCACTTTTCCACCATAGGCGTACCGGCTGGAGCGGACCACGGTGGCGCGGAACACGTCATCCTTGCAGTCGAAGTTGTAAAGCGCATCGCTGGCGAAACCGAGGACGGGCCCGGACGGTCCGTGCAGTCGCACCCATCCGTTGCCCGGCACTTCCCCGCAGGAGGTTCTCCGCACGCGCCCCCCGGGAACTTCGAATTCCGCCAGACCGGCGGCGGGGAACAAGAGTTTCAGCCGTGCCAGAGGCTCGTTCCAGTACGCCCGCGCCAGCACCTCGATTTCATCCATGCCGGCATACAGCCGGAGCGTCAGGTCGAGGCGCGACCGCGCCCCCGCCAGACGGACCCACAAGGAGGCGCGCCACGGGCCTTTCTCCAAGACGCGAACGTCCGCCACCTTCCACGATTCCTTGAGGCAGGACAGATCCGTCGCCGTCGGATCGGTTTCCGGCCCGCCCCACGAGCCCCAGGGATCATCGAAGACAGCCGCCGACAAACCCTCTCCGCCCAGCAGGGGCTCCTTGTTCCGCAGGATGCGGATTCCCCTGGCCCCGCAATAGGCTTCGATACGCAGCAGACCGTTGTCGATGGCGGGTCCGACGTGAACGGCGGGCTCTCTCGGCGCAGCCGGCCCGACCGGAGCCTCGGCGCCCTCCACCCAGGCCATTTCCAGGACTGTCCATCCCGCCGGCGGCAATTTCACCGGAACCACTGCACGCTTCCGCCACGGAACGTCGTGCATGGCGTGATTTTCCTCTTCGACCAACTGGAACGGCAGCGAGTTTCCCCGGCTGTCCAGGATGCGTACGGGCAGCTCCTGAACGCGGAAGCGATACTGCGGGATCGGGCGCCAGTCCAGGCAGGCTTCCAGTTCCACGTACCCGTCGAACGGCTGGGGATGCGGGTTCCAGACGAGGAACGGAACGCCGGTGGGCATGTCGGGGCGGTCGGTCCTGGCGACGCGCGTGTCCACGCGCGAGGCCAGTGCGTTCAGCGCCCGGAACTCCGCAGCCTGCGCCGCGTGAAACGCCCCGCCGAGGTGCGCGATCTGCTCGTCAGAGGCCCGCTCGATGCTGGAGCCCGGCAGGATGTCGTGGAAGCTGTTGAACAGGACCGTGTCCCAGGCGTCGGACAGGTCAGCCGCTGGACGGTCGAGGCGCACCGCGACGACCGAGGACGTCGTTTCGGCGCGACGGAGCTGGGCGTCCGTCCGGCGATAGGGAAACTTGAGCCGGGCTAGCGCGCTGTAACAGCCGCGCTCGGAAAAGTTCAATTCCCCCTCGTGAACCGGAAGGTAATCCTCGCCGGCGGTTTGCGCCTCTTCCTCCAGCGCATGGAAGAAACGATGCATCGTGGAGTGAACCACCCGCACCTCCGGGTGCGCCGCTGCCCATGCGCGGATGTCGGCAAGCTGCCGCTGCGTCGGGCCCCCGCCGTGATTGCCCAATCCGTAGAACACGCCAATGTTCCGCAGCCCGTACGACGGCGCCTGCGCCAGCGTCTGGTCCAGGCGCACAGTCATCTCCTGGCGGTCCGCGCCGTACCAGCTGCACGCGGGCCGATACGCCAGCACGCGCGACCCGGCGGTTCCGACCCACCAGAAAGCGGGTTTGGCAATCGGCAAACGCGAAGGGAAGGGGCGGGTAAAGGCCGTGTATCGGATCCCCGCGACGGTGAGGATTTCGGGCAACCCGGCAGGATGACCGAAACAATCCGCCACCCACCCCACCTCAATCGTTTTGTCAAAACGGGAGAGGAAATACTCCTGCCCGCGAACGTACTGGCGGAGGAGCGTTTCGGTGGCCGGCAGGTTTTCGTCGGCTTGCACGTAGGTTCCGCCGACCACGTCCCACCGTCCCGCCTGGATAAAGTCGGCGATCCGCCGGAACAGGGCCGGGTCCGTCTCCTCGATGTGCTGATAAATCGACGCCTCGCCTCGATTGAAGGTCAGTTCCGGATCTTCCTCCATCAAATCGAGGATCGTGCGACAGGTGATCAGTCCTTCGTTGAGCCCTTCCCGCCAATCCCACAACCAGACCGGGTCCAGGTGGGCGTTTGCCAGCAGGTGAAATACGAATTCGTTGTTTTTCATGTTGTACGAATCGGCGAACCGTTTTCCTTCTCGTTTGGATCCTGTAACCGATCTGTGCCGACCCGGATGACGGCCGCTTCCGTTACACGGGCAATCCCGTGGAAACTCTATCATCATAACATAACGGTATCGGCTCCAAGGGATCACCTGGTCTTTTCCACGCGCACTTCGCGAATCAGGTATTCGTTGGGCGAACCGACGGCATCGAACCGGAAATTCCACCCCCACTGCCCAACAAAGTTCGCGTCGGAGACCTTCCAAGTATGCTCCTGCCACTGATCGCCCTCGGGGATCGTCCACCAGTTCGGCCCTTGGAGATCGCGGTATCCGCGCGCCGACTCGTACGTCAACTTCATGCCGGCTTCCTTGTCGGACGAGACGCGTTTGGCTATAATCGTGATTTCCAATTCCCTGGTTCCGTAAGGAACGAATTGCGGATCCGCGCGGAAGTAGACGTAGTGGCCTTCGCCACCCTTGGTGAAGTCGCTGCGCCGATAGGAAATGTCTCCGACGACGACTATGGCCGTCGTCTGCGGATTGACCTGCTTGAGCCCGTTGTTGACGTTCATCGCGCCCAGGCGACACGTGACCCTCTTGGCGTTGGCGTAATCGCCGCCCCACGGATAAGGCTTTCCGCGATTGTCCTTCGCCTCGGCCACCAGCGCCTCCGGAAGCTGGGCAACATAGACCGGAGTCGTCGTCAGCGTCAGTTCCCCCCCGGCGGCCAGCGGCGATTCCTTGCCCGACAGGTCCACGACCTGCACCGCGTTGGCGAACCTGACGGAAAGTTTCTTTCCCGGCGGAGCCCATGTGGCCAGCACCGCGCCCTTGGGACCGTCGAAGACAAATCCGTACCCGCCGTCGGCGACGTTCAACCAGCCAAGGTAATGCGGCTGCGCGCCCAGCAGCGAGGTCATCGTCGCGTAGGCGTGATACGCCGGGCGCGGCGTCCAGTCCGCGCGGATCAAGCCGTGATCGGTATTGCGCCCATATGCGGGTCCCCGGGCTTCGAACCAGCAGAGCCGGCTGAATCCCTGCACAATCGCCAGCAGGTGGGCCTTCGCGAAAATCTCTGCTTGGAGCGCGTCGGCCTTGGCGTCCGGCTGGACCGGCGCCTGGAAACCGAACTCGGTGATCCACAGCGGGATGTCCGTCCGCTGGCGGTTGGCCTTGAGCATATCTCGCAGGTTTCCGGCCAGGCTGAGATAACTCACCTCGCCACCGTCGGTCAGCGAGCCGACGTTTTCGTACGGATGGACCGCGATGAAGTCGAAATGGTCCGCGGCACCAGCCTTGATCGCCGCGTCCAGGAAGCCAACGTCGAAGTTGGCCACACTCATGCCGATCTTTATATCCTTGTTCACCTTCCGGGCTTCTTCATACGCCGCGACGGTCATGTCGGCATAGACCTTCGGCGTGCAGCCGGGACCGAAGCTGCCGTTCCACTCGTTGCCGACTTCCCAATACAGGATGTCCTTCTGGTAGCGGTTCATCACCGTTCGGACATACTCTCGCCAGAAATTCATGTCCTTGACGGGAAATTTGCGCACCCCGCCGTCGGCGGAAGCCCACGACGTCAGATAACAGAACAACCCGGAAACCTGGATGTTGTTTTTCCGGCAATTGGCGACGAGGGCGTCCGGCAGCGCCCAGTTCCACTGGCCCTGCCTGGGCTGAATGGTGCTCCACTCGTAGAAGGCTCGAATCCACGTGGCGCCGGCCTTGGCCATCATCGGATTGAATCGCGGATATTCCTTGAACCACTCGGCGCTGGAGGAGAAGCTCCAGGGGCTTCCGTTCTCACGGGCCCAGGCGTCGCCGGATCGGGGAGCTGTGGCCGGCTCGGCTTCCGACGCGGACGCCTTGGGCGGCGCGGCGGCGCCCTTGGCGGGCGTGACCCAGAGTTGGGGCTGACTGGCGAAGAACGTCGTCGCCGCGTCGCCCCATCCGGGAGAGCCCGCCATGCGGAACTGGAGCCACCGCCCAGGGCCCGACGCGTCGGGATTGACCGGATCGCGCGTGAAGTAACGGATATACAGCGTGCCCGTGTTCATGTCCGTTGCCTTGAAGTCCTTGACGAGTGGCTCGATGATGCCCGATTTTTTGACCTCGACGACGGGTTTCCAGTCCTGCCCGTCGACGCTGTATTCCACCCCGCCGACGGTCCCGCCCGACAGCCCGAGTTCGGCCCAGCCGCTGTAGAACCGGAACGAAGCGATGCGCTGGTCAAAACGCAGCTTGTAGGTCAGCACGGCGTTGGTGTTTCCGTCGGAGCTGTGGAACTTGGCGACGTCGCCGGTCGTCGGATCGTACAGCACCCCGCGGACCTCGTGATACAGGTTCGTGTTCTTCCCGTAAGGCAGGTAGACATGCGTTTCGTTGGTTTTGGCGTTGTAGTCCTGCTTGGGACCGTAGGCGTACTTGCCGGCCTTGACCTGGTCCCAGGTGCGCTCGACGGTTTCGCCCAGTTTCACTTCCACCACGCCGGACTCTCCGGCTTGGAGCAGGCGATTCGAGGCCGTCGCCCAGACGAGAAAGATCAATCCAATCGTGGTGATTCGACGCATGGTCTTTTCCTTTCCGAAAAGTGGTTTACGCGTTGGGGGGGGGTGCCGCAAAGAAAACGTTTCCATCACAAAAAGCCCATCAGCAATTCGCGTTCTCATGGCAGGTACGTCGTTCCGCCGTCCGTCGTCGACCACCCGTCCGGCAGTTTCCACGCCTTGCAGCCGCCGGAACTCGGCTGGTTCTTCTGCTTCCAGTTGGCCGTCTTAAGCAGGCGGTCAGGCGGGCAACTTTCCGCATGGCCGTCGGCGAACATCCCGCCGGCGACGCCGTCGGACACCTCATGGCTCAACCAGATCCCTTGCCGCGTCCAGCCGCCCCCCGACGACCAGAATATGTACGGCAGGAAGTCCGGCGAGCCGTAAGCCAACATAGAGCCCTGTCCCACCGAGCTGCACGCAAGCATGAGGAAATTGGTCGGATACGGGTTCAGCTCGTTTTGGAAACCCTGACCGTACCCGAACCATCCCCAGTCCAGCATGAAGACCGCGTCCAGTGTCGGCGTGCCCTTCCACAGCTGGCCGTAGATCGAGTACAGGCCGTAATACCCGCCCCTGTTCTTTGGACAGCGGAACGCCAGCGAATTCGTTTCATACGCCCGGTAGCACTCGGGCCAAAAGCGGTCCCAGACGCCGGGAATCACCGAACCGGGGTTCACGCCGTCGTAATCCGACGCATAGAGCGCATACGCGATCGCCATGCCGCGATGTCCGCTCAGGCACTTGGTCAGGACGGCCAGTTCCTTGGCCTTCTGGAGCGAGGGCATCAGGAGGCTCACCAGCAGCGCGAGAATCGCGATGACGACCAGCAGTTCGATCAGCGTGAATGCGGCCACGGCTGTTCTTTGCGATCGATCCTTCATGCCCGCGCTCCTGTTGGGCCGGTTTTTCCTGCACATCCCAAGCGCGTCGAGCGGATGATGCGCCGGTCGAAAACCGTCAGGACGGCGGTCAGGCCATCCTGACAGTGAGTGGTGCGTCATTGTTCGCGAAAGCGAAGGATCTGTGTCACGCCCTTCGATTCTTGCGAATCAGCACGCCCAGGCCACCCAGGCCGAGCAACGCCATCGTCGCCGGCTCGGGGATGAGCAATACCGTGAAGTTGTCGGCGCCGTTGTATCCCGACGATACCCCGCTGGACACCAAGCCGGCGTTCTCCGTCGCCGCCGTCTTGAACGCGCTGGAGGAGAAGCCGCTGACGGGATTGCCGGCGAACGTGACGTTGGAGATCGCGCCGGTGGCGACATTCACGTCGTAGCTCAGCATGTGGGTTCCCACGGTGCCCGTCAGCGACACGGAGGTTCCGGCGGTCCCGTTCTCGTAGAGCGTCAGCCCCGTCCGGGTCACGAACAGGCCGGTGAAGCCGGTGAGGCGGTCGCTGGCGTCCGTGGCGGTCGGCAACGTCCCCCAGAAGCCCAGACCAATGCCTTGGTTGCCGGTTGTGCTGCTGCCTCCCAGCCGCAGGTCGGCGGAGATCGTCAAAACGTCGGCATCGTTGTACGTGCCCAGCCCGACGGCGCCCCATCCGATGGAATCGGTCTTTTCGGCATGCCCAAAGCTGACGGTGTTGTTGTTCCATCCACGCCAGCTCGCCGAGATGAACGCGCCCCAGAAGGTATTCGCCGAGGATTCTCCATTCCACGTGAGGCCCGGCAGGTTCGTCACGTTGGGCGTGCGGTGGTTTTTGAAAATATTATACTGCTCCGAACCGGTTGAGGTAAAAGTATCCGAGATGACCACAACGGGGGCCGCCCGGACCGGTGCGACCACCATTCCCACCAGCACCACCGCCGCCATCGCCACTAAACTGCGTTTCAACCATTTCGACATGATGCTTCTCCTTTCCTGTTTCTTCTCCAGTTTCCACCATCAGGGTCGATCCAAGCGTTCCTGTTTTGTGCTTGAATTCCCGTTTGTCTCTTCCTGCCGCCCAAGGCGGCGAATCGTCGTTCATGCCGGTCCGCGCTTCGTCTCCCCGGTCTCCGCGGACATTTCACGGAGACGCTCCGGCGGATGTTTGTCGTCCGCTTCCGGAACGGTGGACTGCCGAATCACAACCGGCACGTCGGCCGGCTGGACCAGCAATGGCCCGTACCAATGGCGTCCCTCGCCTCCCAGCATCCACTCCAGGCATACGGCCAGGTACGGCTTGGGGTCCGGGTCTTGCAGCGCGGTCAGGGAGGGCGTGTTGTACTCTGCCCGCGATTCCCCCGCGGCGGCGCAGACAGCGACGTCGTATCCCGGGCGGATTCCGTGATCGACCATGGCGCGGATCGCGCCGGCCGCCGCCGGCTCCGTGATGCACAGCAGGGCCGTGCAGTCGAATGCCTTTTCCCGAATCCTGCGGACGACGGCCTGGTACGCCGCGGAGATCGGTTCGGTATACGGCGCGACGGCTTCATCCACCAACTCTCCGTCCAGCCCGTGGGCGGCCAGCCAGAGCTTCCATTGCGCGATGCGCTCCAACACGACTGACTCCCGCGGTTGGACGTTCAGGCAGTCGATCTTCCGATGCCCCAGCGACGCGAGATGGTCCAGCAATTTCTGCACGTACACCGGGGGGTCCAACCGAACGGAACGGACGCCGTAGCCGCTCCAATCGAGGCTCAAAACCACCACGGGCCGACGGTTCCGGACCAGTTCCTGAATCAGCGACGGCGGAGGCGCCGCCTCGGCAAGAGGCCGGAGGAAAATTCCGTCAAATCGCCGAAGGGTATTCACCACGTTGGGATCGTCCCAGTGTGCGTAATACACCACCCGCGTGGAGCAGTTGAACCGCGAATCCAAACGGGTCAGGGCGATGTTCCAATTGGCCACTTCGACGGATTCCCATGCGGGAACCAGCAGGGCGATTTGCGCGCGGTGGGTTGCGGTCCCGTTCTCGACGTTGCGCTGCACGTCCAGGCGTCCATTGGGAAGACGACGTAGCAGGCCGTTATCCAGAAGCTTCTGGATCGCTTTGCGTGCCGTCATGTAACTGACGCCGACTTCGGCAGCCAGTTCGCGCTCCGCCGGCAGACCTTGGACGTGATAGTCTCCTTTTCGAATCCGCTGGGTCAAACGCGCGACGACTTGTTCACACTTGCCCTGTCGCATACGCTTCCTCGAAAACTGAGACTCTCTAACATGAGATATTATCATAGACATCAACATAATTCAAACAACAAAATATATTATAATGCTCGATTTTTTGCTATATTATATAGCATATTGCTATATTTTATGGATCCTTTTTCTACCTTGTTTTTGAAACACGGCTGCGGGGGCGGGAACAATTCGATCAGTATTGACTGATGGTGGAGTCCTGATTTTCCCAGTTGGAGATACTGGCCTTGACACACAGGGGATTCCAATTGTCCCTGTCCAGAAGCATTGCGAAGTCGCAGAACGCCTCGCGCCATGCACAAACGAGCCGTTGGACGCAGTACAAATTGGCCCCGGAGGGCAGTCAGCAGATGCGCGGAAGTTCCTCCCCATAAGGCATTTGCACGATACGCCGCCCTCCCACGACCGTCTGCATCTCCACCAGCGGCCCAGACGCCGCCTCGCCCACCGTTCCGATGATCGCAGCTTTTGCGCCCAAGCGATGACTTCTCAGGATCTCCAGCGCCCGCGGGGCCTGTCTGGCTGCAACGACCGCGACGAGCTTTCCCTCGTTTGCCACGGTCAGCAGGTCGAGTCCCAGCATTTCGGCGGCCGAACGAGCCACCGGATTGACAGGAATGGCCTCCTCCTGAATCTCGACGTCCCTTCCGATGGCGGCGGCCAGTTCGGCGAGAGTGGCGGCCAGCCCGCCCCGCGTGGGATCCCGCATGAAGTGCACGTTCCCGCCGAGGCTCGCCAGCAGCGAGCCCGTCAATTCGTGGAGGGCGGCGCAGTCGCTTCGCAGGTCGGTCGCGAAACTCAGTCCCTTGCGACAGCTCACGACGCTCAGGCCGTGCTCCCCCAGCGCCCCGGACAGGAGAATGCAGTCCCCCTGCTCGACCCGCTCAAAACCCAGTTCCGCTCCCTCCGCCACAACGCCCACCCCGGCGGTATTGACGATCATGCCGTCGCATCCTTCCCGCCCCACCACCTTGGTGTCGCCAGTGACAATCTCCACGCCCGCGTCCCGCGCCGCGCCGGCAGCCGAGGTCAGCACCTTCCGGAGCGTCGAGATCGCCAGTCCTTCCTGCAACACCAGCGACAGGCTCAGCGCCCTGGGCTGCGCCCCTGCGACGGCCAGGTCGTTGATTGTCCCGCAGACGGCCAGCTTGCCGATGTCGCCGCCGGGGAATTCCAGCGGCTGGACGACGTAGCTGTCGGTAGTGAAGGCCAGCCGTCCCGCGTCCACGGACAGGCAGGCGGCGTCCGTCAGTCGTCCGGGGCGTTGCGAGCCCAGGATGGGAAGAATCACCTCGGCGATCAGTTCGGCGCTGAGCTGCCCGCCGCCGCCGTGGGCCAGTTGGATGCGTTCCCTGTTCATCGACTCTCACCGCTTCCTGAATCGTTCGTATTGGTATGCAGCCGCGCACGCGCCCTCGGACGAAACCATGCACGCCCCGACGGGATCTCTGGGGGTGCACCGCCGGCTAAACAGGGGGCACTCCGCCGGGTCGCACCGCCCGCAGAGGACGTCGCCGCAGCGGCAATCGGGCGGATCCTGCGTGGGGTAATCCGGCAGCTCAAATCGCCGCGCCGCGTCGAAGGCGGCCAGTTCCTCCCGCAGGTCCAAGCCGCTTTCGGGGATTTCGCCCAGGCCCCGCCAGACGGCGTCGGCAGGGACGAAGGTTTCTTCCAGGATCGCCTGAGCGACGCGGTTGCCCTCGCGCGACACGGGCGGATAGACGCTTGCGGCCTGGGGCTGCTTTTCGGCGAGTTGGCGGAGGATCTCCGCGACGCCCGCCAGAATCTGTGACGGTTCGAACCCGGCAACCACGCAGGGCCGGGCGAAGCGGTCCACCAGTTCCCGGTAGACGCCCCAGCCCACGATCACGCTGACGTGCCCAGGGCAGAGGAACGCATCGACCCTCACGTCGTCGCCGACCAGTAGCGCCCGCATGGCCGGGAGGATCCGCTTGTGCGCCGTCAGGACGGAGAAATTCTCCAGTCCTTCGCGTTGCGCCCGCCGCAAGGCCAGCGCGGTGCCCGGCGCGGTGGTTTCGAATCCGACGGCCAGGAAGACGACCTGCCGGTCGCGGCAAGCCAAGGCGATCTCCACGGCTTGGCCGGCGGAATAGACCACCCGGACATCGGCCCCGGCGCAGCGGGCATCGGCCAGCGAACCGGATTGTCCGGGGACGCGAACCATGTCCCCGTACGAAGCCAAGGTAATGTCCGGGCGAGTCCGGCTCAGGTGGATGGCCCGTTCCAGGTAGGCCCCGTCCGTGACGCAGACGGGGCAACCCGGCCCGCTGAGGAACCGGACGCCCTCGCCCAGCAGGCTTCGCAATCCTGCGCGGGCCAACACCATCGTGTGCGTGCCGCAGACTTCCATGATCCGCACCGGCGCTGAACCCAGACTCTTCAGAGCGTCCAGATGACGGCGAATCTCCCGCAGATGTCGGTCGCACGGATCCTTCATTGCGGGGCGGGCCCCTTGTTTTCCAGTTGCGACATTTCATCCAGCAGGTTGTACGTCATCCGGGCCTCCTCCGCATTCAGCACCGTGATGGCCACGCCCGCATGGACGAGAACCCAGTCCCCCACCTTGGCTTGCGGGATCAGGTCCGCCATCACTTCCGTTCGATTTCCGCCCATCACCACGCCGGCGGAGCGCCCTTTCATCCACTCGATCCGTCCGGGAATCGCGAGGCACATGGTCTATGTCCTTTCCGGCTGCATTGCCGAAGCTTTCGCAGCCTGGCGCGACATCGCCGCGGTCACAGCCACCACCGCCTGCCCAAGGGAAATGCCGCCGTCGTTGCAGGGAACTTCCCGGTGTCTCAATACCGCAAAGCCCTTCGCCGTCAATTCCGCGGCCAGGCGAGTGGTAAGGTACCGATTGGCAAAACATCCGCCCGACAGCGCGACGGTATTCAGGGAGGTTTCCTCCCGCGCCCGGATCGCGGCGGCGGTCAGGAATGCCACCACCGTGGCCTGGAACTTTCCGGCGACGTAAGGTCCCCCCTTCCCGCCGGTCAGGTCGGCGACAATTGCCTCCACCATCGGGCGAAGGTCAATCCGGAACGGTCCGGCGTTTTCCAGGCAGAAGGGATACCCGTCCCGTCCGCTGTACGCGGCGGCGGCCTCCAGCCTCATCGGCGTTTCGCCCTCGAAGCGGTTCTCCTCGCTCAGCCCGGCTAAATGCGCGACCGCGTCAAACCATCGCCCCAGGGAACTGGCGGGCGGGCAGTTCAGGCCCCGCGAGAGCATTTCCACACCGGCGACGATTTTCTCGTCGGGGGCGCGCAGGCGGGCCCGCGCCAGGCTCAAGGCCTGCTTCTGGCCGAACGTCTCCACCAGCGCCGCCAGGGCGGGGCGCCAAGTTTCGACCGCCGCCGCGTCGCCCCCCGGCAGCGGAAGGTACCGCAGATGCCCCAGGCGCTCGTAGCCGGACAGGTCCGCACGCAGCACTTCGCAGCCCCAGGTCGCACCGTCGTCTCCGAAGCCCGACCCGTCGCACACCAAGCCGATGGCTGCGCCGGTCCAACCGTTCTCCGCCAGGCATGCGGCAATGTGGGCGTGGTGGTGCTGAACCCGGAGGATCGGCAAGGGAGGCCGTCCGGCCAACTCGCCGCGGTGCCGCCGCAACGCGTACTCCGTGGAGAGATAGGCCGGGTGCATGTCCGCCGCCAGGAGCGCCGGGGTGAATTCGAACAGTGATTCGAGGTGGTGGATCGTTTCGATGAAACTCCGGTAGGCGCGCCCCTCCTTCAGGTCGCCGATGTGCTCGCTGACGACCGCCCGGCCATGTTGGCAGAGACAGACGGTGTTCTTCAGTTCCGCGCCGACGGCCAGCACCGCCGCTTCCTCCGGCGCGAAGCGCGGGCGGTGTTTCAGATGAATCGGCCGGGGGACGAACCCCCGCGCCCGCCGCAGCGGCACCGCATGTCCGTCCTGGTGAATCTGCACGACGCTGTCGTCCAGGCGGCGCTCGATGCGGCGGTTGTGCAGCAGGATGGCGTCGGCGATGGGCCCCAGGTGGGCCACGGCGTCTTCGTTATCCTTGATCAGCGGCTCTTCGGAACGGTTGCCGCTGGTCATGACCAGCGGGGGCAGGTCCCATGCAAAGAGCAGGTGGTGCAACGGGGTGTACGGCAGCATGACGCCGAGGGTGTCGAGCCCCTCGGCCATCGCCTCCGCCACCGGCGCGGTTTGCCGGCGAGGCAGGAGGACGATCGGGCGGACGGCGCCGGTAAGGAGGCTTTGCGCTTCCGGCGGAACCTCGCACAGGGCCCGGGCATCCTCCAGGCTTGCGACCATCACGGCGAAGGGTTTGGCGTCGCGCCCCTTTCGCCGGCGGAGGCGCCGGACCGCCTGCTCGTCGTCGGCGCGGCAAGCCAGGTGGAAGCCTCCCAGCCCCTTGACGGCGACAATCCGGCCGGCGCGAAGCATCCTCGCGGTCTGGGCGATGGGATTCTCGCAGGGAATCTGCCGCCCCTTTTCGTCCACCAGCCACACCGCCGGTCCGCAGCGAGGACACGCCACCGGCTGGGCGTGGAAGCGCCGGTCGGCAGGGTCGGCGTACTGGCCGGCGCAGAAGGCGCACATGCCAAAATCCGCCATGGTGGTGTTGGGCCGGTCGTAAGGAATCTTCCGGACGATCGTGTAGCGAGGCCCGCAGTGCGTGCAGTTGATGAACGGATAGCCGTGCCGCCGGTCGCGAGGGTCCTGCATTTCGCGCAGGCACTGCTCGCAGGGGGCGGTGTCCGGCGTGACCTGGGCGTCGGCGAGTTCTCCGTTGGCGCTGGGGCAGATCTCGAAGTCCTTCTCGCCAGCGATCACGGGGCGGACATCCACGGTCACGTCCTGGATCTGCGCCAGAGGGGGCGCCTCAGCACGGAGTCGCCGCAGAAACTCCTCCACGGCGAGGAGGGAGCCCTGCACTTCGACGCGCACCGCGCCGCCGGCGTTCAGGACAAATCCCGTAAGCCTCCCGCTCGCCGCCAGGTGGTGGAGGAACGGGCGGAAGCCCACGCCCTGCACCTGTCCGGCGATGTGCACGCGCCGACGACAAATTGTCCCGCTCCCCGGCATCCCAAAGGTGTCCTCACGCCCTGGCCGCAGGTGACACCGCGTCAGCCGCGGCTTTCCATTTCCTTGCACAAGGTGCTGATATGGTCCATTTCCTCCCCGATGATCTTCTCCAGCGTTTTCTTTCCACTTCGCGAGGTGACCATGTCCTTCATGCCGAGGTAGAAGAGGATGGAGTCCTTCTCCAGTTCCACGGCCGTTCGGAGGATCTCGTCCGCGGTTTCCTTTCCGGTCAGCTTCGCCGCCGCGCCGGCCGCCGGGGAAAAGACCTTCCCCTCCACCATCGCCCGAAGATACATCGCTGCTTCCCCGTCGGGGTCGTAGCCCTCCATTTCCTTGTCCCGGGCAGTCAGTTCCGACGACATGGCGATAAAAGCCTGTTCGTGCTCTTCTTCCATGTCAGCCAGTCGCCGCAGCACGCCCCGGCAGTCCTGCCCGGCCGCATGTTCAGCCGCCTTGCGGTAAAACCGCGCCCCGTCGGCCTCGATGTCCTGGGCCATCTTGAAGATTTCCCCTGCGCTGAAAGTGATCATCGTCGTGTCTCCTTGCAGCGAAGTTTGAAGTGAAATTGCAGATCGCCCGCACGGAACAGGACACAACCCGCTGGCCCTCAGTGCAATCGAATGTATTCTATCGCCCCGTCCCGCACGGGTCAATCCGCGGGCGGCGCCCGCACGTCATGGAACGCCGCTTCCACCGGGGAATATCCGCGCGGGATGCTGTTCCCGCCCCGCCTGCGCGGTATCATGTCCGTAGTATCGGCGGGCATGTCGCATGACCGATGGACAGGACAATCTGAGCCTGACCGACCGCGAACTGCTGTTCCGGCTGGGGTGGTTCACACGGGTTCGCTGGGTGATGGGCCTCGCATCCCTGGGACTGCTGGTGGTCATCTGGTACGGGTTCGGTATCCGGTTCCACGACAGCGCCGGAACCAGCACCATGGGGCCGGCGGTGAACGTGGTGCTCCTGATCTTCCTGTACAACGCCGCCTTCACGTTCCTGGTCCACATCCTGCGGGTCCGCCGGCGCGTGACCCGGCGCATCATCGAAGGACTGGCGCTGGGGCAGATCGTCTGCGACATGCTCGCCGTCTGCGCGCTGGTGCACTTCAGCGGAGGCATCGAAAACTTCTTTGTGGTGCTGATCCTCCTTCCCCTGGTGATTGCCACGGAACTGCTGCCCCAGCCCCTCGCGTATGCCACGGCCGGGTTGGGCGCGGGAATGATCCACGCTCTCGCCTGGAGCGAGCAGCAAGGGGTCCTTCCGCATGTCCGCGTGGTCTGGCCCGGCGAGCCGCAAGGCGTCGCAGCGCCGCCGCTGTCAGCGATGTATGTCCTGGAAGTCACCATGGCGTTGACGGCGACGATCTTCGCCACCGTTTTCGTCGCCTCGTCCATCTCCAAGCGCCTGCGCATGCGGGAATCCGAACTGGAGGAGGCCTATCGCAAGCTCCACCAGGCCGACGAGGCCAAGAGTTTCTTCATGCGGAAGGCCGGGCACGACTTGCGGGCGCCGCTGTCCGCCATTCACAGCATCCTCTCGGCCATCGAGATCAGCGAGGAGAACCTCTCCGAGAAGTCCCGCTCCCTGATGGCTCGCGTCCAGGCCCGCACGCGGGCCATGATCTCCATGGTCGACGACCTGCGCCAGTATTCGCGCCTCCGCTCTCCGGGCGGACTGCTGGATCGCAAGGAAGTTCGCCTGAACGAGACCGTTTCCAACACGGTGGACCTCTTCCGGCAGGAGGCCCGCACCGCGGGTGTGGAACTGGCCTGCCGGGTCACCCCTCTCGTCGTCCACGCCGACGAGCAGCTTCTCCGCGAACTGGCGACCAACCTGCTGGCCAACGCCCTGCAATACACGCCCCGCGGCGGGACGATCGACGTAAGCCTTTCCCGCGACGGGAAAGAAGACGGCGCCGTGCTGTCCGTCGCGGATACGGGAATGGGCATCAGTGACGAAGCGATGGAGAGCCTCTTCGAGGAGTTCTTCCGCGCGCCCGAAGCCCGCAAGGCTTTTCCCGAGGGCACGGGGCTGGGGCTGGCGATCTGCCGGCAGATCGTCCGCCTGCATGGCGGACGCATCGAGGTGTCCAATCGTGCCGGCTGCGGCGCGGTGTTCACCGTTCACCTGCCGACGGCGCCGCCGGTCCCCCCCTCCCGGGAGTGAAGGTCTTCACGACGCCGCCTTCGCCAGGAGACGAAAGCCTGAGACCACCAGATCCACACCCGCGCGGACTTCGTCGCTGAGGCCCTGCCCGACTTCGGTGCGCAGAGGGCGGATGCCCAGCACCGCGCAGGGGCAGGGGTGCACCATGGCCAGCACGTCCAGGAAGGCCAGGGGCGCCGGTCCGTGCGTGCTGGGGCCCTGCCCGGTCAGGCCGTCCGTCGCGAACAGTTCCACCGAGCCGGGGGGCGCGGCGAAGTCCAGGCCGTCCACCAGCACCACCGAAGCGGGACGGCGGTTGACGATCTTCATCAGGAAACTTTCCGGGACCGTCTGCGCGTCGCAGACCTCCCACGGGACGGAGCCCGCCAGTTCGCGCGCCACGGCCGGGCCGGCGCCGTCGTCGCCGCACAGTTCGTTGCCCACGCAGACAATCACCGTGGACGGGCGGACCACCTCCGCCAGATGCTCGGCCAGATGCTCCGGGGTGTCGATGCCGCACGGGGCTTGCGGGCTGTCTCCGCTATCGTGACTGTGCCGATGTCCCATCGGGCTACTCTCCCCACAACTCGCGGACCACGGTGGTCCGTCGGCAGGCGGGGCACATGACGCGCATCATGTCGCTGCGCGCCAGGGCGGGTTCGCCGGGGCGCCCCCCGTCGTGCGGAACCAGCGTCATGCCTCCGTCGGCGGTGAGGATCAGCGTGGGATTCGCATACGCCTTGGCGCCGAGGCGCTGGGCCACCCACCAAAGGTGCTTGCGCGTCCCGATCACCTCCCCGCAGATCTCGCAGAGCACCAGTTCGTGCTCGATCGAGTCCGTCAGCGCGGCGCGGTCCAGGGTGGCCAGATCGTACTTCTTCGTCAGGCGGATGCCCTTGGTGGTGATGCAGTTCAGCTCGCACTGCCCGCAGAAGACGCACTTGTCCGCCCGCTGCACCAGTCGGCGGACGGGCGGCTGCGCGTCCACGTCGTCGGTCACGGCGATCGCCAGCGCCGGGCAGACTTCCGCGCACGCCCCGCACCCGACGCAGTCGTCGCTCTGGAACTCCGGTTTGCCGCGGAACCCGTCGGGCGGCTCGCAGGGCTCAAAGGGATAGCGGCTGGTGTACCGCGGATGGAAGACGGCCCGGAGCGCTTCGGCCAATTCACGGAGTTTCGGTTTCCTCATGAGACACCAGTCCTTCTTCCGTCTGACGGTCGCGGAGATCCCGGGCCCTGTCGGCGAAGGCGTCCTCGACGCTGCCTTCCCACAGTTTCACGCCGGACAGGTACGCGCCCCGGCAGATGGCGTGCGCTGCGACGGGATTGGTCAGCAGGATGAACACGGCGCAGATGACGGCCTTGACACCCATGGGCCAGTCCGCCCGGCCGAAGCCCAGGCCCGCCACGCCCAGCAGGATCATGCACGTGCCCAGGGTCACGCACTTGGTCGCCGCCTGCGCGCGGTTGTACACGTCCGGCAGGCGGATCAGCCCGATGCAACCGAACAGATCGAACACCAGTCCGATCCCGATGACCCAGTAGCATGCGGTCTCAAGCATCGTAGTGCCTGCCTTCCAGGTATTTCGCCAGCGCCAGCGTGCCGACGAAACTGATCAGCGCCCAGGCGATGGCGATGTTCATGTAGTATTCCTGCCCGGTCAGCAGGGCCATGATGCAGCAGAAGCCCACGATGAGCGTGCCCAGGATGTCGATGGCGACGGTGCGGTCCGGCGCGGTGGGCCCCCGCCCGATGCGGAACAGGCACAACACCGAACTGAGCAGCAGCACCGCCAGGGCCGTCTGTTCGAAAGGCGTCATTCGAAGATCCTCCTCAGCAGCGGCTCGAAACGCCCGCAGATTTCCTCGGTGCGGCGACGGACGTCGTCGGTGTTGATGTTGATCCAGTGGATGTAGAGGTCCTGCCCGTCGATGTCCACCGTCAGCGTGCCCGGCGTCAGCGTGATGCTGTTGGCCAGGAAGGTCTTGGCCATTTCCCCCCTCAGCGTGGTGCGCACCTTGACGATGCCCGGGCGGATGGGCACGTCGGGGTGGATCACCCGCAGCGCCACGTCCAGGTTGGCCCGGACGCAGCACCAGAAGAAGAACGGCAGATAGATCATCAGGAACAGCCAGCGACGCGGGTCCAGCAGCTTTTCGAGACGGTCGGGGAAGATGTCCCCCAGCAGCGTGCCGACGAGGAGGGCGAAGAACGCCCCCGTTCCGAGGACCCACGGGTCCAGGGACCAGAACAGGAGCATCCAGAGCGCGAAGACCGACAGCAGGCACATCAGCCACTTCATGGTCCACCTCCCGTTGTCCATGTCCCCAGGAGCGCCTCGGTGGCTTTCAGGAGCGTCTGGCCCGCCGGGGCGAAAAGGTGGTCCCGCAGCGGAATCAGCGCCACCCCGCCGAGCAGGCAGAGCGCCGCCAGAATGCCCAGGGCCACGCACATCCGCGCGGGGGCCTCCGTCGCCTTGGCGACCTGCTCCGACGATCCGGCGCCTTCCAGGGCGTATCGCTGGACCTTGATGAAACTCAGCAGCGTCATCAGCGCCACCAGCGCCCCCAGCGCCGCCAGCACCGGATACCCCGCCAGGACCAGCGACACGATGATGATCAGTTTCGAGAAAAACCCGTTGAACGGGGGAACCCCGGCGATGCTCAGCGCCCCGACCCGGCAGCAGAAACTCGTGACGGGCATGCGCCGCGCCAGGCCGCCCATTTCCTTCAGCCGCCGCGTGCCCGCCTGCTGTTCGATCGACCCGGACGAGAGGAACAGCAGGCTCTTGAAGGCCGCATGGTTGAACAGGTGGAACAGCCCGCCGAACAGGCACAACCCCGCCAGCGTCCGGTCGGGCACGGGACGGCTGAGCACCGCGGCGGCAGCGCCGATCGCCAGAACCACGTAGCCCATCTGGGAGATGCTGTGATACGCCAGCAGCCGCTTGAAGTCCCACTGCCCGATCGCCAGGAAGACGCCCGCCACCATCGAGACCGCCCCCAGGACCATCAGGATCATGGCGTATTCCGGCGACGGGCCGAGCACGTTGAAGACGATCCGGGCCAGGGCGTAGACGCCCGAAGCCTTGATGAGCACGCCGGAAAGCATCGCCGAAATCGGCGCGGGCGCCGAAGGGTGCGCGTCCGGCAGCCAGGCGTGGAAGGGAACCATCGCGGCCTTCAGTGCCAAGCCGCTCAGCAGCGCCGCAGCCGCCAGCAGCGCCGCCGGGCAGGTCGAACCCGCGCGCGGAAGCAGCGAGGCGACCATCGCCATGTTCAAATGCCCCGTCAAGGCGTAGAGGATCGTCACCCCCAGCAGGATGAACGCCGATCCGACCGTGCCGAGGACCAGATACTTGAACGCCGCTTCCAGTTCCTCCGACTCGCAGCCGAACCCCACCAGCGAATAGGAGGCGATCGCCGCCACTTCCAGGAAGACGAAGAGGTTGAACAGGTC
>DNAS01000081.1:0-194 GCA_003485185.1 Phycisphaerales bacterium | reverse complement strand
AAGACGAAGAGGTTGAACAGGTCTCCGGCCAGCACGACGCCGTTCATGGCCGCCGTCATCAGCAGGAACTGCGCCTCGAACAGCCAGATCTTCGTGAAGCGGCGCATGTAGGCCCCGGCGTACAGGAGGGAAACCAGCGCCACCAGATTGATCGTCAGCAGCATCAGCTTCGCCAGGGCGTCGCAGACCAGCAT
>DNAS01000132.1:33150-33390 GCA_003485185.1 Phycisphaerales bacterium | reverse complement strand
CACCCCCCCCCACCAAAAAAAAAAGGGGGGGGGGGGGGGGGGGGGTGGGCCCCCCCCTTTCCCCCCGGGGGGGTGTTTCAGCGGCGGCACGGCCGGGGCGTGCATCGGGCACATCTCGCCCGAGGCGGCCAACAGCGGCGAGATCGGACTGCTCCGCAACGGCGATTTGATTGCCATCGACATCCCCAACGGCCGACTGAACGCGAAGGTCTCGGCCGCGGAGTTCGCCCGCCGTCGCAA
>DNAS01000132.1:32739-32980 GCA_003485185.1 Phycisphaerales bacterium | reverse complement strand
GTCGGGGGATTCCCCCCGCCGTCGCAAGGCGCACAAGCCCCGCCCGCCGCAGATCCGTCACGGCGCTCTGGGACGCTACGCCGCCCACGCCACCAGCGCCGACACGGGCGCGGTGCTCGATTGGCCGGGCAAGCCGAAGCCTTGACGACGCACCGGCGGAAATCCTGAATTTCACGAAGCCTTCCCGCGCCGCTCCGGCATGGGAAGGCTTTTTTTCGAGCCATGCTCTGTTGAAAACATC
>DNAS01000132.1:32211-32562 GCA_003485185.1 Phycisphaerales bacterium | reverse complement strand
TTTGCAGATGTTTTCAACAGAGCATTAGAGCCCAGAAAAGTCGGAAAAACAGGCCTCCGCGCCGCTGCCCATCTTGACGAAAAACGGTCTCCGCCGTATAATCATGGTAGGGAAATTCCTGCGTAAACGGTCTTTTCCCAGGAGTGGAAAGTCGGGTCAATACCTATCGTTCAGGAGGTCGCTTTGTGAGTGCCAAGGCAAGGTTTTGTCGGAGGGCGGTCGGGCTATTGGCGTGTCTTCTGGTTTCCTCCCCGGCGATGGCGGTCGTGCTCGGGCGAACCGACACCAGTGACTTCAGCAACCCCGCGTCGAACTGGTACGGGATGAACTGGAGCTACGTCGGTCGCAACG
>DNAS01000132.1:25448-32087 GCA_003485185.1 Phycisphaerales bacterium | reverse complement strand
GCGGCGCGGTGGCGGTGGACGACTATTGGGTTCTGACGGCCCGTCACCTGGGCGGGTCCGTGGGCGGAACGGTAAGCTTCGGGGGGACGAATTACACGATCGCCGAGGTCAAATACGCCCCGACCGATTCCGGACAGACGCTTCCGCCGGACCTGATGCTCCTGCGGGTCACCCAGAAGCTTTCCGGGCATTACGACCTGTACACCGGAAACATCAGCAGCATGACCAACAAGGAAGCCATCGTGGTCGGCTACGGCTACGACGGCGTGTCCACCGACAGCGGCACGAAATACAGCTGGAACACCGGCACGGCGACCGTCGAGCGTTGGGGAACCAACAAGATCACGGGCAACACGCGCGTGACCGGGTCGGTCAGCGGAACGCCGACCTACAACTCTCGCTGCCTGGAGATGGAATTCACGCTGGGCAACACGGAGTACGAGGCGGGCTTGGCCGACCGTGATTCCGGCGGCGGAATCTTCGTGAAGGTTTCCGACGGCGATGGCGGGTACAAGTGGGTGCTGGCGGGAATCAACGCCTACGTGGACAACCAGCTGACGGGCGTGGACAAGAACTGGGCGGTGGCCATTCCCAGCTATTACAACTGGATCACGACCACGATTCCGGAACCGGCCACGTTCTCCGTCCTGCTGGGCGGGGTGGCGCTGCTGGCGGCGCGGCGGCGCAGGCGGAAGGCTGCCTGACATCGGACAACGGACCAACCACAAGGCCCGCGGACAATCGTCCCGCGGGCCTTTTTTTCGCACAATTCGTGGACTGTCTTTTCCGCTTCAGGCGTAGAAAGCGGCGATCTGCCCGGCCACGTAGTCGATCTGCGCGTCGGTCAGTTCGGGATAAATCGGCATCGCGAGCACCTCGTCGCAGGCCTTCTCGGTCTGCGGGAAATCGCCCTTGCGATATCCCAGCCCCTTGAAGCAGTCCTGAAGGTGCAGGCCCAGGGGGTAGTAGACCGCGCTGGCGACGCCCCGGTCCTTGAGGTGTGCCTGGAGTTCGTCGCGCCGTTCGGCCCGGAGGACATACTGGTGATAAATGTGCCGGCAGTGCGGACGCGCGACGGGCGTGACCACCTGCGACACATCGGCCAGCAGCTCGTTGTAGCGCTCGGCGTTGGCGCGGCGGCGCTCGGTCCATCGCTCGATGTATCGCATCTTCACCGACAGGGCGGCGCCCTGGATCGAGTCCATGCGGAAGTTCCCGCCGACCCAGTCATGGAAATACTGACGGCTCTGCCCGTGGTTGCGGAGCTTCTCCATCCGCGCGGCGAGGTCCTTGTCCTGCGTGGTGATCATGCCCGCGTCGCCCATGGCGCCGAGGTTCTTGGTCGGATAGAAGCTGAAGCACCCGCAGTCGCCGAAGGCGCCGGCGGGCTTGCCCTTGTACTGGGCGCCGATGGCCTGCGCGGCGTCCTCGATGACCTTCAGCCCATGCCGCCGGGCGATGTCCAGCAAGGCGTCCATCTCAGCCACCTGCCCGTAGAGGTGCACGGGCATGATCGCCACGGTCCGGCCGGTGATCGCCCGTTCGACGGCGGCCGGGTCGAGGTTGAACGTCTCGGGGTCGATGTCCGCGAAGACGGGTTTGGCGCCCGCCCGCCAGATGCTGCCGGCTGTCCCGAAAAACGTGAACGGCGTGGTGATGACCTCCGGGCTGCCCGGGCACTTTCCGCCGGTGCGGCAGGCGGGAAGGTCCTGTCCGATTCCCAACGCCATCAGGCTCACCAGCAGCGCGTCGGTGCCGCTGGAGACGCCCAGCGCGGCGGCGCATTGACAATACTCGGCCATCTGCCGCTCCAGTTCCCTGACGGCCGGACCGTTGCACACCAGTTGGCTCTCGAGCACCTCGGTGACGGCGGAGACCACCTCGTCGCGGATCGTCGCGTACTGCGCCTTCAAATCCAGCAGCGGAACCTGCATCGTTTCTGACCTTTCTCCCCATCCGTCCATCGGACACGGGGTCCGGATACGCTACGCGCCGTCATCGGGCACGTCAACGAGATTATCCCCCTCCGCTCCATGCGCCACTGGAAACCCGTCCTGGTGTGGAATACACTGGCGGACGCATGGGTTTCGAAATCCGTCGCGGGACGGAACCGGCAAAGATCGGGAAGCGGAGAGACGCCATGAGGTTCGGCATCGTCGGCGCGGGCGGATACTGGGGGCCTAACTGGGTGCGCGTCCTGAAGCAGCTCAACGTGCTGGCGGCCGTCTGCGAAAAGGACGCCCAGCGCGTCCGAGGCGTCTACGAGAAGCTCCAGCTCCGCGAGGCCGACGTGCCCCTGCTGGACGATTACGAGGCGATGCTCCGCATGGACCTCGACGGGGTGTTCATCGTCACGCCCCCCGCCTCGCACGCGGAGTTGGCCGTGGCGGCCATGCAGGCGGGAAAGCACGTCTTTATCGAAAAACCCCTCGCCCAGAACCAGGAGCAGTGCTACCGCATCAAGTTCGAGGCCGAACGCCTCAAACGGACCGTCATGGTCGGGCACACGTTCATCTACCACCCCGCCGTGCGGAAGTTCAAGGAATCGCTCCCGCTCATCGGCTGCCTGCGGACGATCTACACCGTCCGCGCCGCGTTCGGGCTCTACCAGGACGTTGGGCTCGTGCACGACCTGTTGCCGCACGACCTGTCGATCTTCACCTACCTCTGCGGGGGCTACCCCGACAAGGTGGAAGCTAATGTAAACCCCCACCAGGACGTCGGATACGTCGCCGCCCAATACGGCGAGGTCTCATGCAGCGCGTTTCTCAGCTGGAGCTATCCGGAAAAGACCCGCAAGCTGGTGGCCGTCGGCGACCGCGGCATCCTGGAGTGGGACCTGACGTGGACACAGGTGCTTCTGCACCGCAAGTGGGCAGCCGACACCGGAACGGGGCGATTCGAGCATCACGACGAAGGCACGCAGCAGATCCCGCTGGAAGTTCTCTCCGAGCCGCTGATGAACGAGGCACTGCACTTCATGGAATGCATCCGCGACGGAAAGCAGCCGTTCACGGGCATCGAGGACGGCATCAACGTGGTCAAGGGCCTGGAGGCGTGCGTGTAGGCGCGAGTTTCCTGCGTCGCAGCAGCGCCGCGGCGCCAACCGCCAAGGCCGCCAGCGCAGCCGGCTCGGGCGCGGTTTCCACGATAAGCGTCGGGCGGAACTCCGCGCCCGCCCCGCTGCCGTACACCTCGAACGCCGGGCTGGAACTGGAATTGATCTTCACCCCGAGGTTCGTCTGCGGATCGGTCAGCCAGCCCTGGACCACCGCCAGCGCGGTGGCGTCTTCGGCGCGGGCGGCGTCGAGGGTCAGCGCGCAGATGCCGCCGGACCATCCTGCCGTGCCCAGACGCGCCCCCGCCGCCGCTCCCAACGTCGTGTCGTCGCCGTCGGCTGTCTGCCACCGCAGGCCCGCGTTGGCGTCCTGGCAGTTGCCCGTCACCGAGTCCAGGTTCCCGAACCACGCATCGTTCGTGCCGCTCAACGCGTAGAAGCGAACCGTCCCGGGGTTTACGCCTGCGGCGAGGATCAGGAGAATCGTCACGCGGCGTATCTCGATCCCTGCCGGCAGACCGCCCGCGCCGGAAATGTCCCATCGGATGAGCAGGTGCCGCGACGCCTGTCCGCCCAGTGTGGCCGGCGCGCCCTGCACAGCCGGCGTGTCCAGCCCACTCGTCAAGGCAAGGCTGATCGCGCGATAGTTGGGATCCTCGCCCGTGCCTGCATATCCGTCACGGAAGACGTAGAGATGCATCGCCCCAGCGCGCCCACTGGGCGCTGCCAGCGCGAGACAAATCGCGAGCATTCGGACCCGACCCGGATTGAGCATGACGTCAACCTTGAAGAGCCCATGCAACATACCGCACGAATTGGAATTGTCAAGCCGCAAAACGCCTGCCGCCAGGTCGCGCGGATGCAGGAGGCTAGAAGATGCGGTTGCAGTGTTTCGGGGCAAAGAGTATGATTTCTGATTCCCATGATCGGGTAAGCCCACACGGTTGTTTTCGGGAAGGAAAGCAATGCAGATTCGCGAGATTAACGGGTATGACGTGGTGGTGGCCGGGGGAGGCCCGGGCGGATTGGCTGCCGCGGTGGCGGCTGCTCGCGCCGGCGCCAAGACGATCCTTCTGGAGCGCGAAGGGTGCCTGGGCGGCGGAATGACCACGATGATGGTCTGCCCGTTCATGCCGCACGTGCACGGATCGAGCGAAGAGCCCGGAAGCGATCCCATGCTCATCAGCGCCGGGCTGTTCCGGGAAGTCTGCCAACGGATGTATTCCCGCGGTCAGGCGGCGCCCTCGCGGTGCATCTCCTTCGACGACGAATACATGAAGATCGTCCTGGACGAGTTGGCCTGCGAAGCCGGCGTGAAGGTGGTGTTCCACGCGGCGCTGTTCGACGCCGAGGCGTCCGAGGGCCGCGTGACGGCGGCCCGGTTCGCGCACAACGGCGGCCCGATCCGCGTGACGGGCAAGGTGTTCATCGACGGCACGGGCGACGCCCTGCTGGCAGAAGCCGCCGGCGCCGAGGTGCAGTTCGGCGATAAGGCCGGGCGCGTCATGCCCATGACCACCAAGTTCATCGTCGGCGGGGTGGACTTCTCCCGCGCGCCCGACGGGCACGAGATGCGAAAACGCTGCGCCGCGGGCGCCAAGGACAACCCGCCGCTGGTGAATCTAAACTTCAGCACCTTCGCCCTCAAGCCGGACAAGGGATGGGTGCACTTCAACGCGATTCGCGTGGCGGGCCGGAACACCATCGACCCGTTCGGGCTGAGCGAGGCCGAAGCGGAAGGCCGGCGCCGCGTCGAGAATTTCGTCCTCTGGCTGCGGGCGAACGTCCCGGGCTACGAGAAGTGCCACCTCGTCAAGACCGGCGCCCACATCGGCGTCCGTGAGAGCCGCCGCGTCGTCGGCGATTATGAGCTGACGTACGAGGACTGGAAGGGCGCCCGCTTCGACGACGCCATCTGCTGCTGCTCCTACAGCATCGACATCCACGGCGACACCCAGAACATCACCCGCATCGAGCACTGCAAACCGGGGCAGTATTACCAGATTCCCTACCGCTGCCTGACGCCCAGGGGAATGGACAACCTGCTCATCGCGTCGCGGGGCATCTCCAGCAGCGTCGAGGTCCACTCGTCGCTGCGGATCATGCCCGTGGTGATGAACGTCGGCGAGGCCACGGGAATCGCCGCGGCGATGTCCCTGCCCGCCGCCGACGTGCGGAAGATCGACATCCGCCAGCTCCAGAAGGCGATCCGCGACGGCGGAGGCATTCTCGAGCCCCGCACGACCAAGGAGTTCTAACCCCCCGCCGCGGCAAACCGGGAACGACGACGTGACCATCATCGAGCCGCACATCCACATGTATTCGCGCACGACCGACGATTACCAGGCGATGTATCGCGCCGGGATCCGGGCGTGCGTGGAACCGTCGTTCTGGCTGGGACAGGACCGCCGCTACGCCGGGACGTTCTTCGACTATTTCAACCTGATCCTCAACTTCGAGACGACGCGGGCCCGGCGGTTCGGCATCGACCATTACTGCGCCGTCGCCTACAATCCCAAGGAGGCAGAGAACCGCCCCCTCGTCGACGAGGTGCTTGCCGGTATGGGCGAATATCTCGACCACCCGCGCTGCGTCGCGCTGGGGGAGATCGGCTTTAACAATCTCACCGACAACGAGGAATACGCCTGCCGACGCCAGCTCGAGATCGCGGCCGGGCGCAACCTGCCTGTCATCATCCACCTGCCCCACTTCCACAAGCCCGAGGGCATCCGCCGGACCATGAAGGTCATCCGCGAGGCGGGCTTCCCCGAGGACCGCATCTACCTCGATCACAACACCGAAGACACGATGGACCAGGCCCGTGACACCGGATGTTGGCTGGGACTGACGGTCTATCCCATCAGCAAGCTCACTCCCCAGCGTGTCAGTCACATCGTCCGGACCTGCGGCCCCGACCGCCTGATCGTCTCCGGTTCGGCCGACTGGGGAATCTCCGATCCCCTGAGCCTCGTGAAGGTGGTGGACTTCCTGAAACGCGACGGGCACGACGAGCAGACCATCCACAAGCTGGTCTTCGCCAACGCGATGGCCTTCTACAGCCGCAGCCCGCGATGGAAGCCCGAATTCGACATCCAGCCGCTGGACCCGCGTGAATTCCAACGGTAGTGGCCGGTAGCCCGTAGCCAGTAGCCCGTTCTCCGGATAGCATGCCTCCAGACCTGCGGAAACAGGAACTGGGGCATGAGAGATTCAGAAATCCGCAATTCGCAATCCGCAATCCGAAATCGGTTGTCCGCCTGGTGCGAGCTGTTGCGCCTTCCGAACCTCCTGACGGTTCCGGGCGACCCGCTGGCCGGATTTCTGCTGGCGGCGGCATGGCGGCGCTGGCCCAACTATCTTTCGCTGGCGCCGGCGATCGTGGCGAGCCTGTGCCTGTACGCCTTCGGGCTGATCCTCAACGACCTGTGCGACCTCGCCGAAGACCGTCGGGAGCGCCCGTCGCGCCCCCTGCCGCGCGGGGCGATTTCCCTTCGCGGCGCCTGGGCGGCGGCGTGCGTGCTGGCGGTGTTGGGCCTGGCTGCGGCGGCGATGACGCGCCAGGGGGTGGCCATGCTGACGGC
>DNAS01000132.1:25149-25311 GCA_003485185.1 Phycisphaerales bacterium | reverse complement strand
AGGGGGTGGCCATGCTGACGGCCTTGGCGCTGCTGGCGACTATCGTCGCCTACGACGCGGGCGCCAAGCGCGTGCCGGTCGTCGGGCCGCTGGTCATGGGCTTGTGCCGCGCGCTGAGCCTGCTGCTGGGCGCGACGGCATCATGGGGTGCCGGCGCACTGT
>DNAS01000132.1:20443-24922 GCA_003485185.1 Phycisphaerales bacterium | reverse complement strand
ACGGTGGTCCTCGCCGCGTGCCTGCTGGGGGCATACGTGGCGGCTGTCACGTTTATCGCCTCGCGAGAGACGCGGGGCGGGCCCGTCGGCTGGCGGGGAAACGTGCCCGCCTGCCTGCTGGCGTTCTGGATCTCGCTGACGCTTCTGCTGATCGGCAAGGGGCTCTTCGCGTCGGCGCAGTCGATCGTTTTCGCGGCGACGGCCGTCGGCGCCGTCGCGTGGGCAATGTCGTCGGCGGTGGCCCTGGGCACGGCGGTCCAGCCGGCGCAGGTGCAGCGCCAAATCGGGCGGCTCGTCCGCGGGCTGCTGCTGCTCCAGGCGCTGTTCATTGCCCTTACGCCCGCCTGGTGGTTCGCCACGCCCGCGCTGGCGGTCCTGATGCTGCCGGCAGCTCTGGCCGGACGGAAATTCCACGGGAGCTGACCGGTCCGCCGTCGCGGCATTTGGACAAGACATCGCCCCGGCGATGCGGTTTAATACCACGCAGGACCATGACCGGGAAACTCCTCATCCTCGACGTCGCCGCGCTGGGCCACGACTTCCTGCGCGCCGCCGGCAGGCTGGAGATCAACGGACTGACGTTCCGCCCCGCCGAAAGCGTCTTTCCCGCCGTCACCTGCACGGTGCAGGCGAGCTTCCGCACGGCGGCGGCGCCGGCGGTCCACGGAATGATCGCCAACGGACGGTTCTTCCGCGAACTGCACCGCTGCCTGTTCTGGGAGCAATCGTCGGACCTCGTCGCAGGCGAGCGGATCTGGGAACGATTCCGCGGACGCGGGCGACGCGTCGGAATGCTGTTCTGGCAGCAGTCCCACGGCGAGCAGGTAGACGTGCTGCTCTCCCCCGCACCTATCCACAAACATCACGGGGGGATGGTCCAGGACTGCTACTGCCGCCCGGCCGGGCTCTACCCCGCGATGAAAAAGCGTCTGGGCGAATTCAAGCTGCATCACTACTGGGGTCCGCTGGCCGGAGCGAAAGCGGGCGATTGGATCGCCGCCGCGACGGCCGAGGTCATGTCCGATCCGCAACTCGCGCCGGAACTCCTGCTGGCGTACCTGCCGACGCTCGACTACGACCTTCAGCGATGGGGCCCGGACGACCCGCGCAGCGCCGTCGCGATGGACAGGCTGATCGCGCAGCTTGAGATGCTCCTGGTCGCCGCGAGGAGCCACGGCTACGATGTGCTGGTCTTCGGCGACTACGCGATTGCCCGCGCCACCGAGGTGGTCTTCCCGAACCGAGCCCTCGCCGAGACGGGCCTGCTGCAAACGCGCCAGGTCGGCCGCAGGCTCTATGCCGACCTGCATGCCTCGCGCGCGTTCGCGATGGTCGATCACGAGATCGCCCATGTGTTCGTCCGCGAGAAAACCGACGTGCTGCCCACGGCCGCTTTGCTGTCGCACCTGCCGGGCGTTGAGGAGGTCCTCGACGCGCCCGCGCAGGCCGACGCGGGCCTCGCCTGCCCCGCCGGTGGCGAGCTGGTGCTGCTCGCCCGCGAAGGCGCCTGGCTGGCGTATCCGTGGTGGGACCGCGGGCGCGAGGCACCGGACTACGCCTCGCACGTCGACATCCACAACAAGCCGGGCTTCGATCCGTGCGAGCTGTTCTTCGGCTGGCCGCCGCCGTCGGTCAGCCAGGACCCCTCTCGCGTCCGCGGTTCGCACGGGCGCGCGGGGCCGGGGCGGCAAATCGCCTGGGCGGCCACCTTCGATCTCGGCCAGCCGGAAGATTTGCTCACGCTGTCGGGCGCGGTGAAGAGTACACTGGATTCGTGACTCCGCCCGCGCGCCCGCGGCGCGCCGGCGAGAAGGAAGTGAGAGGCCAATGAGCGAGAAGCTGCCGGACCGGACGATCGATGACCCCGCCGCCCTTTCGGGCGACGTCTACGTGCAGAGGTTCTCGGTGCCCTTCGAGTATCCGGTGCACTTCACGCGGCGGGTGTTCCATCCGCGCAACGCCCTGCTGGCGGACGTGCTGGACCGCCTGGGCGAAGGGCGGCGGCACCGGGCGGCTGTGTTCGTAGACCAGGGGCTCGCCGACGCCAATGGCCTGCTGGTCAACCAGGTTAAGGAATATTTCCACGAGCACCCCGCGCAAATGGAGCTGGCCGGGGCCGTGAACCTCCTGCCGGGCGGGCCTGCCGTCAAGAGCGACTACGGCGCGGTGCGCGAGGTGCTCTGGACGATCGGGAACCTGCACCTGGACCGCCAGAGCTTCGTGATCGCCGTCGGGGGCGGGAGCCTGCTGGACACGGTGGGCTTCGCCGCGTCGGTGGCGCATCGCGGCTTGCGGTTGATCCGCGTACCCTCGACCACGCTGGCGCAGAACGACGCCGGCGTGGGCGTCAAGAACGGCATGGACGAGCACGGGCAGAAGAACTTCCTCGGCACGTTCGCCCCGCCGTTCGCCGTGGTGTGCGACTTCGACCTGCTGCGCACGCTGCCGTGGGAGCACTGGATCGCCGGGGCGGCCGAGGCGTTCAAGGTGGCCGTCATCAAGGACGCCGAGTTCCTGGACTTCCTCTGCACGCACGCGAAGGACCTGCGAGGGCGCGACGAATCCGTCATGGAGCAACTCGTCCGTCGCTGCGCCGTGCTGCACCTGGAGCACATCCGCACGGGCGGCGACCCGTTCGAGTTCGGTTCGGCCAGGCCGCTGGACTTCGGGCATTGGGCGGCCCACCGGCTGGAAGTGCTCTCGGGGCGGCGGCTCTCGCACGGACAGGCCGTCGCGGTGGGAATCGCCCTGGACACCACCTACGCCGCGGGGCGCGGGATGATTGCCCCGGCCGAACGCGACCGCGTCCTGGACGCCATGGACGCCTGCGGGCTGCCGACGTGGACGGCGACCCTCGCGGTGCGGACCGACGAGGGCGAGTTGGCCGTCCTGGAAGGCATCGAGCAGTTCCGCGAGCATCTCGGCGGGCGATTGAACGTCACGCTCCCGGCGGGCCTGGGGCACAAGACCGAGGTCCACCACATGGACGCCGCGGGGATCGGGGCCGCCGTCGAGTTCCTCGCCCGCCGCGCCCCCACCCGCGAGACCCCATGAAGATCCAGGATCATCCGCCGGTCCACCTGACCTACTGCATGAACGTCCATCTGGGCGAGGCGTGGGAGGACGTATTCGCCGCCGTCCGCGACAAGGCGACGGCCGTCCGACAGGCCGTCTGCCCCGCCGGCGGAAAACCCCGCCCCTTCGGGCTGGGGCTCCGGCTGGGCGTCCAGGCGGCGGAGACCCTCGCCCACTCCGACGAACTGCGGCACTTCGCCGCCTTCCTGCGCGACCGCGCCCTGTATGCCTTCACGATCAACGGGTTTCCCTACGGACGGTTCCACGGCGCGGCCGTCAAGGAGCAGGCCTACTCGCCCGACTGGCGCGCCCGCGACCGCCGCGATTACACCATCGCCCTGGCCGATATCCTCGCCGAACTGCTGCCCGAGGGCGTTCCCGGGAGCATCTCGACCGTTCCGGGCTCATACAAGCCGTGGATCCGCGCCGAGCGGGACGTCGAGGAGATGGTCCGGGGGCTGGCCGACGCCGCGCTGCATCTGGCCCAGGTCGCCAAGCGCACGGGGCGCGACATCTGCCTGGCGCTGGAACCCGAGCCGGACTGCTTCGCCGAGACCGTCGCCGAGACCGTCGAGCTGCTTTCCGAAACGCTGATGCGCCTGGGCTGCCGCTACCTGCGCAGCGCGCACGGGCTGTCGTCGGCCGAGTGCGAGCGCGTGCTGCGCGAGCGAGTGGGCGTGTGCCTGGACACGGCGCACGCGGCCGTCGAGTTCGAGGACCCCGCCGAGGCGCTCGCCCGTTACGCCGCCGCGGGTGTCCGCGTGGCGAAGGTGCAGGTCAGCTCCGCCATCGAGGCCCGCGCGACGGACGAGGCGCTGGCGCGCCTGGAGTCGTTCCGCGACGCGGTGTACCTGCACCAGGTAAAGGTCCGCCGCCCGGACGGGACGATTCTCCCCCTGCCCGACCTGGACGCGGCGCTGGCCGACCCGCAGGCCCGCCAGCCGGGCAACGTCTGGCGGGTGCATTTCCACGTGCCGATGGACTGGCAGGGAGACGACGTATTGTCGTCCACGGCCGGGCTGCTGACCGGCGCGTTCGCCGAGGCGCTGCGCGGCGGCGCGTGCCCGCACGTGGAGATCGAAACCTACACGATGGACGTGCTGCCGAAGGAGCTTCGCCCGGCGGACGTCGTCGAGGCCGTCGCCCGCGAGTACCGCTGGGTGCTCCAGAACATCTTTGCCGCCTCGCCGTCTTGACGCGGAGAGATGTGAAACCTACAGTATTTTCGTGGAAAACCGCGGCCGGCCGCTCCGACCGCCCAGCAGAGGGACGCCACGGATGGCAAAGAAAACGACCCGGAAATCCTCCGCCAAGCGCCGCCCGCAACGGGCGACCAAGCCCGCGGGAAAAATCGGCGCGAAGGCCAGATCCGCCCCGATGAAACCCGTCAAAGCGCCCCCGCCG
>DNAS01000132.1:15173-20304 GCA_003485185.1 Phycisphaerales bacterium | reverse complement strand
ACGCCCCGATGAACCCCGTCAAAGCGCCCCCGCCGCAGCCGGCAGAAGCGGCGCCGCCCGCCAGCGAAATCCCGCCATCCGCGCCCGCCAAGGCGCCGAAATACGCCACGGCCGAGAGCATGGCCAAGGCCCAGCGGAGCATCTCCGTCAGCGAGTTCTTCGCCAAGAACCGCCACCTGCTGGGTTTCGACAACCCGCGCAAGGCGCTGCTGACGACGGTCAAGGAGGCGGTGGACAACTCGCTGGACGCCTGCGAGGAGGCGGGCATCGCCCCGGTGGTGGAAATCGAGATCGCCCAGCTTTCCGAGACGCACTTCAAGGTGATCGTGACCGACAACGGCCCGGGCATCGTCCGCCGACAGATTCCGAACGTCTTCGGGCAGCTCCTGTACGGCAGCAAGTTTCACCGCCTGCGGATGAGCCGCGGGCAGCAGGGAATCGGCATCTCGGCCGCCGGGATGTACGGCCTGCTGACGACGGGCCGGCCGGTGCGGATCACCTCCAGCACGCGGGGGCGGGGCAAGGCCCACTTCTACGAACTTCAGATCGACACGCGGAGCAACCGACCCGACATCATCACCGACACCGAGATCGGCTGGGACCGCCCCCACGGCACGCGCGTGGAGATCGAGCTGGAGGCCAAGTACCAGCGCGGGCGGCAGAGCGTGGACGACTACCTGGAGCAGACGGCCATCGCCAACCCGCACGTGACGCTGGTCTACAAGGCCCCCGACGGGCGCGAGGCCCGCTACGAACCGGGCGTGAAGGTCCTGCCGCCCCTGCCGAGGGAAATCCGCCCGCACCCGTACGGCGTGGAGCTGGGCGTGCTCATCAAAATGCTCCAGGACACGCGGGCCAAGAGCGTCCGGCAGTTCCTGACGAGCGAGTTCTCGCGCGTCTCGCCGCGCGTGGCCAAGGAGATTCTCGCGACGGCCGGAATCCGCGACAACGCGCGGGTCCGCAGCATGGGCGGAGACGACGCCAAGGCCATCTACCACGCCGTCCAGAAGACGAAGATCCTCGCGCCGGCCACCGACTGCGTGGTGCCTATCGGCGAGGAGCAGCTCATCGCCGGGCTGAGGCAGGTCGTGCCGGCGGAGTTTTTCACGGCGACGACGCGCCGCCCGGCCGTCTATCGCGGAAACCCGTTCCTCATCGAGGCGGCGGTGGCGTACGGCCGGCCGGAAGGCGAAACGCCCCCCGCCCCAGCCGCCGGGACGAACGACGGCGACGAGGACGACTCCGACGACGTCCATGCCGCCCATGCGAAGGCCGTCGAACAGGAGCAGCAGGAGCAGGGGCAACTCGCCCGCCTGATCCGTTTCGCCAACCGCGTGCCGCTGCTCTACCAGCAGGGCGCGTGCGCGATCACCAAGGCCGTCACCGCCACCAATTGGAAGTCGTACGGCCTGACGCAATCGCGCGGGGCGCTGCCCTCGGGGCCGCTGACGATCGTGGTGCACATGGCCTCGGTGTGGGTTCCGTTCACCAGCGAGTCGAAGGAGGCCGTCGCCTCCTACCCCGAGGTGCTCAAGGAGCTTCGCCTGGCGCTCCAGGAGTGCGGGCGCAAACTCGGCCAGCACATCCGCAAGACGGTCCGCGTCCGCCAGGAGCTCAAGAAGCGGAGCTACATCGAGAAATACATCCCCGCCATCGGCGAGGCGCTGCGCGACATCCTGGACCTCAAGGACCGTCAGGTGGACAAGCTCTGCGCCGACCTGAAAACCGTCCTGGAACGCACGCGAAAGCTCTGACGGCCTGTTGCCGAAATTCGCGGGTTTGAATCCCGTGGGCACAATCGGTCGCTTGGCGCAAAAAAAGACTCGCCGGTTCGGCGAGTCTTGGTCTAACGAGGCCGACGGGATTCGAACCCGCAACATCCGGATCGACAGTCCGGTACTCTAACCAATTGAGCTACGGCCCCGGGATTTCACTTTATCTTACCGCGTCGGCGGCCTGGCGGCAAGCCCCGTGCGCCGCCGGGAGGTCCCCGCCGGCTGCACGCGGGACGGGTACTATATCCCGTGCGGGAAATTTGTCAATGCTGCTCTGTAGAAAACATCCAAAAGAAAGGGTGGCACGGCTTGCTTGCAAGCCGTGTTCTGGGAAAATTCTCGCAACACGCTTTGCGAGCAAAGCGTGCCACCCATTCCGGAAACGGTTGTTTTCCACGGAGCTTGTCAATGCCCTTTCGCCTTCCGCGGAAAAATCGACCGCCCCGGTGAGCGCCGGGGCGGCCTGAGGGTAAAGACAGCACGGATTGGTGCCAAAAACTCAGAACAGCCAGTTGGACGACTCCTCTTGCGCGATGGCGAAGGGCGAATCCTGGGTATCCCCGCCTGGCCCGGCGGCGGCCCCGACGAGGGCCAACTCCGCGTGCTCTTCGGCAGGTTCGACGGCCTCGGGCTCGTCGGCCTGGGCCTCGAGCGCGGGCGTTTCGATGGCGGCGGAGACGGCGGTGAAGTACCGCTCGTACCGGCTGGCGTCGCCCAGGAGCCTGGGCTGGCGGGCCAGGCGGAGATGGTCCAGGTACCGCTCGAGTTCGGAATCCTCGAACTGGGCCAGGAACTCCGGCTGGGCCGACGGGTTCAGAGTGACGATTTCGTCGATGGTCTCACGTTTGGTCATGGCACATATCCTCGGGCAGATCGTCTCGAGACGACGGTTCACTCAGCGACACAGCAGATATCGGCGGGCGGGGCGCGAAAACTTTAGCGCGCTTTTCCGGCCGGGCGGCGGGGTGGCGTGCCGGGCCGGCGACGCGTATACTGCCGGGCGGGAAAGACAGCTTCCCAGGAGTCAGCGAATGGAATCGTGGGTTGAGGACATCCCGTTCGAACGGGTCGGGCCGGTGGCGCGGGCGATCAAGGCAGCCGTGACCAATCCCCTGGCCAATTACCTGCCGGCCGGGTTCATCCGGGCGCTGCTGCGGTTCGGAAAGAGCGAGCTTGCGGCCGCCAACTGGGCCGACCCCGGCGGATGGCGAAGCATGGTCATCAGCTACGACGGGCGGCCGAAGCAGATCGCCGACAAGATTCTCGTCGGAAGCGGCACGATGCCGATGGCGCTGCGGAACCGCCGCCGCCTGGCGGGCAGGTTGCTGGCCCGGCTGATCGACCAGTCCTCGAGCAACCCGGCCCACGTGCTGTGCCTGGGGGCCGGGCCCGGGCGGATCATCATCGACGCCCTCCACGAGGCCCGCCGCCCCAGCCGCGCGACGCTCGTGGACATCAGCACCGACGCGTTCGAGTACGGCCTGAAGCTGGCGGCCGAGGCCGGCGTCGCCGATCGTGTGCGGTACCTCCAGGGCGACGTGCGCGACGTGCAGCAGATGCTCGACACCCCGCCGGACGTGGTGAAGATGATCGGCATCTGCGAGTACCTGGACGACGATCACATCGTGGACATCGCCTCGGCGGTGGCGGCCGTCATGCCCGACGGCGCGCCGATCGTCTTCAACAGCCTGTCGAACCGCCACGGCACGGACCGTTTCTTCCGGCGCGTCTTCGGGCTGCACATGATCCACCGCTCCCCCGCGCGGCTCCAGGAGCTGATGTCGCGCGCGGGATTCGGCGATTTCGTGTCGATTCCCGAGCCGCTGCGGGTTTATCATGTCCTGGTCGGGCGACGGATGCCCGCGCATGCGAAGCCCTCGTCGAAAGGATTGTCCTGAATGCCGGACGTATCGGTGCCATGGGGCGCGGGCGAGTTGCAATTCGCCCTGCCCGAGAACTGGCGCGTGCAGCAGATAGCCAAGGCGTCGCTGCGCGCCGCGCCGGACGACTGGCAGCAGCACCTGGCCAGGGCGCTGAACCAGCCGACGTCGGGCCCGCCGCTGGGGCGCCTGCTCCAGGCCCGGCGCAAGGGACGCATCGCGATCGTCGTGGAAGACCTCACCCGCACCAGCCCCCTGTCGGAAATCCTCGAGCTGATCATGCGGGAGATGCACCACGCGGAGGTCAGCGACGAGAACCTTGAGATCGTCGTGGCGTCGGGCATGCACCCGCCGATGACGGCGGAGCAGGCGCGGGCGAAAATCGGCCCGCTGGCCGACGCGATCCGCTGGCGGTGCAACCCCTGGCAGACGCGCGGGGCGCACGTCCGCGTGGGCCGGGCCGGACGGCTCGACGTCGAGATCGACCGCGGTCTGCTCGATGCGGACTTGCGGATTCTCGTCTCCTCGGTCAGCGCGCATCTCCAGGCGGGGTTCGGCGGCGGATACAAGATGCTCGTGCCCGGCTGCGCGAGCCTGGAGACCATCCGCGCCCTGCACCGGCTGGGAGTCTCGCGCACGCCTCGCGCCCTGGCGGGAACCGCGCGGGAGCAGAATTCGATGCGCCAGGCCATCGACGACGCGGGGGAACTGATCGACCAGGCGCACGGAACGAGCTTCTCGGTGCAGTACCTTCTGGACGACCATGACCGCCCCGCCTTCGTCGGCGCGGGGGAGGTGCTCCCGACGCAGCAGATGCTCGCCAAGCGGTGCGCCGTCGCGTGCGGGGTGGTGGTCCCGGAGCGGGCCGACGTGCTCATCACCAACGCCGCGCCGCGCGACCACGACCTGTGGCAGTCGTTCAAGTGCATCGCCAACACGCGCTGGGCGGCCCGGCCCAACGGCGTCATCGTCTGCCTGGCGCGGTGCGAGGGCGGCACGGAAGGGATGAACATCCCCCGCTGGCCGCTGAGCCCGGCCTGGACGCGGCGGACCATCCGCACGCTCGGAAGCGAGGCGATCTCCTCGCTCATCACGCGCCTCCTGCCCCACCTGGCGGGAGACGCGGCGTTCTTCATCCGCATGGCCGTGCAGGCGGTGCATCGCAACCCGATCTTCCTGGTCTCTCCGACGCTGCACGAGACGCTGGGCAGTTTCCCAGGCTTGGAACTGTTCGCCACGGTGGAGCAGGCCGCCGACGCCGCCCGCGCGATCCTGGGCGACGGCCCGCAAAGGGTGACGGTCTTCCCCGAGGGCGGAATCACCTTCCCCGTCGCCGCGGGGTGAACCCATGACCACGAGCCGTCCGGACAAGCAGGCAGACGACCTGGCCAAGGTGCTGGAAATCAGCCGAGCCATGGTCGCCACCGAGGACCTGGACTCCCTGCTGAAACTGATCATCGCGCGGAGTATGGAACC
>DNAS01000132.1:14161-15064 GCA_003485185.1 Phycisphaerales bacterium | reverse complement strand
GTATGGAACTGCTGCACGCCGAACGCGCGACGCTGCTTCTGTACGACAGCGCCGCCGACGAGCTGGTCAGCCGGATCGCCGCGGGACTGGACGAGCTTCGCGTGCCGGCCGGCGCGGGCATTTGCGGGGCGACGATTGCCTCGCGCCGGACAATCAACGTGCCCGACGCCTACGCCGACGCGCGGTTCAACCCCGACGTGGACCGCCGCACGGGTTTCCGCACACGGAACATCCTCTCGGCGCCCCTGTTCGCCTACGACGGCAGCCTGGTGGGCGTGCTCCAGGTGCTCAACAAGCGCCGCGGCGCATTCGACGACCACGACGTCCTGCTCGCCGAAACGCTCGGCGCGCAGGCGGGGGTGGCCATCCAGCGGGCGAGGCTCATCGAGCACTTCCTCGCCAAGCAGCAGATGGAGCGGGCCATGCGGATCGCGCGGGACATCCAGCGCGACCTGCTTCCGAAGGAATCGCCTCGCGGCGGGGGATTCGACGTGGCGGGCTTCAACCGCCCCGCCGACGAGACGGGCGGCGACATCTACGACTTCGTCCCGCGGGCGGACGGGCGGTGGATGCTTTCGGTGGCCGACGCGACGGGGCACGGCATCGGACCGGCCCTCATCATCGCAGAGACCCGCGCCATCCTCCGCGCCGTCGGGCGCGGTGAGCCCGACCCCGCGGCGGTGCTGGGCGCCGCCAACGACATGCTCGCAGCCGACCTCGACAGCGGGCGGTTCGTCACGTGTTTCCTGGGCACGCTCGATCTGCCCGCCGCGAGTCTGCGCTACGCGTCGGCCGGGCACGGGCCCCTGCTGTTCTACACCCGCCGCGACGACCGTTTCGAACAGATCCCCGCCTCGGGCCCGCCGCTGGGCATCGTCGAGGGGACGGACTTCGGGCCGCCGG